>NZ_JBQFLY010000015.1:0-96843 GCF_056531545.1 Ruegeria sp. N10 | reverse complement strand
CAACCGTCTTTCCAGTCCGTCAGGCCAACCTCAGCTGCGCCGGTGAAGGGGTATTTACGGATTAGACTCCCCACCCGCAAGCGGAAAATGACGATATTGATCTTTTTTTTGAGTTTTCTTTGTTTATTACGTAATTTCAATAACTTATACGCAATCACAATTGCCCGCCACCCTTCCGTCCGGGTGCTATTAGGCATGATCTGACCGGCAAGCCCCTAAAAACAAAAGAGGCCGACACAAGATATAGAGACTCCGCAATTTCAAGATACAAGTCAGGGCGACTCGAAACGGGAAAACGAGTCGGATTTGCGGCCAGAATACGGTCAAAAACCTCTCACCTCCGTCGGACGCCTTGTACTGCGGGTCGCTCCCTGCCGGGATGTGGACGCATCAGGCACAATGTCGGCTATTGAACGCCCTGTCTTGCGTATCCCCTAAAGATGCGGTCAGGTTCCACCAATTCACTCTTCGATCCGAAAGCAGATCCGCAATGGCGCGCAATGTTCAGTTTCCTTTGGTCAGAACCGTCGGATTTGATGGCGCGCTGGTGACCTTTGCAGACAAGATGACCGACACCGCGAACCGGGCAGCGCTGGCGTTTCGGGCCGAAGTGGATCGTCTGCACTGGGATGAAGTGACCGAGTCGTCAGCCTCCCTGGGCTCGGCCTTTGTTCGGTTCGACACGCAGCGCATCTCTCATCAGAAGATGCTGCAAAAGCTTAGGGAACTGGTTGAGCAAAAGGACTGGTACACTACACCGCTGCCTGCCGGCCGCAGGTTGTGGCGCGTTCCGACGGTTTACGGGACCGACCTTGCGCCCCAGCTTGACAATGCCGCCGCTGCTGCCGGCCTGACACCAGACGAAGCAATACGAAGGCTTGGACAGTCCCGCGTGCGGGTTCTGACTATCGGCTTCGCTCCGGGGCAGCCTTACCTTGGACCTCTGGGGCCCGAGTTCAACATTCCCCGGCTGCAAAGCCTGACCCCCATGGTGCCGGAAGGCGCTTTGGTTCTGGCGATCTCGCAATTTGTTCTGTTTTCCGGGCCGACACCAACCGGGTGGCGGCATATCGGACAGACCGCCTTTCGGTGTTTCCGCCCTGAAAGGGCCGAGGCCTTTACCCTTAGACCCGGCGATGAGCTGTTGTTCAAGCCCGTTTCCCGCGACGTTCTGGAACACATCAAGGCCAACAACGAGGACGGCACAGGCGGCGCAACCTGTGAGGAGATTGCACCATGAGCCTGATCGTCCACCGGATTGGCCCGGCCTGCACCATTCAGGACCAGGGGCGCACAGGCTATCTGGATCAGGGGCTGTCCCGATCAGGGGCCGCGGACATTCTGGCCTTGCACGAAGGGGCGGCGTTGCTGGATCAAAGCCCAAACCTTGCGGCGCTGGAAATGGCCGGGATGGGAGGCGAGTTCGAGGCGACGCATAACATGCGCATCGCCCTGACTGGCGCGCGGATGCAGGCCAGCATTGATGGCGGCCCTGTGGCCTGGAACGCGTCGCACCAACTGATCGCCGGGCAAAGGCTGGTCATCGGGGCGACGCTGGCTGGAAACTACGGCTATCTGCATCTGGGCGGCGGCATCGAAGCCGAGGTTTTTCTGGGGTCCCGCTCCACCCATCTGACAGCGCGGATTGGCCGGGCGTTACAGCAGGGCGACAGGCTGACCTGTGGACCGGATGCAGGCAACAGCGGGATGAAACTGGCTGCTGCCGAGCGGTTTTCGGGCGGGGTGCTGCATGTGGTTGCCAGTTTTCAGACATCTTTGTTTGACGGCCCGACGCTTGAACGGTTTGCCCAAACCAATTTCCGGCGCGGCGCACGCGCCAACCGGATGGGCATGCAGGTAGATAGCGACGGCGATGGCTTTGCCGCCTCGGGCCAGCTGAATATCCTGTCCGAGGTGATCACCCCCGGCGATATCCAGATGACCGGCACTGGCGACCCGTTCATCCTGTTGCCGGAATGTCAGACCACGGGCGGGTACCCTCGTATCGCGACCGTTCTGCCATGCGATATGCCCCGCGCGGCACAGACACCCGCAGGCGGCGACATCCGGTTCGAATTTGTCAGCATGGAACAGGCTGAAGAAATGCACAAAGCGTTCCTGTCAGACCTTGCGCGCCTGCCCTCAATAGTCGAGGCACTGGTGCGTGATCCCCATGACATACCGGATCTGTTGTCCTACCAATTGATCGGCGGAGTGATCTCTGCCACCGACTAAGGAGATGTGCCAATGCCAAGCGTCGATCTGAATGCCGATATGGGGGAAAGCTTTGGCCCCTGGAAAATGGGCGATGACGAAAGCCTGTTGAAAATCATCACCTCGGCCAACATCGCCTGTGGGTTTCATGCCGGTGATCCGGATGTGATGGCATCAACGATGAAACTGGCGGCCGAAAACGACGTAGGCATCGGCGCGCATCCCGGCTTTCCCGATCTACAGGGGTTTGGCCGGCGGAACATGAAGCTGCCCCATGACAACCTGCGCAATCTGGTCCGGTATCAGTTGGGGGCCGCAATCGGCATGGCCACGGCGGTTGGCACCAAAGTACGGCACCTGAAACTGCACGGGGCGCTGGCCAATATGTGTTCAGCCGATATCAATATGGCGCGCCCCTGTTATCAGGGCGCATTGGATGTTGATCCCGATATCATCGTCATGGTGCTGGCCGCGACAAAACAGGAAGAGGCCGTGCGTGAGCTCGGGTGTAACTGGGTGGGCGAGATTTTCGCCGACCGTGCATATAATGACGACGGAACACTGGTTGATCGCAGCCTGCCCGGCGCCGTCATCCACGATGCCGAGGTCGCAGGCCCGCGCATCCTGAACATGGTCCGCGAAGGTGCGATCATCACCGAAAGCGGCAAGCGGCTGGAAACATCCATCGACACGATCTGCCTGCATGGAGACGGCCCGACCGCGGTTCAAATCGCCCGCTCGGTTCGCGACAACCTGATCGGGGGCGGTGTCGATGTGACGAAATTCACCCGCTGAACATCATGCGTTGACGTCGGCAACCCAATTTCACGACTGTTGCCCGTACAGGTCTCAGCGCCTAGCATGACGGGCAAGCACATGTTCTGAAAGCTACAATTTCAAACGATAGCTCGCCCCGGTTGGGGTGTCGCGCAAGGAGGTAGTCGAATGTCCTTTGATCTGATGTCCTATCAACCCCGGGGCGACAAGAAGAACTCGGACTTCTTTGCGGAATACCTGCCGAAAATCTACGAGCGCCGGACAAGCTCGGGAATTGCCGATCAGGTCGGGCCAATGCGCGCGATCTGTATGCAGGTCGAAACCGGCGCGCTGTTCGATACGCTGGTCGAGCTTTACGTGATGACACCCTATCGCCACACCGCCAGCTATCTGGGGCAGACCCACAAATTCTCGATCCTGCATTCGCATCCCGACTATCCCGCGCTGATCGTGATGGCCCCGCTCAGCCCCGGTTTCGAAGACTTCATCCCCCGCATCAATCGCATGTACCCGCTGGCCCGCAACACACCCCAAACGCGGTATGTTGGCGAGGTTTTCGCGGCCAGTGATCTGAAGGCACTGACCGGGACGCTTGAGGATCAGAACATCCGCTTCGAATATGCCGGAGACACAGAAAACCCGTTCTACACATTGAACGGCTTCCGGTTCACGACCCCTTCGGATTTCACCTGCAACCGGGTCGGATATTCGACACATGATTTCAACGACACAGACAGCCTCGGTCTTGGTGATCGCGTGTTGCTGAGCGACGCGGAACAAGCCCGGCTGGATCAGGCCGCCGCTTTCGGATCGGATAGCAAAATCGCGCCTTTGATGCTGGGCATTGATCATCTGGCGACGCGCGTGCTGGCGGGTGAGCGCGAGGATGCGATCCTCGAATTCCTGACCATGGTGCCCTACTATTTCTGGGGGGCTTACAACATCTTCGACATGAACTCGTCCACCAACGTGAACCGCAACGCCAATGTGGATGATGACAAGAAATCCCCGGCCAAGGTTTTCACGGCCAATAACACGCCGTCCTTCGTCAACTCATTCGCCAAGCTGCCGATGCCGACCGAAGATTTTGTCCGCAATTTTGGCCGTCGCCTGCATCACATGGCAGTCGAGATCAAGGATGGCGATCATGGCGCCGGGGAAAAGAATGTTGACTTTGTCGTGAACACGCTGAAGGACAAGGGCGTGCCGTTCCTGGCGCATGTAGTGGGCGAATGCAAAGACGACCCTAACCTGAAGCAGATCTTCTCAAAACACTCGAAGAACACGCTGCTGATCACCGAATATATCGAACGGTGTCACAAGTATGACGGGTTCTTCACCAAGGACAATGTCGCCGCCCTGACCGCCGCCGCGGGACAGGACGAGCAATATCAGCACGGTCACGTCTTCGATTAAAAAAGGCTGCGGTCATCCGCAGCCCAGACCCAACAGGAGAGAATATGCCGGACCTTATGATGGCCCGATCATGAAACAGGTGACATTGCGGGCTTGCAGGCGGCGACACGCCAGATCGGCCTGTTCCCGCGTCATGCCTTGGAATGTCGCGTCAAAGCCGCGCGAGCTCTGACTGACCTTGCGCAGACTGCCATCCAGCGTGGTCATCTCCGACAGCGCCGTTTTCAGCAGAACCTTCTCGGCCTCATATCGTGTGGTGTAGCGGCCCACATTGACCCCCCACAGATGCCCACCGGACGAAGACAGGCGGGTAACCACTTCCTGCTCGGGCTCTGGCTGGCTGACGGGCTCGGTCGAGGCCAGCACCAGATTGTCCGGGCGCAGCGCCGGTCGGGTATCGGATGTTTCAACTGGTGGGGCGGCTGGGGCTATATCCGCTTCGGCAATCGCTGCGGCAATGCCGCTGCTGATACGGTCGCTGTTCTGGTCTGCCGATGCCGCAACCGCACTTGCAACCTGTGTCGCAGCGCTGGGGCGCCCAAGCGGGCGCAGGCTGGATTTCGGTGCGCCGCTCAGCGCTGCGACTTGGGTATCGCCCCCCAACCCGGCATTGCCCGCATAAACCGGGCGCTCAGGCTTGCGAATGGGTGCGCGCGACGGGGCAAGGCGAAACCCCAGATCCAGCAGTTCCGCAACTTTGGCGTTCCGCGACTCTCCGGATTTTCCGCCAAAGACAGTTGCGATGATACGCTCATCCTTGCGTTTGGCCGACGCCACCAGGTTAAACCCCGCCGCACGTGTGTATCCGGTCTTTATTCCGTCCGCACCCTTATAGGCTGCCAGCAGGCGGCGGTTGGTGTTGGGAACAGTCTTGATACCGGCATCCGTCGATTGGCGCGAGAACAGGTTATAATACTGCGGGTAATCGTACAGCAGATGCCGTCCCAGCGTGGTCATGTCGCGCGCGCTGGACAGGTGCCCTGCCTCAGTCAGACCATGCGCATTCTTGAAAGTTGTGCGGCTCATGCCCATCGCTTTGGCGGTTCGGGTCATGCGGCGGGCAAAGGCCGCTTCCGAGCCACTGATGGCAATGCCGATCGCCGTAGCCGCGTCATTGGCCGATTTTACCGCAGCAGCACGGATCAGATAGCGGAACGCAATCGTCTGGCCCGCGCGCAGGCCCAACTTCGACGGGGGCTCGGCCGCTGCCTTCTGGGTAATCCGAACGGGTGTATCCAGCGTGATCTCGCCGTTTCGCACCGCCTCAAACGCGATATACAGCGTCATCATCTTGGTCAGCGAGGCCGGGTGCAAGCGCGCATCCGCATTGCGTGAATGCAGCTCCTCGCCAGTTCGGGCGTCGATCACCATAGCTGCATAAGGCGCCGCCATGGACCTGAGCGGCGCAAACGCCAGCACACATAGCAACGCTATAAGGAAAAAGCCCATTCGGGCCGGAACTGTCCGCCGAATCTGCACGATCTTTGCCTCTGTCTGCCTCGCGCTGCCGGGTTTTCCCGGTCAGCAAAAATTATTTTATTGTCCCCAAGGCTATCACAGCGACCCAA
Source organism: Ruegeria sp. N10 (assembly GCF_056531545.1). Lineage (NCBI taxonomy): Bacteria > Pseudomonadati > Pseudomonadota > Alphaproteobacteria > Rhodobacterales > Roseobacteraceae > Ruegeria > Ruegeria sp. N10. The sequence goes on along the minus strand of NZ_JBQFLY010000015.1, from coordinate 90,868 downwards.
TGAAATAAACCGAAAGCTGAGGTTTTCGCAGTTTCGATTTGCTTCTGGGCTGAGGCTATATCTTGCGAAATTCCCCCTCAGAACCACCAAATGCGCGATAAAGGCGAAACTGCGTCAGGATGCGGCAGGGTTTATGTGAAACTGAGGCGAAAAGGCAACATCACTTCAGGTTGCCCAGCAGATCGGTCAGATCGCCCAAATCTCTCAACTCGCGGAATCGGGGGCTGTCGACAGGGGCTTCGGCATGTTCCACCTCCCAGACCAGACCGTGGGGCACGTAGACGCCCCAGCACCCGGCCTGAATCGGGGCTACGACATCTGACCGCATCGAATTGCCGATCATCATTGCGGCAGTCGGGCCATCACCATGACGGTCGAACACGAACCGATAGGTTTCGGGCGTCTTTTCGGAAACGATTTCCACACCATCGAACAGATCACCCAGCCCGGATTGGGCCAGTTTGCGTTCCTGATCGATCAGATCACCCTTGGTGATCAGGATAACCCGATACGCATCGGCAACACCTTCGACAGCCTCGCGGGCATGGGGCAACAGCTCAATCGGATGGGCCAACATCTCTTGCCCTGCTTCGATCAGCTGCCGGATGACCGACGCAGGAACGAGGCTTTCGGTAACTTCGATCGCAGTTTCGATCATCGACAGGACAAACCCCTTGATGCCATACCCATAGCGCTGAATGTTGCGTTTTTCAGCAGCAAGAAGTCGCTCCATCAGGTGATCACGATTGGCATGATCGGCCAAGAGTTCAGCAAAACGAGCCTGCGTCAGCTGAAAAAACCGTTCGTTATGCCAAAGGGTATCGTCCGCATCGAACCCGATTGTCGTCAGCTTGGTCGTCATCCTGTTTACGTCCGCTTGCTCTTTTCACCGGCCATGCACACGTTATATAAGCGCCAAGATAAACCCCAAGCCTGAATCGGACAGTTGCACACGATGCTTGAAATGACCTGGATGATGTCTGACAAGCCGGACGACGACAGTGACGCGTCCGTCCTGGTACAGACACGCCCAAAAACCAAGCGTCCGCCTTTATACAAGGTCCTGTTGCTGAACGACGACTATACACCGATGGAGTTTGTGGTGCATGTACTTGAACGCTTCTTCGGCATGACCCATGCACAGGCGTTCGAGATCATGCTGACCGTTCACAAGAAAGGTGTAGCCGTTGTCGGGGTTTTCAGCCACGAGATTGCCGAGACCAAAGTTGGTCAGGTGATGGATTTTGCCCGCAGGCACCAGCACCCTTTGCAATGCACAATGGAACGCGAAGAGTAAGGCCTTTGGCCTGACGTTTTCCCTTCACTCAGCCGGAATTGCCCATGTCCCCTCGTCTGGAACTTGCCTTGCAAAACGGCCTGACGCTGTCCCCCCCTCTTAGTGTGATCTGCCCTACACCGGATCATGATCTGTCTGCGCTGGCGGGCGGGGCGCAAGTTGTGCAGCCCTTCAAACCCTTTCATGACCATTTCACCGCGCAGGGTTTTGAAACGGTGCCCGACGCGGACGGCTCTTGTCAGGACGCAATTGTCTTTCTGCCCCGCGCCAAAGCACTGGCACGGTCGCTGATTCAGCAGGCCTGTGCGCGGGCGAGCGGCCTGGTTGTCATCGACGGTGCCAAGACCGATGGTGTGGACAGCATATTGAAGGATGTGCGCAAGCGGGTTCCGGTCGAGGGACCGATTTCCAAAGCACATGGTAAGATTTTCTGGTTTCAGGCCGATGATCTGGCCTTTGTGGACTGGGCCGCGCAGAAACAGCAGATGGTTGGCGGATACTACACGGCACCGGGTGTGTTTTCAGCGGACGGAGTTGATCCTGCCTCGGCCCTGTTACTGAAGACCTTGCCTGACCGGCTTGGCCCCCGCGCGGCGGATCTGGGGGCGGGATGGGGATATCTGTCTGCGGAGATCCTGAAACGCGGTGGGGTAAGCTCGTTACATCTGGTCGAAGCGGACCATGCGGCGCTGACCTGCGCGCGGCTTAATGTCACCCAATCCCAGGCGCATTTTCACTGGAGCGATGCCGTATCCTGGACCGCGCCGGAGCCTATCGACACCGTTGTGATGAACCCGCCATTTCACACCTCACGCAGCGCGGATCCCGCCTTGGGGCAAGGGTTTATAACCTCCGCCGCCCGCAATCTGACACGGAACGGAACCCTTTGGATGGTCGCCAACCGGCACCTTCCCTACGAAGCTACACTGAACGAACATTTCGCTCAGGTCGGTGAAATTGCCGGCGACAACCGGTTCAAGGTATTCCAGGCCTCTCGCCCTCGGCGTTAAGGCCCGTTAACCTGCGCCCCAATTCAGGAGGATTCGGATGTCCTTTTCCATCGCTGGCAAGACAGCAATCGTAACGGGCGGGGCAAGTGGCATCGGCCTGGCCATCGGGCGGCATTTCGCGGATGCGGGCGCAAATGTCATGTTTGCCGACATAGATGAAAAACGCCTGATCGACGAACTTGGAGAACAAGCCGAAGACAGCAATATCCGATATTTTGCGGGCGATCTGCGCGAAAAGCTGACCATTGCCAACCTGTTATCTGCGACGCTGGATGCGTTCGACCAGGTGGATATTCTGGTCAACGGTGCACGGCAAGTGATCCCATCTGATCCGCTGGATCCAGATGACGATTCGATGCGCACCCTGCTGAACCAGAACCTGATGCCCGCCTTGCGGCTCAGCCAACTGGTTGCAAAGCGCATGATCAAGCAGGCCGACGGCGATCTCGAAAACCCGGCAGGGACGATCATCAACCTGTCCTCGATCGCAGCCCGACGGACCCACCCCGATCTGATGGCCTATTCCGTCTCGACCGCAGCACTGGACCAGTTGACCCGATCCCTTGCGGTCGCGCTGGCTCCGAAGCGGATCCGCGTCAACTCGATTGCGCTGGGTTCGGTCATGAGCGCATCACTGCAATCGACCCTCAAGGACAATCGCGATTACCGCGTCGATATCGAAAAGCACACACCCCTGGCCCGTATCGCCTCGGCCACGGAACTGACGGAAACCGCGCAATATCTTGCGTCTGATGCCGCCGGTTTCGTCACCGGGCAGATCCTGACAATCGACGGTGGCCGTACCCTGCTTGACCCCGTCGCGGCCCCTGCACATTAAGACCCATGTTCAAAACAGAAAAATCTACCGCCTCCGCCTGGTTTCGCCAATTGCGCGATGACATCGTTGCAGCGTTCGAAGCCCTCGAAGACAGCCACACCAACGGGCCGTTTGCCGATGCCGCACCCGGGCGGTTCGAGGTCAAGGAAACCAAACGCCAGTCGGACGATGGGTCAGACGCGGGCGGCGGGTTGATGTCGGTCATGCGCGGCGGGCGAGTGTTTGAAAAAGTAGGTGTCAATGTCTCGACCGTCTACGGCACGCTGGGCGAACGTGCGCAACAGGCAATGGCGGCGCGCAAAGGCATCCCCGGAATGACCGAAGACCCGCGCTTCTGGGCGTCGGGGATCAGCCTTGTGGCCCATATGCAGAACCCCCATACCCCGGCGGTTCACATGAACACACGCATGTTCTGGACACCCCATGCCTGGTGGTTCGGTGGCGGCTCGGACCTCAACCCCTGCATCGAGTATCGCGAGGACACCGCGCATTTCCACGCCACGCAAAAGGCGCATCTGGACCCGCACGGACCCGCCCATTACCCGCGCCTCAAGGACTGGGCCGACGAATATTTCTATATCCCTCACCGCAAACGCGCGCGCGGCGTCGGCGGGATCTTCATGGACGACTATTGCACCGGTGACTGGCAGGCGGATTTCGCCCTGACACAGGATATTGGCAGAGCCTTTCTGCCCGCCTTCCTGCCCTTGGTTGAAAAGCGTCGCGTTCAGAACTTCTCAGAGGCGGACAAGACCACCCAACTGGTGCATCGCGGCCTTTATGCGGAATACAACCTTGTTTATGACCGGGGCACAAAGTTCGGTCTGGAAACCGGGCATGACCCGGATGCCGTTCTGATGAGCTTGCCGCCGATGGCAAAATGGGTCTGACGATCAGAACGGGTCCGTGATGAAATTGTCGTAGCAGTAGTTCTGCGCCGACACCGCCGACATGTTTGCTCCGACTTTCTTGACCGTGATCGAATAGCCGGGTTTCGTATCGGCCCCCGGCGGCGGGGTCATGGAGAACTGCACTGTTCGCACGCCGGGTTCATACGCCCGCCAGATATAGATCCTCTGCGAGTTCGGAACGCCAAGTGTGCGAATGGCATAATCTCCGATCCCGCACCAATAATTGACAGGCGCGGATGATCCGACAGCCTTCACCTCGTAAACGCCGTTCGGCAAGGGCGTGATCTCGGTACGGAACTGCGGCCGGACTGACAGGCCGAACCCAACGGCCCCGGCCACCGCAGGCGCTAAAATAAATGTGGCAGCGATGAATGGCTTGAGAAAACGCATGATCCAGATATCCCAAAACAATGGCACCAATACCGATAGCATAACCACGACACCCTACGAGTAAAGTGGGGCACACCAGCTACGCGGACACAGATTTTTGGGGAATTCCCACTATTCATATCGCCGGAAACGAGTACACTACCCGAAAGCATTTATAACACATCAAACTATCGGCAATTCCGTTGACCAAGAGCTTTCCAAAAGACTGGTTCGATTTCCCGCCTGAGAAATATGCGGATCTGGGTGCGATGTTCTATCTCGCGGGGCTTACGAAAACGCACCAGAAACGTAACCTTGCGCAGGTTCTTTATGCGTTCGAAACCCCGTTTCGTCTGGGCCAATACCAGATCTTCAGACAGAATGGCTTTCCCCGCGGATTTGTCACTTTTGCCGGTCTCAGCCCCGAGGCCGAGTATCGCTATGCGGTGAAAGAAACCTCTCTGACGGACAAGGATTTTACCAGCGGGTCATCCTTTTGGATCATCGACCTTGTCGCACCATTTGGACAGACTAGCCAGATTGTTGATATCCTCAAGCAAGAGATCCCGCATCCGCGCGTGCGCACCAACCGAATGGACAGCGACATGACACGCAACCGGATTGTCGAATGGACGCGGGACGAAGCAGGCGAGGTTCATATGCGCCTGTACCGAAAAAAGGAATTTGAGCGGGTGTTGCAACAAGGCGAGGTCTAGTTGGTTTCAGTTCCGATCACTGGTGAATTGACCGGCGACGTGACCGGGTCCCCACCCAATGTGGCGATGGGGCAACCCACCCTGAACAACGGAAACTTCACGCCGCTGACCCAAACCTGGACGATTGCGACACCTCCTGCCAACGGCACCGCGACGATAGACCCAAATACCGGAGAGTGGACCTATACGGTCGATCCGACGTATTTCGACAGCCTCGACAATGGTGAAGTTGTCTTTGACTCCTTCTTCATCAGCGTCTCAGGGACAACGCAAACCGGTCCTGTCACACTTCCGTTTACCGGCTCTCCGGATCCGGTCGAAGTGGTCATAAGGATCGAAGGCGTCTGTTTCGCAGCTGGAACCCTGATCGAGGCTGAGGACGGTCCCCGTGCCATCGAGTCCCTGAACGTCGGGGACAAGGTGGCGACAGCCGATCACGGGTTGCAACCTGTTCGTTGGATCGAAAGCAGCACGATCCCGCCCGACCGATTGCGCACCGAACCTGCGATACGGCCCGTTCGCATCTCGGCAGGCAGTCTGGGGCCTAACACACCCTCGCGAGACCTGCTGGTGTCTCAGCAGCACCGTATTCTGGTGAAGGGCCCCTGGGTTGAGCTGCTTTTCGGAACCGCCGAAGCGCTGGTTGCCGCCAAGAACCTGTGCCGATGGCCTGGAATAGGGCTCGATACCTCGGTTGAAACGGTCGAGTATTTGCACATCCTGCTGGATCGGCACGAAATCCTTTCGGCGGATGGGGCACAAGCAGAAAGCCTGTTTCTGGGGGAAGAGGCGCTACATACACTTTCATCCGACGCGCTTCAGGAACTGGCCGCAATATTTCCCGACCGTCCCTCCTCTGGCTATCAGGGGTTTGGACGCGCCGCGCGCCTTATCCTGCTGGAACACGAAGCCCGCGCACTTGCCTGAGGTCAGGTGCCGTTCCCGATGCGGCCACCGACATTCTGCGGGGCCAGCGCAACCGTCTTGATCACGGCATGGCATGTGTTGCCCGGCTGCAAGTTCAACGCCGCAACCGACCGGCGCGTGACCCGCGCCAGAACAGTCCCTGCCGGTGTCCTGACCGACACGATCGCACCGGGACCTTCGCCCGACCGGATCGAGTCGACCGTCCCGCTGAGCACGTTCAATGCCGACAGACCCTCGGGTTTTTGGACGGACAGGATCACCTCCTGCGCCGGAATGCGAATTCGCAGATGCGTGCCGACCTCCTGCCCGATACGTGGCAGAAACAGACGCGCGCCATTTGCGTTCAGCTCGGTCAACCCGTCGGTGTGGTGCTTCAGCACCTGCACCTCCAGCACGGCACCGATCGCGCGCACACCTGCCGGTGCCACAGTCGGGTCAGACAGAACCTCGGACGCGGGGCCGTGGCGGACGACCCTGCCATCCTGCAAAGCGACAACCGATGTGGCCAGACGGGCCACCTCGTCGGCCGAGTGGGTCACATACAGGATCGGGACAGACACCTCATCCCTGAGACGCTCGAAATAGGGCAGGATCTCCGCCTTGCGGGCCTCGTCCAGCGCCGCAAGCGGTTCATCCGCCAGGATCAGCCGCGGACTGGCCAGCAATGCCCTGCCAATCGACACGCGCTGTTTTTCGCCCCCTGACAACCCGGCTGGACGGCGGTTCAGAAGGTGGCCGATCCCCAGCATCTCGATGACCTTTTCCGGATCTTCACGCCGCGCGCTTTTGGGGGCGAACCAGCGGCCATAGGCAAGGTTCTGGCGCACGGTCAGATGCGGGAATAACCGCCCCTCCTGAAAAATATAGCCCAACCGCCTCCGGTGCGGCGGCAGCCAATGCCCTCTATCGGTGTCAAACAACACCCAGTCATCCACGGCCACCCTGCCCGCGCGCGGCCGCAGCAATCCGGCCACCGCGTTGACAATTGTGGTCTTGCCCGACCCGGAGCGCCCGAACAGCACGGTCACACCGGGTGGGGCGTCAAAACTAACCTCCAGATCGATCCCCGGCAGCTGATGGTGCAAACGAACAGACAAGCTCATGATCCGGCCACCCGCGCGGCGGCGCGCCGTCCCACATATTCCGACAGCAGCAACGCGCCCATGGCGATGACGATCGAGATCAGGACCAGCCTTGTTGCAGCAGCCTCGCCCCCCGGTACCTGCAAAAAGGCGTAAACAGCCGATGGCAATGTCTGCGTCTGTCCCGGAATATTCGACACGAATGTAATCGTGGCCCCAAACTCACCCATGGCCTTGGCAAAGGCCAGAATGGCCCCGGCGATGACACCGGGCAGGATCATCGGCAAGGTTACGGTCAGAAACACCATAGGCCGCGACGCCCCCAGCGTCGCCCCAGCTTGTTCCAGCTTCGGGTCAACCGCCTCGATCGACAGACGTATCGCCCGGACCATCAGCGGAAACGCCATGATACCTGCGGCCAGCGCGGCCCCAGTCCAGCGAAAGGCGACCACAATGCCGAACTCGGCCAAAAACCGCCCCAACGGCCCCTGAATGCCGAAAGTCAGCAACAGCAGATACCCCGTCACTACCGGCGGCAGGATCAAAGGCAAATGCACCAGACCATTCAGAACCTGCCGCCCGGGGAACCGCCAGCGGGCCAGAATGTAGGCAAAAAAAATGCCGAACGGCAAAGTGGCCAGCGTCGCCCAGAAAGACACGCGCAGCGACAGCTTCAGCGCTTCAGCTTCAGCGGGGCCCAACCAATCCAACGCGATCACCCGCCCGGCAGGGAAAATCCCTGCTCCTGAAAAATTGCCAAAGCCGCATCGCCGTGCAGATGATCCAGAAAAGCCCGCGCCGCACCTGTGGCATTACCTGTCATCGCCGCCGGATAGATGATCGGAGGGTGCAGGTCGGTGGGAAAACTGGCCACAACACTGACCCGCTGTTCCGCCTGCGCATCCGATCGATAAACGATCCCCAGAGGCGCGGCACCCGTTGCCACAAGGGCCAGCGCAGCGCGCACATTGTCGGTTTGTGCCACTCGGTCCTGCACCGCCTCCCACTGGTTCAGCCCCTGCAAAGCCGCCTTGCCGTAGATACCGGCGGGCACCGCATCGACCAGCGCCATGGCCAGAAAGCCTTCGCCCAGCTCGGCCCTGAGGTCATGAACCACCCGAATGTCACCCAGAACAGGACGCCCCGCAGCGCCGATCAGAACCAGACTGTTGCCCAGCAAATCCGACCGTGTCCCAGGCTGCAACAAGCCCTGCTGTTCCAGATAATCCATCCAGTCGGCATTGGCAGAGATGAAAATGTCCGCAGGCGCACCCTGCTGAATCTGACGCGCCAGCACTGAAGACGCTGCGTAGGACACGGTGACATCGTGACCCGTCCGCTCTGTGTATTCCGTCGCGATTTCGTCCAAAGCGGTCTTGAGGCTGGCTGCGGCAAAAACCAAAACCCCTTCTGCCCCGGCCCGGACCGGAGCCAGCACAAATGCGCCAAGGACCAGTGCCACCATCCAGATACGGCAGGCGAAGGGTAGGATCATGTGTGCTCCCGACCGGAAAGTTGCAGTCTCTTCGGGCATATCGGAGGCCATAGGGCGCTTGCAAGCGCCTTTGATCTTTTACACCCGCTGATCCAGATCAGGCGCTGGCAACCCACCCCGGCCAGCCTCGTCAACCTGTGGTCACCCCAGGCACGCGTTGATGGGGGCGGCATTTCCTATCCGCAACCCATCGCGGAATAAAAATCTCACAGACCCTCTTGCGCACGCCCGCTGGCTTGGCTACATGCAGCGTCACGGGTGATTAGCTCAGTTGGTAGAGCGCTTCGTTTACACCGAAGATGTCGGGAGTTCGAGTCTCTCATCACCCACCATCCTTTCCCCACAATGTATCAAGGTCTTACGCGACTGGCATCTATTGCTATGCTGCGCATGAAACCGTGTCCGCTGCGCATTGATCGCCCGGCAGTGTAAATAGCGTTTTCTTGATTAGTGACGCGTATCTCAGCATGATCCAAATATGTCGGATGAAATGGACACGTGGCTTAACGACCTCGGACTGGGTCAGTACGCAGATGTTTTTGCGGTAAACGACATTGATGCGCGGGTTCTGCCACTGCTGACAGGCGACGACCTGAAAGAGCTTGGGGTAAGTCTTGGTCACCGAAAGATCATCCTTGCGGCAGTTCAGGATTTGGCTGGCTCTAGTCACCTGTCTTCATCAGCGCCTGCCGCAGGGGAGCCAACCCGCGAGAATACTCGGCCATCCGCCGTTGATGTCGTGCAGGGCGAAGCTGCACCGACGAAAAAGCCCATCGCGCCCGCGGCTGAACGGCGTCATCTGACAGTCTTGTTTGCGGATCTGGTCGGCTCGACAGAGCTGACCAACCGTTTTGATCCCGAAGACATGCGGGATCTGCTACAGAACTATCAGGATACCGTCGCGGGGGCAGTGAGCAGGTATGGTGGCTATGTCGCGAAATACCTTGGCGACGGTCTTCTTGTGTTTTTCGGCTGGCCAACAGCCTACGAAGATCACGCCATTCGCGCGATAAAGGCGGGGCTTGAGTGCGTCCACCGGGTTGAAGAGCTCAACACTCCTGACGGTGAGCGTTTGTCGGTCAGACTGGGTATCGCGAGCGGCGATGTCGTGGTCGGCGACACGATCGGCGAAAACTCGTACGAGGAAGGTGCCATGACCGGGCCGGCGGTCAATCTGGCGGCGCGGATACAGGAACACGGCCTGCCGAACTCGGTGGTTTTGTCTGCGGAAGAAACCGAAGCCGCCTTGCACCGGATATTCGAGTTCGAGACCCTTGGATCAACTCAATTGAAGGGGTTCAAAGACCCTCGGAACTTGTTGAAGGTCGTATCGGAACGCAGCGCGGAAAGCCGGTTTCGCGCGTCGTACAAGGATGACGCCGACAGTACCATGATTGGCCGGGACTACGAAAAGGGGATCCTGTTGCAATCGTGGCAGCGCGCCCAAAGCGGTCATGGTGAGGTCGTTCTGCTGTCGGGTGAGGCTGGAATAGGAAAATCGCGCCTGACTGAGGGGTTTCTTGCGGATGTCACGGCAACCGGACAGGCCGATGTGATAAGGCTGAACTGCTCTCCCTATCTGACCAGCAGTCCCTTTCATCCGGTCACCCAGCGAATCTCGCAGGATGCAGGTGTTGAACCGGATTTTGATGACAATCAAATTCTGGAGCATGTCAGGAAGCTGCTGGAAGGCCGGGAAGGTCTGGACTGGGAACAGGTTCTGCCTGTCTTTGCGGCGCTGGTCGCGCCGCGCAGCGCACTGGCTCGTGAAGTTCTCGAGATGTCGCCGCAGGAGCAACGCGACATAACGATCCAAACCCTGATCCATACGGTGCAGGTCCGGGCAAGCGTGCGCCCGGTTATTCTGTGTGTTGAGGATGCACATTGGATCGATCCCTCGACGCAAGCCCTGCTGGAGCGGTTCAAGGCGATTTGCACCGATCTTCCCCTGATGATCCTGATGACCCACAGACCCGGGTGGGACCTGGCCCGCGATGACGGGGACACGCATGTTCAAACACTCCTGCTGCGCCGGTTTGGTTCTGCTGATGTCGCGGATCTGGTCCGCAATATCACTGGCAAGGATCCGGACGATGCCTTGATCGCGACGATCATCGAAAAGACGGACGGTGTGCCCCTGTTTGTCGAAGAATTGACCCAGGCGATCGTGAATGCTGATGAGCAGGGACAAGTCCGCATACCATCGTCGCTGAAGGGCGCCTTGATGGCGCGGCTTGATGCAGTTTCGCCCGAGGCCAAACAGGTCGCGTTGACGGGGTCAGTCATTGGGCGGGAATTTGAACCAGATTTGTTAAGGGCCGCGATGGGGCTGGAACGCGCAGATATCAATCTTCGCCTCGAAGAACTATCGCGAACGGGACTGATCTTTGAAAGCGGAAACAACCGTGGGCATTTCGTGTTCCGCCATGCCCTTATCCGCGATACGGCATATCAATCCATGTTAAGCTCTACCCGCAGGCAGCAACATTCAGACGTTGCCCGCGCACTGATCGCGATGCGATCTGCTGAAATCGAACGCCGGCCCGAGCTGGTGGCCCGTCATCTGTCAGAAGCAGAAGAATGGCGCGCCGCATTTGACAAATGGGAAGCTGCGGCTGAAATGGCGTTGGCCCGGTCAGCCAGCCAGGAAGCGATGACTAATGCGCAGGAGACGCTCAAAGCGGCTAAGCAGCTGAACTCGGAAACCGGCCGGGAAATGGTCAGGGGCTTGATCCTGGTTGGCCGCAGCCATGACAGCCAGGGTCAGTTGTCCGAGGCGATAGCGGTTCTGAAAAGTGCATCTAACGCTGCCCAGAAACTCCACGATGTGGAGCTGGCAGCCGATGCAGCCAATCATTTTGCTGACTCGTGCATGATGACGAGCAAGCGACATCACGAAGCGATTGACCTTTGTGAAAAGGCGCTAAAAGACCTGTCTGACAATGACGAAGTCAGGCGGTGCCGGTTGATGAGCCAACTTGCGCGGGCGTATATGTTTGTCGGCCAGTTTTCCGTAGGCACCCGCTTTGGTCAGCAATCCATGGAACTGGCGGCGAAGCTTGGGGATCATAAATCCCAGTTTTCGGTAATGATGATGCATTTTGGGGCGCCATTCGTTGCGCGCAACGGGCAAGAGGCACGACATTGGCGTGAAAACCTGGACGCCATGCATCAGGTAGCGGAACACCTTGGCAGTATTGATCAGGGCCGCGACCGGACGCTCAGCCTGTTTGTCGGCGCTGAAATGGCCGACCGCGACCTGTTGGACAACTCACTCGAATTGCTGACAGCGATTTCCGAAAAGGACAATCATCTGCAACTCTATTGGGTTCAAAAACACGCACGCGCCATGGTTGCAATCATGGACGGCGACTTTGTTCAGGCTGAAAAGCACGCCACCGAAGCGGTCAAGATCGGTCGAAAAACGCACGGCGAACATGTCGAGGGCGTTTTCGGCGTTCAGATGTTTACCATCCGCCGCGAGCAGAACCGCCTGCACGAGGTCGCGCCTGTGATTAAGAAACTGATGACCGACAGTCCCGAAGACATCTCGTGGAAGCCTGGTTTTGGCCTTATCGCAGCCGAACTGGGATACACGGAACCGGCTGAAAGAATACTGAATGAAATGGCGGAAAACGGCTTCGACCTGCCGCCAGATGCCATGTATTCAACAACTCTGTCCTATCTTGCTGACATCTGCGTGGCTGTCGGGCATCCGGGTCATGCCCAGACGCTTTACAGTATGCTGCAACCTTACGAAGACCTGACGATCACCGCAGGGGCAACCACAGTTTGCACAGGTGCCGCAGCCAGACGCTTGGGGAGACTGGCAACGGTGCTGAAAGACTGGGAAATTGCCGGGAAGATGTTCCGGAAAGCCATCGAGATTGACACGCGGATGAATTGCCCACCTTGGATTGCGCATTCCAAGGCAGCGTATGCATCAGCACTCAGACAACAGGGCCGCCCCAGCGATTTGGAACTGGCGTTTCAACTGGAAGGGGAAGCGTTGGCAATATCACAGAAATTGAGTATGGTTTCCCTTAAGTCAAAGCTCGAAGGGGTAGCCAGTTAAGGTCCGGAAAATGCTTGGGGGGCATAATGCCACGATACATCATTGAACGAAATTTTGCGGAACAGCTGAATATCAGCGACAACGACAAAATTCACATCAAAGAAATCAACGACGAAGTCGGCATTGAATGGATCTTTTCCTTCCTCAGCGCAGATAAGCGCAAAACATACTGCCTTTACGAAGCCCCGGATGAAGAAAGCCTGCGAAAAGCGGCCGAGCGTCTAAACATTCCTGCCGATGTCATCACGCCGGTAGATCGGATCGATCCGGGAATATTTGCCTGACGACCAGCTTTCCCCCACAACCAAGTATCCCCTTCTCAGGGCAATAACAAACTCACGAGGCAGCCGTGCGCGAAACCTTTCCTAAAACAAGGGAGGCTTAAGCATGTTTGACCTGAAAGCACTCGACGGACGTATCGCGACTGTGGATCAAGGCGATTTGGACGCGCTTGACACTTCACTGCGCGGTGGGGTCTACCTGCCGGGAACCCCGGAATATGAAGAAGCCAGGATTACCTGGAACAGCATGTTCGAGCGTTACCCCGCCTTCGTGATCCGTGCGATGGGGGCAAGCGATGTCCAGAAGGCAATAAACTTCGTCCGACAAGCAGGCCTCATGATGACCGTTCGATCAGGTGGACACCAGATTGCAGGGCACGCCGTCGCGGACAAGGCCGTCATGCTGGATCTGTCCCAAATGCGTTCGGTTCACGTGGACCCTGCCGGCAAAACTGTCCGGGTTGCACCGGGTGCGTTGCTTGGCGACGTTGATCGCGAAACACAGGCCCATGGTCTTGTCGTCCCCACAGGCATCAATTCGACAACCGGCATCGCAGGGCTGACCTTGGGTGGCGGTTTTGGCTGGACGACGCGGAAATTCGGCATGACGATCGACAACCTTCTGTCGGCAGAAGTCGTGACGGCGGATGGCGCGATCGTCACCGCCTCGTCCACGAGCCACCCGGAACTTTTCTGGGCCATTCGTGGTGGTGGCGGAAACTTCGGTGTCGTCACCTCATTCGAATTCCAGTTGCATGATCTTGGGCCCGATATCCTGTCCGGCCTGATCGTGCACCCGATCGAAAAGGCACCAGAGCTGCTTTCCGCGTTTGTGGCCATTGCAGACACCTCCCCCGATGAGCTCACCGTCTGGAGCGTGATGCGAAAAGCGCCGCCACTCCCGTTCCTGCCGGAAGAGTGGCACGGGCGCGAGGTGCTGATTTTCGCGGCGTGCTATAGCGGCCCGATGGATGAGGGTGAAAAAGCGATGTCGGCCTTGCGCGCGCTGGGTGAGCCGATTGTGGATGTCATTTCACCGCACAGGTTCGTGGACTGGCAGGCGGCGTTTGATCCCCTGTTGTCGCCGGGCGTCCGCAACTATTGGAAAAGTCATGACTTCAACACGTTGCCCCCGGCCGCCATCACGGACCTGCTGGACGCGATTTCCACTCTTCCTGATCCCGCTTGCGAGGTTTTCATTGCTCATGTCGGTGGCGCGATGGCCCGCGTTGAACCCGCTTCTACCGCCTACCCGCAAAGATCTGCGCATTTCATCATGAATGTCCACACACGATGGGAGGACCCTGACAAGGATGACACCTGCATCGGGTGGGCACGCCAGCTGTACGAACAGATGAAACCATACTCAACAGGCAGTGCCTATGTGAACTTCATGCCTGAAGACCAGGCAGACCACGTGACCGGCGCTTATGGTGTGAACGGCGAAAAACTTTCCAAGATCAAAGGAAAGTACGATCCCACCAATTTGTTCAGGATGAACCACAATATTCTACCAATGTAAGACAACCATAGTGGTAGTACCCGATCGGCATTGATGTTGAGACTCTTGTCTTAGCACCACGCAAATTGTGTCGCCGGCCAATAATCGCGCCAAGCGGTTCCTCTCACTTATGGCCGCGCTGGCAATCATGCCCTCTTGTCGTGCAGCTACCCTAGATGCTGTACCACAAGCGCGTTGAACTTACGGATCGCGAACGAAATCAACCTTTCTGATCCCGTTTCAAACATCTGTTTTACGCTTAAGCCTGCAATCTCGGTCGCTAGGAGCAATTCATCGAATAACCGCTTCGCTAATCGCAGAGCAAGTTTCCTTCGGCTTCTTGCTAGTACTATCCGATGGGCCCATTGCGGCGTCCGGTTCCTAGAACCTTTACCTCCAGCCAGTGGAACACCAAGGCAATTACGCCCGCTACGAGAATGTAGAATACGGCCAACAGGATAAGCGGTTCGTAGACGATAAACGTATCGGCGCGCACACGGGACGACACGGCATAGATATCAACCACGGTTATTGTGGCAACCAGCGGTGTTGCCTTTAATTGCAGGATGGTTTCACCGCCCAAAGTCGGCAGAACATTGCGGATTGCCTGTGGTAACCAGATACGGCGAAACATCGTCAGCCTTGGCATACCAAACGCCTTGGCCGCCTCCAGCTGTCCTTTGGCAACGCCCTTGAAGGCTCCGCGCATGACCTCACCTTCGTAACCCGCATAAGAAAGTGTCAACGCCAGCACCGCATAGGGCCAAGCCTGACGCAGGTACGGCCAAAGATCAGACGATCGTATCCATGGAAACTGCGGAAACAGAGAGCCGAGGCCATAATACAGCAGCCAAAGCTGCAAAAGCAGCGGCGTGCCGCGAATGATAGTGCAAAACGCCTTTGCAGGTGCCGCAAGGTACCATGGCCCAACTGCCTGCGCTAATCCAAGGGGTACAGCCAGTAAAAATCCAAGAACGATCGTGACAACCAGCAACCAAAGCGTGGTCCAGATACCCTTCAATGCAAGAGGCGTATAATTGGGTATCCAATCCCACCGCAATGTCATCGCGCACCAAACCGCGATCCCGGCAAAGATCAGCATCATCACGATACGATGAGGTTGCATCAGAGATCTGAGGTCGATCATCTGCTGCCTCCGTTCAGAGCGGGTTGGCCGCGACGGGCCCATTTCTCAATCCGCGCAAAGATCCCACCCGAAAACAGCGTAACCATCAGATAAAGGAAGCCCGCCGCCAGGAAAAAGGTAAAGTAGGCCCGCGTGCTGCTGGCCGCCTGGCGCGTTTCCAGTGTCAGCTCGTTAAAGCCGACAACGGCCAGCAATGCGGTGTCTTTGGTTGCAATCAGCCACAAGTTGGCCAGACCCGGTACCGCAAAGCTCATCATGGCGGGGATCGTGACGCGCCGCATGGTCATGAATGCCGGCATTCCGTAGGATTTCGCCGCTTCGATCTGACCGGGCGGAACCGCCTGAATGGCACCGCGCAGAATCTCGGTCGCATACGCGCCCTGAACGACGCCCAGCACCCAAATGCCTGCGGCAACTCCGTTGATCTCAACCCGGCCACCACCCATGGCAGCAGATATTTTGTTGATAATATCGGATCCTACGTAATACAGGATCAGGATCAGGACCAGTTCCGGCACGGCCCGGATCACGGTCGTGTAAATGGCAAGAAGGTCGCGCGTGACCTTCCCGCCGTAAAGTTTGCCATACGCTCCGAACAATCCGATCACGAGGCCCAGTGCATATGCGCCAAAAGCGATCTGCAAGGAGTGGGACAATCCGCGTAGCAGATTGGCCCCCCACCCCGGTGGCGAGAGCGACAGAAGCTCTGCGCTCTGCGCCAAACCTAGTGATTCCAGAAATCCGGTCACGGCAACGGCTTAGTAGATGCTGGTCGAGAAATAGTTCGACGTGATCTTCTCGTGCGTGCCATCGGCAAGAATTGCCGCGATGCCCTTGTTCAACGCCGCAAGCAGGTCATCCTGCCCTTTACGGACGCCCGCACCGACACCACGCCCCAAAATGGCTGGATCGTCCTTCACGGCACCTTTGATTTCGCAGCAAGCACCGGCATCCGAATTCACAAAATCGGCCATCGCAATGCTGTCAGCTTGGGTGGCATCGATCCGACCGGCAAACAGGTCCTGATTGGCCTCATCCTGAGTTTGATAGACGCGCAGTTCGGAATCCTTGAAGTATTCCTGCGCATAGGCTTGGTGGATCGTCGAAGCCTGAATGCCAATGACTTTACCCGCCAGCGATTCCGGGGTTGCTTCGATATCCATCGATTTATCGGCAACGATAACCGCAGGTGTGTTATAGTAAGGATCACTGAAATCAATGGTTTTCAACCGTTCCTCGGTGATCGACATCGAGGCCATGATGGCGTCGATCTGCTGTCCGGTCAGCGAGGGGATGATACCGTCCCAGGCCACCGGTGTGATAACACAGTCAAGTTCCGCGGCAGCGCAAACTGCATTGATGACATCGATCTCCCAACCAACCCAGTTGCCTGAGCTGTCCAGCGACGCGAAGGGCGGATAAGGCTCGGCCGCGATGCCGATCTTGACCTCTTCTGCACTGGCAACACCAGCCGAAAGGACAGCGGCGGCGAGACCGGACGCGAGCAGTTTCTTGACGTTCATTTTGTTACTCCCTTTAGGTTTATTTTGTTGTTTTTTGTAGTGGATCAGGCGACCGAGCTGAGGAACTGCTTCAATCGTTCTGATTTTGGATTTCCGAAGACCTCGGCAGGTGGGCCCTGCTCTTCAATGCGGCCCTCGAAAAGATAGACGACGTGGTTCGCGACTTCGCGCGCAAATTTCATTTCATGGGTCACAAGCAGCATGGTGCGCCCTTCCGCTGCAAGATCCCGGATCACGGTCAGAACTTCGCCGACAAGCTCTGGGTCAAGCGCTGAAGTTGGCTCATCGAAAAGCATCACCGAAGGATCCACCGCAAGCGCGCGTGCGATGGCGGCGCGCTGTTGCTGACCGCCTGAAAGATAGGCCGGATAGGTGTCGGCCTTGTCCCCCAGCCCCACCCTTTTCAGCAGGTCATGCGCCCGCGCGACAGCTTCGGCCTTTGGTACCTTAAGGACATGCACGGGCACCTCGATCACGTTTTCCAGAAGCGTTCGATGTGTCCACAGGTTGAACTGCTGGAAAACCATCGCAAGCCGCGTACGGATACGTTCAATCTGGCGGCGGTTCGAGGGGCTGCCGTCGGCATGCATTTCAACCAGCTCACCGCCGATGGTGATCTTTCCCGAGCTTGGTGTTTCCAGAAAGTTGATACAGCGCAGCATGGTGGATTTGCCCGAGCCCGAACCCCCAATGATGGCAACGACATCGCCCTTGTTCGCTGTCAACGAGACACCTTTCAAAACCTCCAGCGTGCCGAAAGACTTGTGCAGGTCCTCAACCCTTATCGCCTCTTCAGACGTGGTTGTTTCGCGTGCGGGTGATGCTGCTTTGGCTGTGTCCATATCCAAGAATCTTCTGATTTTCAGCTTGCAGTAAGCCTCGAATCTCGCAATTATGCAAGTGTATAATAATTCCGTACCATGGATGACCCGGACGTGCAGGACGACAGCCGTAAATTTACACGTGAATCTGCCGAGTTTCGGCGCGAGGCGCTGATCCTGGCGACTTTGGACCTGATCGCCGAGATGGGTGTTCGGGGTGCCACTGTGCGTCAGATCTCGGCCCGCGCGAACGTGACCCAAGGGCTGATCCGGCACTATTTCTCATCCAAGGAGGAACTGGTTCAGGCCGCGTACGAACATCACATGAATACGCTGACCGATCAGACAGCTGCGTCGTCAGGGAAAGGCAGCGCAGTATCTCAGTTGACCAACTTCGTTGATGCGTCGCTGCGACCGCCAATCGTTGATCCAAGCGCTGTGGCCTTGTGGGCCGGCTTCCTGAACAAGGTGCAGCGTGATCCGAAAATGCAACGCATCCACCAGCAAACCTATAACTATTTCCGGGATCAGCTTGAAAAGCTGATCGTCGCCGCATTGCAAGAAACCGGACGTCCAGTCACCACGTCGCAAGCCGTGCAACTGGCCATTGCCTGCAACGCGGTTATCGACGGTCTTTGGCTGGAAGGCGGTGCGCTTCCAGATGCATTTTCCGAAGGTCAATTGGCGCAGATCGGATTGGATTCCGTCAGCGCTATCGTCGGTATCCCATTGATCAAAGAGGTGGAACAACCATGAAGACCACATCTGTGACAGAACGGTTAGCGGGCTTGGGTGGCGCCAAATGGGGCGTACATCTGAAAGCGCGCGACCTTATCAAGGCCGGAGCGGACATCGTCGAAATGACGATAGGTGAACCGGACGTGCCGGTGTCGGACGCGCTGGTCGAAGCCACCGTAACCTCACTACGGGCCCAGCGAACGGGCTACTCCAATGGCCGTGGCGAAGCTGGCTTGCTTGACGCGCTTTCCACCCGTTACTCGGCTTCCCGCGGACGCGTTTTCGGGCCCGAGAATTTTCTGTGCTTTCCCGGAACGCAGACCGCACTGTTCGCTGCCATGGCCGGCGTTGCCGAGGCCGGTGACGAAGTTCTGGTCGGTGATCCGATGTATGCAACCTACGAAGGGGTCGTGCGTGCTTCCGGGGCGGAAATGGTGCCCGTACCGCTGCGCCCGGAACACGGGTTTCGCATGCAGGCCAAAGATATCGCCGTACGCGTAACACCGCGCAGCCGCGCCATTCTTCTGACCACGCCACACAACCCAACGGGCGCGATCCTGACGGCCAAAGAGCTATCCGAGATCGGACAACTCGCGATTGCGCATGATTTGTGGATTATCTCGGACGAGGTCTATGAAGAACTGATCTTTGACGGGGCCAGATTTGTGTCGCCACTGGCAGACCCGGAACTGGCGGATCGTGTCATAGGCGTATCATCCATCTCGAAATCACATGCCGCGCCGGGGTTCCGCAGTGGCTGGTGTGTCGGGCCAGCCGCGTTTTGCGAAGCGCTACTGCCCTATTCCGAGACCATGCTTTTCGGCAATCAGCCCTTCATCGCCGATATGACCGAAAAAGCGATCCGTGACGGGTCCGAGGTTGCCTCCGGCATGGCCGCCCGTTTTTCAGCGCGCGCCACGCTTTTGGCTGATCGCCTCGAAGCAGAAACGGATCTGACCGTTCACCGGCCTCAGGCGGGAATGTTCGCCATGATCAACGTCTCCGCCACCGGGTTGGACGGCGAAGCCTATGCCTGGGACCTGTTACAGACCGGGGTGGCTGTCATGCCGGGATCCGCCTTTGGGGACAGCCTGAAAGACTGGGTGCGAGTGGCCCTGACGATCAGTGACACCGACTTTGCCACTGCGGTGTCCCGCCTCATCGATCACGCCAACAGAAAATCACGCGAGGTTGCATGAGTGAAATGACGGTGGGCGAAGCATTGGTTGCCAGGCTTCGCCAAAGGGATGTGACCTGCGTCTTCGGAATTCCGGGCGTTCATACGGTCGAGCTTTACCGCGGGCTTGCAGGCTCGGGCATTCGTCACATTACACCCAGACACGAACAGGGCGCAGGATTTATGGCCGACGGCTATGCGCGCGTGTCAGGCAAACCGGGTGTGGCCTTTGTGATCACCGGGCCCGGATTAACCAATATATTGACGCCGATGGCGCAGGCCCGCGCGGATTCAATACCGATGCTCGTGGTGTCCGGTGTCAACAAAACCGCATCTCTTGGCAGGGGTTTAGGGCATCTGCATGAATTGCCAGACCAGTTGGGACTGGCCAGGACCGTTGCGTTGCTGTCCGAACACGTTTCTGCCACCAACGCTCTGGACCCGGTCTTGGACCGCGTGTTCCACACCCTCGCCAACAGTCGACCCGGACCGGTGCATATCGAAGTTCCGTTGGATATCGCAGCGGCTGATTATCAGGAAACACAGGTCGAACCGCTTGTCTCAGCCTCTCCGATTGACCCGGCTTTGATTACACAAGCCGCACAGCAACTGGCCAAAGCGAAGAACGTTGTCATTCTGGCGGGCGGCGGCGCAAAACGTTCCGAGGCTGGATTGCAGGCTCTGGCCGAAGCTCTGGATGCGCCCGTGGTGCAAACGGTCAACGCGCGCGGCCTGATGCACAGGCATCCACTGACCGTTCCGGCCAGCCCCAGCCTGAACGCCGTACGCGGCTTGATAGAAAGCGCCGATTGC
Source organism: Ruegeria sp. N10 (assembly GCF_056531545.1). NCBI lineage: Bacteria > Pseudomonadati > Pseudomonadota > Alphaproteobacteria > Rhodobacterales > Roseobacteraceae > Ruegeria > Ruegeria sp. N10. The sequence goes on along the minus strand of NZ_JBQFLY010000015.1, from coordinate 70,147 downwards.
GTCCTTGCACTGGGAACCGAGCTGGGCCCAACCGACTATGATATGTATGCCACCGGCCAAATTGCCAAAATGTCAGGGTTGATACGGATTGATCAGTGCGGCGAGCAACTGACGCGACATGTGGCAACGCTCATCATTCAAGGTGACGTCAACTTGGCTGTATCAGCGCTGGTTGACGCCTTGCCGCACAAGCCAAAGCAAAGCGATGGCGCGGAACGTGCAAGCAAAACACGTGACGCCGCCTGGGCGGAAATTGGTCCGGACTATCGCAAACAGGTGGAAATCCTCAACGCAATGCGTTCTGCGGTCCCCAACACCCTGATGGTCGGAGACTCCACCCAACCGATCTATGCCGGCAATCTTTTCTACGATCACGACCGGGCCGGAGGCTGGTTTAACGCGGCAACCGGGTACGGCGCGCTGGGCTATGGAATCCCCGCTGCCATCGGCGCTTCGGTCGCCGATCCCACGGCACGTGTGATATGCATCGCGGGCGATGGGGGCGCGCAGTTTTCTCTGCCTGAAATTATGGCCGCGGTCGACGAAGACCTGCCGATCACCTTCGTGATCTGGAACAACCACGGATACCAGGAAATTGCCACGTCAATGCAGGATGCGGGCGTGACAGTCATAGGATGTGATCCCTCGCCCCCCGATTTTTCAGCGACGGCCAAGTCATACGGTATTCCATTCGCTTCGGTTCCAGCTGAACCGCAGGCTGTCGCGCAGGCATTGCGCCAAACTGCCGCCCAGAACGGGCCGGTAATGATCGAAGTCACCGCTCCGAAATTCGCAGCTCAGAAAGATTGAAACATGTCAGACCCAACCTTTGAGTTTTCCCGCGCCATTACCCGCCGTCCGGCTCCGACTATTGCAGGCGGGTTACGTGCAGAAGATATCGGAAACCCGGATTTCGACGGGATGACAGCGGCGCATAAGGCATATGTGGCAGCACTGAAAAGCACCGGAGCAGAGGTGATCGAACTGGATCCCCTGAACGCGTTTCCCGACGCGCAATTTGTCGAGGATACAGCCCTTTGCCTGCCGCAAGGTGCGATATTGATGCGGCCCGGCGCACCTTCGCGGATGGGTGAAGTGGCTGAAATGGCGCCGACCCTTCGCGACTGCTACGACACGGTTCTGGAAATTCAGGGACCCGGCCATGTCGAGGGTGGAGATATCCTTGTTACCGGTCGCGAAATTCTGGTGGGCCGGTCAGACCGTACCGACGCGGAAGGTGTCGCCGAGCTGGCGAAAATCACCTCGGAGTGGGGGCACAAACTGCGCGAAGTTTTCACGCCCGAGGGCGTCCTACACTTCAAGACAGATTGTTCGCTGATGGACGCCGAGACAATACTGTCGACCCGACGGCTGGATGCATCGGGCTGTTTTGAGGGCTACCGGGTGCTGCATGTTGCGGACGGAGAGGAAGCTGCCGCCAATGCGATCCGCTTCAACAATCTGGTGCTGATGGCCGCCGGCTTCCCACGCACCGCTGAGATGTTGGATCTCGAAGGGTATGAGGTCGTAGAAATCGACAACACCGACTGCGCAAAGCTGGATGGTGGAATGTCCTGCCTTTCGTTAAGGTTCTAAGGGCGTGACCGGTAGCGTTCGATCCTTGGTGTTTCTTGCGAGAACCGTCGCCTGTACCGGTCTTTCCTTTCCCGCCATTCGCTCATAAACATAGGTGGCCGCCGATGATCTCGTCCGCCTAGTGCGACCTGCAACCGGTTGCAAGACTTTTGCGATGGTGCATAATGAATCTCTGATGCAAAACACCTTGATATCTCTGACCATCAACGACCGGAGCCGCACTGCGTGAGCGTGACCCTGAAAGACGTCGCAGCCTTGGCTGGTGTATCGCGATCCGCGGTGTCGCGCACCTTTACCGAAGGCGCCTCGGTCTCTGCAAAAACACGCAGCAAAGTTGAAAAGGCCGCGCGAGAGCTTGGCTACAGTCCCAACGCCCTCGCCTCGTCCCTGACCACCGGGCGCACCAAGTTGATCGGGTTGATTTCGAACAACTTTCACAACCCGATTTTCCTTGAGGTGTTCGATCAGTTCACCCGCGCCTTGCAGGAACGCGGGCTACGCCCTTTGATCGTGAACCTGACGGACGAGACCGAGCCCGCAAACTCGGTCCGCATGCTGCGCCAGTATTCGGTTGACGCGGCCATCGTTGCCTCTTCGACGCTGCCACCCAGCTTTGCCAAGGCGTTTCACGATGCGGGCGTACCGGTGGTGCATACATTTGGCCGCTCGGCCACCTCGCCCGAAGTGCATGTGGTCGGGATCGACAACGTTGAATGCGGGCGCATGGCCGCGCGCGAGCTTTTGGCGCGCGGATACAGGCGTGTCGGCTATCTGGGCGGGCCTGAAGATGCAACCTCGGCACTCGACCGGTATCGCGGGTTCATGGAGGAGCTGGCAGATCATCCCGATATCGAAGTAAGCCATTGTTTCGCAGGGGCTTATTCCTTCGAAGCCGGTCGCGCCGAAATGTTGCGCCTGTTGGCCAACACCCCGTCCGAAGCGTATTTCTGCGGCGATGACATCCTGTCTGTAGGCGCATTGTCCGCACTGGCTGATCATGGGCTGAAACCCGGTCAGGACATTGGAATTATCGGACTGAACGACATGGAAATGTCGCGCTGGGAAAGCGTCAACCTGACAACGATCCACCAGCCGATCAAGCAGATCATCACCTCATCCGTCGATCTGGTTGTCGAGATGCTGAAAGAGCCTCAGCGCTATCCCGAGGCCCGCATTTTCCCCTGCCGCGTGATCGAACGGGGCACATTGCGGCCCCGCCCCTGATCAGCGAAACATCGGCGGGCGCGCGTCCTTCCACACGCCATCGGCCTTGCCCGATGCAACAGCCGCGTGGACGGCCGCAATGGACCGCAGCCCATCTGCCGCACCGGGCAGACCGTCGCGCCTTTCCCCGCGGATCGCGTCCGCCAGATCGCAATAGATGTTGGCGACCGCCAGCGGGAACCCCTCGGGGTGCGCTATGGCGACACGCGACAGGCGCTGCACTTCATCGTGCAAACCGCCCTCGCCCTTTTCGATGATCTGCGTACGCCCGCCGACCGGAGTATAGATCAACTGGTTGGGCTGTTCGGATGCCCAGCGCAGCCCACCGGTTTCGCCAAAGACCTGAATGTCAAAGCCATGCTGCCGCCCGATCGCCACTGATGACGTCCAAAGCCGTCCAACCGTGCCGCCCTCCATCCGGAAGTTGATCATTGCATCATCTTCCAGCTCACGGCTGACGATGGTCGAGGCCATGTCGGCAGACAGGGTTTTCACCTGATCGTCACAGATGAAACTGGCCATGTGCAACGCATGGATGCCGCAATCGGCAAACTGCCCTGAAACCCCGGCCGTCGCAGGGTCATAGCGCCAGCGCACGCGCGGGTTATCCGCATCTGTGGCATCGCCATGATGGCCGTGGCTGAAATTGGTCACCACCAGACGCACCTTGCCGATATCGCCTGCGCGCACCATCGCACGGGCCTGACGCACCATCGGATAGGCGGAATAACAGTAGTTCACTGCACAGATCCTGCCCGAGGCTTCGGCCACGCGCACAATCTCTTCGCCCTCTTTCACCGTCATGGTCATCGGCTTTTCGCACAACACGTTAAAGCCTGCCTCAAGATAGGCCTTGGTAATCTCAAAATGGGTCGAATTGGGCGTCGCGATAGTTACCAGATCAATCCGATCCTCGCGGTCTTTTTCGCCCGCCAGCATCTCTTGCCAGTCGCCATAGGCACGATCGGCAGCAACACCCAATTGCTGCGCGTATTCGCGGCCCACGTCGGGCCGGTGATCCAGTGCGCCAGCCGCAAATTCGAACAACCCGTCTGCCTGCGCACCAAGGCGGTGTGCTGGGCCAATCTGGCTGCCTTCACCACCCCCGATCATGCCCCATCTCAACTTAGCCATGGTCATTGTCTCTCATTGGAATTGTCACGTAGAGCGATCAGAAATCGCTGATGTTCTGCCACTGCCGCTGATCGGACGAGGCCAGCGCAGCGGCCAGCACACGATTGACCTCATGCCCGTCGCGGAACGTGGGCCAGATCGCCTCGCCGGTATGGATGGCCTTTAGAAAGTCCTTGGCCTCGATGATGATCTGGTCCTGATAGCCGGTTCCGTGACCCGGACCCTGACAGAAGGGCTCATAATCCGGGTGCGCTGGGCCAGTCAGGATCTTGGTGAACCCGCGCGCGGCTTCGGGCCCTTCGCGCTTGTACAGCCACAGCGCATTCTGGTCCTCCTGATCGAACCGGATTGCGCCTTTTGTGCCTGATATTTCATAGGCATAGCCCATTTTCCGCCCCGTCGCGACGCGGCTGAAATACAGGCTTCCCATGACCCCGTTTTCGAACCGGCACATCATCTGGGCATGGTCGTCATTTGTTACCGCACCACCGGGGCGGGTTTTGTGAACGGTCTCAACATCAGCCATCACCTGCGCAATGGGCCCGACCAAGGCCAATGCGCCGTTGACCATATGCGGGGCAAGATCGCCGATTGTGCCGTTGGCCATACCGGTCGTGCGCCAGGTGGCCGGGGCCTGCGGATCTGCATAGAAATCCTCGGTATGTTCGCCCCGGAACCACGTGATGTCACCAATCGCGCCATCTGCAATCAACTGGCGGGCATATTGGCTGGCGGGTGTGCGGATATAGTTGAACCCCACCATGTTCACCGCCCCCGAAGCCTCTGCCGCGGCAACCATCGCCCGACTGTCTTCAAGCGATGCGCCCAATGGTTTCTCGCACAAGACCGGTTTACCCAAGGCAAAAGCTGCTTCTGCGATCTGACGATGTGTTGACTGAGGCGAGGCGATCACGATTGCCTCGGCCTTGGGGTCTTCAACCAACATGCACCAGTCATCGGTTGCCCGCTGAAATCCATAGGCCGCCCGGTAGCGTTCGGCACTGTCCGGGCTCGACGCGCAGATGACCTCAAGCCGGGGGCGCAACGCCGTGTTGAACACCGCTCCGACGGCCGACATCGCGACGGAATGGGCCTTGCCCATATAACCGCCACCCACGATTCCCACTCCGATTTCAGGCATCTGCCATGGCCTCGCACATTGTGTTTGCAACCGGTTGCAAAATCAGTATCGTGTGAATCGATTCAACGCAAGGTCCAAACTTTGCCCACCCACTTTGCCGGAGGACATGACGTGAGCGCTTTGATAGACGGTATCAAAGGAAACCGCTTTGCCGTTCTGGGGCGTGCGGGTATGGACCTTTACGCAGACCCGGTCGGTGTCAAAAGCGAAGATGCCGATACGTTCCATGCCGATCTTGGCGGCTCGTCCGCGAATATCTGTGCCGGTCTGGTCAAGCTGGGCAGCCAGGCATCCTTGATCACCTCCATCTCGGACGATGCAATTGGTCGGTTCTGCCTCAACCGGTTGCAACATTACGGGGTAGATACCTCTTATATCCGCGTGTTGGGGGGCGAGTATCGCACCTCTCTGGCCCTGTATGAAAGCCGGACCGAGAACTTTCAGAATGTCATCTACCGAAACGGTGCGATCGATTTTCAGGTTACTGACGCGGATGTGGACAGGGTTGATTATTCGTCCTTCTCGGCCTTGATTTCGGCTGGCACCGTCTTTGCGTCCGAACCCTCGCGCAGCGCCACGTTCCGAGGGTTTGAAAACGCGCGCAAGGCTGGTCTTCCGATCATTTTCGATGTTGATTACCGCCCCTACAGCTGGCCTTCGCCGGAAATTGCCGCTGACGTTCTGTCCCGCGCGGGCGAAGCCAGTGACCTGATTGTCGGCAATGATGAAGAGTTCGGCTTCATGGCCGGAGGTCTGGAAAAGGGCTTTGCCAAGGCACAGGACCTTGCCAAGAAACCGGGCCGGGTTGTCATTTACAAGATGGGCGAAAAAGGCGCTGTGACGCTGGCGGATGGGCAAGAAATCAAAACCGGGATCTACCCAGTGGACGCTATCAAGCCCGTCGGGGCTGGTGACAGTTTCATGGCAGGGCTTCTGGCTTCGATCGCGGCGGGGCACTCGCTGAAAGACTCGGTGATGCGCGGTTCCGCCTGCGCATCCATTGTCGTATCCAAACCCGGCTGCGCCCCCGCTATGCCCACGACCCCCGAACTGAACGCGTTCCTCGCCTCTCACCCCGGCCCGACCACATAGGAGTATCCCATGCATATCGCGCCCTATGACAATCAGAACAAGCCCATCGTTGACGCCGGCGATCCGACCGTTCCGCTGAACTATTTCAACATCGTCAAACTGAAAAAAGGCGAGGCGTTCGAATACCGGGTGCCGGGCTACGAGACCTGCATCGTCCCTGCAACCGGCAGCGTCGATGTGGATGTCGAAGGCGTTTCCTTCCCCAGGCTGGGCAACCGGGGCGAAGATGTCTGGGATGGCGAGCCCGAGGGCGTCTACGTACCCGTCGGCGCAAAGGTGCAGATGGTCTGCCTTTCTGACGCGACCGAGGTGTTCATTGCCGGTGCGAAATATGACAAGGTGCTGGACCCGTTCGATGTGCGCGAACACGACCTTGTGCAATATGGCAGCGACGACACCAAAACCCACCGCAAGATCAAACACATCCTTGGCCAAAAGCAACACGACAAGGTCGGTCGCCTGCTGGTCAGCGAGCTGTTCACCGTCGGTCAGGGCGGCTGGTCGGGCTTTCCCAGCCACAAGCATGACACCAACCGCCTGCCGGACGAAACCCGCCACGATGAGACCTATAATTTCCGGTTCAAGCCCAACTGGGGCTCGGGCCTTCAGATGTTGCAGCGCGAAGATAACCAGCCGGGTGACGCCTATCACATCGTGGATGGATCGACCGTTTGCATCGACAAGGGCTATCACCCCTGCTGCGTTTTGCCGGGGTACGAGATGTATTATTTCACCATTCTCGGCGGCCTGACCCAGCGTTCTCTGGTGCAGTATTTCCAGCCCACACATGCCTATCAGATCGAAACCATTCCCGGCATCAAAGACATGATTGCGAAATTCAAATGACCCTCGTCACGCTGAAAGACGTCCTGCAACCCGCTTATGAACAGGGCTATGCCGTAGGCGGGCTGGTCACACTCGGCTGGGAAGATATGCGCGCCTATGTGGCCGCGGCCGAGGCCGAGAATGCGCCCGTGATCCTGCAAGCCGGACCCAGCTGCCGCGACCACACTCCGCTGCCTGTACTGGGCAAGATGTTCCGGCATCTCGCCGAAAACGCTTCGGTTCCGGTCGTTGCGCATCTGGATCACGGCTATACGTTCGAAGACTGCAAGATCGCGCTCGACAGCGGTTTTACGTCCCTGATGTTCGACGGATCGCGCAAGCCCCTGCGGCAAAACATCGATGAAACCGCCGCAATTGCCGAGATGGCCCATGCGGCAGGGATTTCCTGCGAAGGCGAGATTGGTTTTGTCGGGTACTCGGGCGGTGAAGGATCAAACGGCACCGACCCGGCAGAAGCCGCCCAGTTCGCACGTGAAAGCGGTGTGGATGCGATGGCGATATCGGTCGGCAACGTCCACCTGCAACAAAACAAGGAAGGCGGTCTGGACGAAGCCCGCATTGCCGAGATCGACGCCATGACCACAGTGCCTCTGGTTATTCATGGCGGGTCGGGCGTGCCGGTAGATCAGCGCATGAAGCTGTCCCGCGAAACCTCGATCTGCAAATTCAACATCGGAACCGAGCTGCGCATGGCCTTCGGCAATGCCCTGCGAGACGCTGTCAATCGCGATCCCGAACGATTTGACCGCGTGACCATCCTGAAAGAAACCCACGATCCGGTCGAAGCCGCCGCGCGGATGGTCATCCGTACCTTTGGCGCGCCGCCGCAACGTTGACGCGCGCTTTCGTCCTCAGATCGAACCCCCCTCGACCATGAAGTTGCCCGCGCTGCACATGGCGGCGTCGTCCGAGGCCAGAAACAGCACCATGCGCGCGACATAGACAGGCTCAATCGGATCGGGCAGGCATTGGCGGTCGACCTGTTTGGCCAGCGCCTCGGGCGTGACCCAGAGGTTCTTCTGGCGCTCGGTCATGATCCAGCCCGGCACCACCGTGTTCACACGAATGCGGTGATCGCCCAATTCGCGCGCCATGGTGCGGGTCAGGCCATGCACCGCCGATTTGGCGGTGGCATAGGCCGGAAAACCTGCCCCGGCCTCCCACCACGAATTCGATCCGATATTGACGATCGAACCTGCGCCCTTGGCGATCATACCCGGGGCCACAGCCTGAATGGCAAAGAACATATGGCGGATATTGGTCGCCATCCGCTCATCCCAATAGTCCGGCGTCACCTTGCGCCAGTCGTGGCGGTCATCCTGGGCGGCGTTGTTGACCAGCACATCCGCCTCGCCCAACTCCTCGACCAGTTGCTCCAGCGCGGCCCGCATCCCTTCAATATCGCGCAGGTCACATTGCGCAAAGGCGTGTTCACCGTCCAGGTCCGCCAGCAGAGCATGGCCCGCATCCGCATTGATATCCAGAAACCCGACCTTCGCCCCTTGCGCGGCAAAGGCGCGAACGGTTTTCGCACCAATTCCCCCGGCCCCGCCGGTGATGACAACCGTTTTGCCCGCAAGGCTTGGGTAATTGGCGAAGTCTTGGCTCATCCGTCACGCTCCATGATCCATTCGACCTCGGGGGCCAGGGCAAACCGCCATTTGCGCAGGGGGCCCGCCATGACGTTCAGGTAATACATCTCAAACCCATAGGGCGCGCCACAAGGGTGATGGCCGCGCGGAACAGTCACAACATCGCCATCGGAGACAGCCATCGTCTCATCCAACTGGCCATCATCGGTATAGACCCGCTGAATTCCGAACCCGTTGGCCGGGTTGAGGCGGTGATAATACGTCTCTTCCAGATAGGTGATGCGGGGAAAATCATCCTCATCATGTCGATGACTGGGGTAAGAGGACCAGTGCCCATTGGGCGTAAAGACCTCGGTCACCAGCAGACTGTCGGCATAATCCTCGTTCTCCATCGCGATATTGTTGATGTATCGCGTATTCACACCCTTGCCGCGTTCGGTCAGGGTGATGCCATCCGGCCCGATCCGGCGCGCTTTGTGGCCGCCCTTGCCCGGGGCCGAGCAGACCGCCACAACACAATCGGTTTCCGCCACAGCCTCCCACTCGGTTCCGTTGGGCAGATACAGGCTATGCGGCGGTGTCTTTTCGAACACGTTCATCCGACCGCCCAACACGCCCCAGTCCTGCCCAGCCCCGGTGATCCGCGCCTTTCCTTCGACCATCACCAGAATGACTTCGCGGTCTCCTGTCGCCTCGGCCACCCTGTCGCCGGCTTGCAGATGATACAGCCCAAAACCCACATATCGCCATCCGGCACTGTCCGGGGTGATGTCATGTACCTTGCCACGGGTTCCAATAGGCTTCTTCAGCAGATCTGCCATTCTTGTTCTCCTTATTGGGCGGGCCTAAACGGCCCGCCTGTATTGCCCTCAGGCCACTTGCCGTGCTTGCAGGGCCAAAAGCGCGGCAGACAGCTGAGCCTCGGCCCACCCTTCCGACACGGCCCGGTGCAATATGCCGGCCTGGCTTTCAGGCGCATTGCCACCAATCGGCGGGTCGGTGTCCAGATTGGTCGGGAACGGATAGCCCTCAGCCGTTGCAGCAATCGCCGCATTCAGCTCTGCCGCACTCAGCGCCCCGCGTTGTTTCAGGGCGACCAGCGACGGAAACACCGCCTGCGACATGGACTGCCGGTCAACCATCTCCATCGCGCGGCCAAAAGCGGATGAGACCTGCAACAGGTTCGCCATCCGCTGAATATCCGTACTGCTGTTTTCCCCGGCAGCGTGGAACAGCGCCGGGTTGAAGAACACCGCATCCCCCTTCGCAAGGGGCAACTGAATGTAGTTCTCTTCGAAAAACGCCCGGTGTGCCGCATCGTGAAAGGCCAGATATCCCGGCGCATAAAGCTGCGAAAACGGCAGCAGTTTGGTTGGGCCGCTTTCCACGGGCATGTCACAATGCGCAACCGCGCCTTGCAAGGTCAGCGAAGCCGTCACCAGATGGGCATGGGCCGGATACCGGGCGGCGCTGTCGGCGGTTTGAAAGCCCAGATGATAATCCCGATGCGCCTGCTGTGCCTTGCCGCCGGGGCGCACCTGATTGATTTGCGCGGTCATTTGATAGTTCGGCCCCAGCCACGCCTCGCAAGCCGCTGCAATGGCCACATTCCCGAAATAGAGCGCAAAGCCCTCGGGATCGCGCAAGCACTGTTTCTGCAATGCGTTCCATATCCGGTCATTCGCGCCCGAGGCCGCGAAGTGGTCGCCTTCCCCCGCCCCGCCCTGACGTTCTTCCTCGATGATCTGATGGAACACAGCGGTCGCCCGGTCGATCACGGACGTATCCGCAAATGCGCCTTTTAGAACGATCACGCCCGCCGACTTGTCCAGCACATACGCCCATTCCGCCAGCAGCGCTTTTCTTTGATCTGCCTTCTCCAGCGCTGGGCGCAGCGCACGCATATCATAGATCGGAACGTTCTTTTGCACCGATGCGGCGTGAGGCACCGCACCGGCTGTCAGGTTTTGCGAGGTCAACACCTTGAATTCATCCAGATCGCAGGATTCCCGGTCAAAATAGCCGACATATCCAAGGTCTTGATGTACCATGACAAACTCCTCTTTCATGGCTTCGGTGTTGCCCCGAGGGGCGGTGATTAAACGGTGATCTCCAACCCTGCCTTGCCGCAAACCTCGACGATGTGGTCATAGCCCAGCTTGGAGTACTCATAGGGCGGCGCCTTGGCGGGGTCCTGCTCTGCCTCGACCACGATCCAGCCGGTGTAATCCATTGCTTTCAACGCGTTGGCTACGGCCTGAAAGTCGATGCACCCATCACCCGGCACGGTGAACGCGCCGGCGATCACCGCATCCAGAAAGCTGCGATTGTTCTCGCGCGTGTCCTGCACGATGTCCGGGCGGATGTCCTTGAAGTGGACGTGGTGCACCCGGTCGCCCCAACGGTTCAGCGTGGCCATCACGTCGCCGCCACCAAACAGCAGATGACCCGTATCGAAACACAGCTTCAATTCGGGGCCGGAACCCTCCATCAGCCAGTTCACCTCATCTTCGCTTTCGATGATCGTGCCCATGTGATGGTGATAGGCCATCGGCATACCCTGATCTGCCATCCATTTGGCAAGCTCGGTCAGCTTGCCCGCATAGGCCAGAACCTCGTCTTTGGACAGCTTCGGGCGGTCATTGACCGGCGTTCCGATCTGCCCCTGAACGGTATTGGAACATTCGGCATAGACGATGCAGGGGCTGTTCAGTGCAACAAATTGTTCCACCTGCTCGCGCACGATGGCGACCTCGGCCTCAAGGTCATTGACCAGAGTACTGCCCGAACACCAACCGCCACACAGCGCGATGTCGTTTGCGTCCAGATAGGCGCGCAACCCTTCGGTGTCGCCGGGCATCCGCTGGCCCCGTTCAACACCGGTATAGCCGATCTCGCGCGCTTCTTTCAGCGCCTGCTCCATCGTGTAGGCTGCGGTCAGGTCCGGCAGATCGTCATTCTGCCAGGCAATCGGAGAGATACCGATCTTCACGCTCATTTCGTGTTTCTTTCCTTGATGGCGACCTCATAGGCCGCACGTTTTTCGTTTACTTCCGGACGGATGCTGACCTCGGGCACCGCCACTTCCCACCACGTTCCGCCATATTCGGTCGATGGGTAGGGATCGGTGTCGATCACCACCACATAGGGGCCTTTGATGTCACTTCGCTTGGCCAGTGCCTCCTCAAGCTCGGTGATCGAGCTGACCTTGAGCGCGGTCGCCCCCATGGCTTCGGCATGTTTGGCAAAGTCGATCACCGAATTTTCGCCGCCGACCGCGTGATCCAGCAGGTTGTTAAACTCGGCCCCGCCGGTTCCCATCTGCAAACGGTTGATGCAGCCAAAGCCGCGATTGTCGGTGACCACAACGGTGAACGAAATCCCCATCATCGCCGCCGTCGCCATTTCCGAGTTCGCCATCATGTAAGTGCCGTCGCCGGTAAAGCAGATCACGTCGCGGTCGGGCTGGGCCATCTTGATGCCCATCGCACCGGCGACCTCATACCCCATGCAGCTGAAGCCATATTCCATATGATAGGCACCGGGGCGCGGTGCCTTCCACAGCTTGTGCAACTCACCCGGCATCGTGCCCGCGGCACACATGGCAACGGTGTTTTCATTGGCCACCCGCTGCACGGCACCAATCACCTGCATATCCGTGGGCAGCGCATTGCTGTCTGCGGGCGCGTCGGTCAATGCGTCGACCTTGGCAAACCATTCGGGTTTCAGCGTTGCAGGCATATCAGGCGCGCGGTAACCGCCCAACGCGTCGCTCAGGTCACCCAGCCCAACGCGGGCGTCAGCCTGCAGCGGCATCGCGCCGTGCTTTGCCGCGTCATAGGCGGCTGTGTTCAGGCTGATCAACTCCCGCTCGGGGTTTGCGAACAATCCCCAGGACCCGGTGGTGAAATCCTGAAAGCGGGTGCCGACGCCCAGCACCAGATCAGCCTCGGCGCAGATATCATTGGCAGGCTCACCGCCTGTGACGCCAATCGGACCAAGGTTCAGGGGGTGATCCCAGGCCAGCGCGGACTTACCGGCCTGCGTCTCGGCCACCGGCACGTTGTGCGCTTCGGCAAAGCGCTGCAACGCGGCGGTCGCATCCGAATAATGCACTCCGCCCCCGGCCACGATCACAGGGCGCTTGGCTGCCTTAATCGCGGCCACGGCCCGTGTCAGTTCACCCTCATCCGGACGAATTCGGCGCTGATACCAGACGCGCGGCTCAAAAAAGCTTTCGGGATAGTCATAAGCCTCGGCCTGCACATCCTGACAAAAGGCCAGCGTCACCGGACCGCAATCCGCCGGGTCCGTCATCGTGCGGAAGGCGCGCGGCAGCGCCGTCAACAGGTGCTCCGGCCGGGTGATGCGGTCGAAATAGCGGCTGACCGGTCTGAAACAGTCATTCGCACTGATGGTTCCGTCCGAGAACACTTCGGGTTGCTGCAAAACCGGGTCGGGACCACGCGTGGCGAACACGTCACCGGGCAGCAACAAAACCGGCAGGCGGTTCACATGGGCCAGCGCCGCAGCGGTAACCATGTTGGTGGCCCCCGGCCCGATGGACGAAGTGACCGCCATCGCCCGCCTGCGCCCCAACTGCTTGGCATAGGCAATCGCGCAATGCGCCATGGTCTGCTCATTATGACCGCGATAGGTGGGCAGGCTGTCTTTCACACCGTGCAACGCCTCGCCCAGACCAGCCACATTGCCATGGCCGAAAATCGCCCAGACACCTGCGATAAAGGGCTCTCCGCCCTCGTTCATCTGCGCGCCCAGATAGCGCACCAGAGCCTGCGCCGCGGTCAGTCGGACTGTCTTGCTCATCATGATCCCTTTCAACTCAGCTCCGCCTTTGGCGGCCTGCGGGTTTTCTCATTTGCGAAGGTGCCAGCTTTTGTATCAAAGCCTGAAAAAAGTGGGGCGTCACGTGCCACGGCCCGATGGATGCCCCATTGGGGCATCCAAGTTCTGTACTTTAAACCGTACCGCCCAGCGATCCTTCTAGCTCGGCCATTTCCTGACCGCCTGCCATCAGGTCCTGCAACTGCTCTGGCGTGATCTCGCCACGCGTTGCTGTGCCCAGCGTCTTGCCCCGGTTCAAAACGGTGAACCTGTCACCCACCGCCAGCGCGTGACGCACGTTGTGGCTGATGAAAACCACGCCGACGCCCTGACTGCGCACCTTGTCGATGGTGGCCAGAACGTTCGAAGTCTGGCGCACACCAAGGGCCGAGGTCGGCTCGTCCAAGATCAGGATCTTGGCACCAAAATACACGGCGCGGGCAATGGCAACGGTCTGCCGTTCCCCCCCAGACAAGGTGCCAACAGCCTGATCCGGCCCGCGCAGGTTGATGCCCATCTTGCGCATCTCTTCCATGCAGACCTCATTCGCGTGTTCAACATCGAACCGTTTCAGCAGACCCTTACCCTTGGTCGGCTCGCGCCCCATGAAAAAGTTGCGCGTGACGCTCATCAGCGGGATCATCGCCAGATCCTGAAACACGGTCGCAATGCCTGCCTCCATCGCATCCCGCGGAGTGTCAAAATGCAGCGGTTTGCCCTCGAAAAAGATCTCGCCCTTGGTGGGTTTATGTACCCCGGACATGGTCTTGATGAAGGTCGACTTGCCCGCGCCGTTATCGCCCAGCAGGCAGTGGCATTCACCCGGTTTGACGTCGAAACTGACGCCCGCCAATGCGATGATGTTGCCAAAGTGCTTCTCGATATCCTTCATTTCCACGATGGGGGCCTGATCGCCTGCCGCATCGCCATGGTGGAACTTGGTATCTTCGGTCATATCAGCGCTCCCCGGTTACGCGTTTGCGGATCGCGTTGTTGAACAGAACGGCAATCAGCAGCATCGCGCCCAGGAACACCTGGAACCAGTCCTGATCGAAATCCGTATAGGTCAGTCCGATGACAACCATGCCAAAGATGATCGAACCAAAGAACGCCCCGATGGCCGAGCCATATCCGCCCGTCAGCAGACAGCCCCCGATCACGGCAGCGATGATCGCCTCGAATTCTTTCTGGAAACCACGCCGTGCGTCGGTCGAGCCCGCGTCGATCACCGTAATGATGGCCACCAATGCAGCGCAACAGGCGGTCAGCATGAACAGAGACACCTTGATCTTGCTCACGGGAACACCGGAATTCGATGCCGCAGTGCTGTCACCGCCCGCCGCGAAAATCCAGTTCCCCGCCGGGGTTCGCAGCAACACATAGGTGGCGGCCAATGCCAGCACGATGAACCACAGGATTTCGACCGGAACGCCGGGCACCTTGGGTGCTCCGCTTTTGAAGGTGTCAATCATGCCGTTGGCCGCCAGCCAGGTAAACAAGCTGCCAAAGGCTTCGCCCGAAAAGAACGGTGCCAGCCAGTCGTTTTCAACCACGTCACGCACACCGCGCAACTGGGTCGACCCTCCGGTCGCCGCTTTGAGGCCAACAAGGGACAAGCCACGCAGAATGAACAGGAAAGCCAGCGTCACGATAAAGGACGGCAGGCCAGATCTTATGACGATATTGCCGTTCACTGCTCCGACGAATGCCGCGAATACAAATGTCATGGGGATCGCAATGATCAGTGGCAGATGCCATGTCACCACGCAGACGCCGAAGAACAGGCCCGCAAACGCCACCATCGATCCGATGGACAGATCAAACTCACCACCGATCATCAGAAGGGCCGCACCGATTGCTAGAATGCCCAGCTGTGCCGCAGGTGTCATGAAATTCATGACCCCGGCCAGGGTAAACATCGAATCGTCTGCTGTGATGGCAAAGAAGATGACCACCAGAACGACACCGGCCATCGCACCGAGTTCGGGCCGTTTCATGAGCTTGGTCATGAAAGGTTCTTTCTTGACCCTTTCGTCCCCGGCGATTTGCGCTGAGTCACTCATCGTTTCCTCCCACTTGGGTGGGAGCGGCGCCACCGCGCCGCCCCGTTTAGTTCAGGTTGCGGTATGGATCAGCGGATGCCCTGCGCGGACAGCTCGATCACCTGCGCGGCCTTGTCCTGAGTGATCAGGTTCGGACCCGAAGGAACGTTGCCACCGGGCATCAGGCCGTATTTGGCGTGCAGGCCCATGAAGTTCACCGACAGGTACCCTTGCAGATACTGCTGCTGGTCAATGGCAAAGGCCGCGTCGCCATCCGCAATCGATTGCAGGAAGTTGGCCGACAGGTCGAAGGATGCAACGTTCACATCACGGCCCGACGCTTTGACAGCGGCAACAGTCGGCTCACCGGCCGAGCTTGCACCCAGCGCCATAACCGTATCGACGGCTTCGTTAGCAGCAAGAGCAGCCGAGACCTTCGACTCGATTTCCGACGGATCGTTCGAGGTCGGCAGAACTTCGACATTACCGCCAAAGCCTTCCGCGAAACCTGCGCAACGCAGGTCCAGCGCAACGTTGCCCACTTCGTGGTTCACACAGATCGCGGTTTTGCCCCCCATCGAAGCCAGTTGTTCACCCGCAGCTTTCCCGGCGTCAAACTCGTCCTGACCCACGTGCAGCAACGCACCCAGCTGTTTCGACACATCCGACCCCGAGTTGATCGAGATCACCGGGATGCCTGCGGCAACGGCACGTTCGATTGACGGGCCAAGCGCATCCGCATCCGGGATCGAAACGATCAGGCCATCAGGTTCCTGGTTCACCGCAGCGTCGATCAGCTGCGACATGGCCACCATGTCGAAGGTTTCCGGTGCGCGGTATTCCACATTCACACCGACATCCTTGCCAGCCTGTTCAACACCGTTCTTCACGACGTTCCAGAATGCGTCATTGGCCTGGCCATGCGATACGACCACGATGTCCTGCGCAAGAGCGGGTGTAGCCAGGGCCAGTGCCCCCGCGGCAAGTGCACCTTTAACGAATTTCTTCATTTCAGTTTCCTCCCATTGGTTCAGTCTGATCTTCTGTTGGGGTACCGGCCCCAATCATCCGGCTGTGCCGAATCTCAGTGGCTGCGGCTCAGGGCCGAGCTGTCGTTAGTTTGAAGAATTTTGGTCATTTTGCAACCGGTTTCAAAATTTCCTCCATCCGGACGGGCATTCCCGTCTGCGCTGACAGGGTCGCGGCCTCGGCCATCGCCAGCGCCGCCACACCATCCTGCAACGTGACGGGAACGTCGGAACCGCCGCCGACAGCATCAACAAATGCGGCCCATTCCACGCGGTAGGCCGGCATGTAGCGTTCCAGAAAGAAATAAGTCGGCTTCGCGCCCACAACGCCATTTGCCGTCGATTTCACGACGGTGTTTTCCAGCATGTTATGCGCCTGCAACAACCCTTCCGAACCCAACAATTCGACCCGCTGATCATACCCATAGGCCGCCCGGCGCGAGTTCTTGATGACCGCAATCCGGCCGTCTGCGTAAGTCATTGTGACCACAGCCGTGTCCACATCGCCTGCCGCGCCGATCTCTGCATCCACAAGCGACGATCCCACCGCTGTGACGGTCTGGGGCACATCCCCCATCAGAAAGTTCGCCATGTCGAAATCGTGGATCATCATGTCCCGAAACAGTCCACCGGACACTTTTACATAGGCGACCGGTGGCGGGGCCGGGTCAAATGACGTGATCGACAACAGTTCGGCCTTGCCGATTTCACCTGCGTCCAAACCGGCCTTTAAAGCCGCAAAATTAGGATCGAACCGCCGGTTAAACCCGATCATGACAGGTTTGCCGCGCCCCGCGACGGCTGTCAGACAGTCCTGTGCCCTCTGAAGGCTCAGATCGACGGGCTTTTCGCACAGAACGGCTTTGCCAGCGCCCGTGGCCGCCTCGATCAGGTCGGAATGCGTATCCGTCGGCGTTGCAATCAGAACCGCGTCAATCTCGGGATCAGCGATAATTTCTTCTGAACTGCGTGCCTCGGCCCCATATTCATCCGCGAGGCTGTTCGCCGCCTCGGGCAGCGCATCGGATATCGCACACAGCCTGCTCCCCGGATGGGAAGATATGGCCTGCGCATGAACGCGCCCAATACGCCCGGCACCCAGCAATCCGACCCTCAACATGCAGCTCTCCCGAATCTTGTTGTTGTGCGTAACAATGATTTTCTTTGCAACCGGTTGCAATATATTTTTTGCATCACCCCCGGATTTGCCAGCGGCTTCTACAGCCTCAACACGAATACCGCGCAAAAAACCGGTCTGATCTCAACAGGATTGCACTGCCTGACACGCATATTTCCGCGCAAATACCAACCTACGGGAATCCCCCAATATCGCCGCACGGTGAATCACGTTAGATTGTACGTAAGGAACACATACTACCACTCTGTGACCCCCTTAGAGGGGCTGGCATGACCCCCTCGTCCAGCCCCTCATACCACACCAAACAGCCACAAGATCACGACGCGCCGACCAAAGCAGGCACTTGTCCGGAATTGATCTGGTTTGCAAATGGCGATCCCTGAAGGACTCGAACCCTCAACCTGCTGATTAGAAGTCAGCTGCTCTATCCAGTTGAGCTAAGGGACCGCTGCGCCCTTCTTGCGGTTTTTACCCGCGGGGTTCAAGAGGCAAGCGCATGAATGCGCTGTTGGGATCGTCAACATACCCAAAGATAGGCCCGCAATAGGAATATCCCAGCGACTCATACAACTTGCGGGCGGCATCATATTCGCGAAGATGGCTCGCCCCGGTCTCAAGAACCAATGCCGCACACCCCTCTGCGCCAGCCTGTTCAGCCAGATGCACCATCAGAACGCGCGCCAGCCCGCGCCCTCTTGCCTGCGCCAGAATATGCACCGATTTCACTTCGGCGGTTCCATCGGGCAGCGCCTTCAGCGCACCGCACCCCAATGGCTGCTGTCCGTCAAAAATGGCCCAGAACCGCACCCCCCGCCCGGCCAATGCTTCGGCGTCCATCGTGTGGTTGCTATCCGCAGGTCCCGCAGTTTCGCCATGGGCAAAATGCGCCTCCACTATCGGGCGCAATACGTCCGATGTCGGGTCAGCCTCGCGGATTTCGATCATTCAGTGCGTCCAGGGGCCACGCCGGTCGGTTGCGAAATTCTCGCCATAGCCCCGCGCGCGCAGATTGGGCTTGCGCTTGTGCGGCTCGCTGACCTGCGCATCGATACCGTGGGCCTTGGCATAATCCAGCGCCTCTTCCCGCGTGTCGAACTTCAGGCGTACCTGAGCCTGCGTGTCACTGGACGACGTCCAGCCCATCAGCGGATCAACCTCGCGCGCCGAGGCCGGGGCGTATTCCAGAACCCATTTGCGGGTCTTGGCCATCCCCGAGGTCATCGCATTTCTTGCGGGCTGGTAGATCCGTGCGCGCATGTCGCCTCTCCGTACTCACTTGGCTGAGCCCGTTTATGCGTCAGAGCGCGCCCGGGGGCAAGATTGCAATTGTCGCGGCCCTCGCCTGCGAACTCATGCCAGAAACTGTCATCAGGTCGGAATAGGGTCTCGCCAAACAAACCCAAGAACATCACACCGTCTCACCCGTCGCACGGCCTCAGACCGCATAGCGGGCAATGAATCCGGATCGGCCCTTGCAGTTGGACAAAATAAGAACAAATGTAAGGGCCTGACGCCTGGAGCCTACCAATGCCTTACGCCCATTCCGACAAGACCCAACTGACCACCGAAGACGTGCGCGCGCGTCTGAAACTGGAAGGCGGCAAGCAATTCGTGATGCATACCGAATTCAATCCGGCGGGCGATCAGCCCACGGCGATCAAGGAACTGGCGGGCGGCGTGCTGGACGGGGAACGCGATCAGGTGCTGCTGGGCGCGACCGGGACGGGCAAGACCTTCACCATGGCCAAGGTGATTGAAGAAACCCAGCGTCCGGCCATCATCCTCGCCCCCAACAAGACATTGGCGGCGCAGCTATATGGTGAGTTCAAGGGCTTCTTCCCCGAAAACTCGGTGGAATATTTCGTGTCCTATTACGACTATTACCAACCCGAAGCCTATGTGCCGCGCTCTGACACCTACATAGAAAAAGAATCCCAGATCAACGAACAGATCGACCGGATGCGCCACTCGGCCACGCGGGCGTTGCTGGAACGCGATGACGTGATCATCGTCGCCTCGGTCAGCTGCATCTACGGTATCGGCTCGGTCGAAACCTACGGGGCGATGACGCAGGATCTGAAGGTCGGTCACGAATACGACCAGCGGCAGGTGATGGCCGATCTGGTGGCCCAGCAATACCGCCGTAACGATCAGGGGTTTCAGCGCGGCTCGTTCCGGGTGCGGGGCGACAGTTTGGAAATCTGGCCCGCCCACCTCGAAGACCGCGCCTGGAAACTGTCCTTCTTCGGCGAGGAACTGGAACAGGTCACCGAATTCGACCCGCTGACCGGTGAAAAGACCGACACGATGGACCATATCCGGGTCTATGCGAATTCCCACTATGTGACGCCGAAACCGACGATGCAACAGGCGATCATCGGGATCAAAAAAGAACTGCGGATGCGCCTCGACCAGCTGGTCGGCGAAGGCAAACTGCTCGAGGCGCAGCGGCTGGAACAGCGCACCAATTTCGATCTGGAAATGCTCGAGGCCACCGGCGTCTGCAACGGGATCGAGAACTATTCGCGCTATCTGACCGGCCGCGCACCGGGCGAGCCGCCCCCGACCCTGTTCGAATTCATCCCCGACAACGCCATCGTCTTTGCCGACGAATCCCATGTCAGCGTGCCGCAGATCGGCGGCATGTACCGGGGCGACTATCGGCGCAAGTTCACGCTGGCCGAACACGGGTTCCGCCTGCCGTCCTGCATGGACAACCGGCCTTTGAAGTTCGAGGAATGGGATGCCATGCGCCCGCAATCCGTCTTCGTCTCGGCCACCCCCGCCGCGTGGGAGCTCGACCAGACCGGCGGCGTATTCACCGAACAGGTGATCCGCCCCACCGGCCTGCTGGACCCGCAGGTAGAAATCCGCCCCGTGTCGATGCAGGTCGACGACCTGCTGGACGAGGTGCGCAAGGTCGCCGCCGATGGCTATCGCACATTGGTCACGACGCTGACCAAACGCATGGCCGAGGATCTGACCGAATACCTGCACGAACAGGGTATCAAGGTGCGCTACATGCATTCCGATATCGACACGCTGGAACGGATCGAGATTTTGCGCGACCTGCGTCTGGGCGCGTTCGACGTGCTGGTCGGCATCAACCTGCTGCGTGAAGGGCTCGACATTCCCGAATGTGGGCTGGTCGCCATTCTGGACGCCGACAAG
This sequence comes from Ruegeria sp. N10, assembly GCF_056531545.1. Classification (NCBI taxonomy): domain Bacteria; kingdom Pseudomonadati; phylum Pseudomonadota; class Alphaproteobacteria; order Rhodobacterales; family Roseobacteraceae; genus Ruegeria; species Ruegeria sp. N10. The sequence continues at coordinate 49,298 of NZ_JBQFLY010000015.1, read as the reverse complement.
GAAGGCTTTCTGCGGTCCGAGACCTCGCTGGTCCAGACCATCGGCCGCGCCGCGCGCAACGCCGATGGCCGGGTGATCATGTATGCCGACAAGATCACCGGTTCGATGGAACGCGCGCTGGCCGAAACCGACCGCCGCCGCGCCAAGCAGATGGCCTATAACGAGGAACACGGCATCACGCCCGCGACCGTGAAAAAGAATGTCGAGGATGTTCTGGCCGGGCTTTATGAGGGCGACGTGGACATGAACCGCGTCACCGCCACCATCGACAAACCGATGCACGGTGCCAATCTCGAGGCGCACCTGAACGGGCTGCGCGACCAGATGCGCAAAGCCGCCGAGAACCTGGAATTCGAAGAGGCCGCTAACATCCGCGATGAAATCAAACGCCTGGAAGCGGTCGATCTGGCCATCGCCGACGACCCCATGGCCCGCCAATGGGCGGTCGAGAAAGCCTCGGAAGATGCCGTGAAATCGCGTGGGCGGTCTACGGCTGGACGGCCGGGGCAAAGGGGTGGGAATGTTAAGCGGCGGAAGAGGTAGGTTAAAACGCAACTGACGGTTGCAATTTGCCTCAAAGCAGGAAATCTATCTTCTTAGACAATCGGTTTAGGAAAGTTTTTTGATCACGCTTCTTATTGTAGTTGGACTGCTCGGAACAATTTCACTCCTAGCAATGGTTTGGGTATGGGTAAGTGTGCTCGCAGGATGGCGCGAAGCGTCGCCCGGCAGAAGTATATCAATGCTATGGTTCGTGCTCCTTTTGATGATCATCTGGGGACTTGGAGTAGATTCGAGCTTTAGCGGCTTACGAATGCTGGCGCTCGCTGTATGGCCCGCCTCAATCCTATTTTTACTGGGAGATGCTTTAACCGCGAGACTTTTTGTTTTTTTCTTTGCGGCGTTGATTTTACTGTTTTTGGTGGCCGCAGCCGCTGCGATCATGCCGGGCAAGGCAAAAATACCGACTATTATTGTTGGCGCAATGCTTACAGTGATAGGTCCGGTCGCGTTGCAAAGCCTGCAAGTGCAATGGCAAATGAAAAGATACGCGAAAGCATCCGAGTTACGCATCATAGAACGTTCGTCTTTGTTCAAGTCCATTCGAGAACGCTCCGACGGTTACCAGTCCCCACATGGCGTCGCGTGTAACAGCGAGAATTGGCCGTTTCTTTGGAGTTATCGGCACAGAGACTGGATCGCAATGCCGTCCAACACCCGTTACGGCGGTGATACTAAGGAAAGAGTTATGAGCGTTTGCCTGAGTAGGTAAGTCACATCCCACACTCCACCCTTGCAGCCCAGCGCGCACTGCTCCACGTTTGAATTCACAAATTGTGTTTCCAAGCGGTTGCCATGACGAACCCGAACACCCTGGCCAGACCACATGAGGTCCAAATCGCTGTTCTCTCCAAATAAAAGAAAGGGCGGGTCTATCCCCGCCCTAACCGCTACCCCTTATCCCAATGGGCAATCACGTCGTACCCAACCGGCGTCGGTGGGCCTTCCATGAATTCGGCGAAATGGCCCCACAACTCGGCCACTTTGGGTGCGTTTGCGTTCGAGGTCGCCTCGCTTTCGACCACCGAGATCACATAGCCTGAACCATCCTCGTTCATCACGTTGGTAAAGCTGTGCATGCCGGGCATACCCATGATGTCGGATTTCAATTCATTCATCTTCGCCGTCGCCGCCTCGCGCGTACCGGGCTTCATTTTGTATTGGGTAATTCGTGCAAACATCACTTTCCTCCGTCGTCTGGCGAAATTGCCATGTAACACGGCCGGAACGGCCCCGCCGCGCGCACCCTAGCACGACAACCCGAAATCTCGCATTGATACCGGCGATTTGCGCCGATTTTCAACCATACACCGCACTGCATCCGGGCGGCTGTCCCTTCAGGGTTGCAGCCTCGCCCCCAGTGCGGTTGTTTTTGCACCGATGGATGCTTGATCCCAATCAATGTCGAAACGCGAATGCGTCGGCAAAGTGGGTCCCATGCAAACACAGAACCCAACCGGAATTGACGCCTACAAACCCGCCCAGATCGCCGAGCTGGTTGAAACCGCTGGTGTTGCCAAGGCACATCTCACGGTCAGCCAGACACTGACTCTGGCGATACTCGCGGGCGTGTTCATCGGCTTCGGCGGGGCCGCCTATACCATGGTCATGACCGGCGTTGACCCGGGGTTTGGACCAGCCCGGTTTCTGGGTGGCGTCGTGTTCTCGCTGGGCCTGATCCTTGTGATCGTCGGCGGGGCCGAGCTGTTCACCGGAAATGCCCTGATGACCATCGCGGCGGTGGACCGGAAAATCTCGCCGCGCGCCCTGCTGCGCAACTGGGGCCTCGTGTATCTCGGGAATTTGGCCGGGGCCATCGCGCTGGCTCTGGCCTTCGCTGCAACCGGTTTGCTGGACGGGCCCATGGGGGCCACCGCATCAGCAATCGCAAATGGCAAGGCCGACCTCTCGGCCACCCAAGCCTTTACGCGCGGCGTTCTGTGCAACGCGCTGGTCTGCCTTGCTGTCTGGCTGAGCTTCGCGGCCAGATCGGTGGTGGGCAAGGTCATGGCGGTACTCTGGCCCATTGCAGCGTTTGTCCTGTTGGGGCTCGAGCATTCCGTCGCCAATATGTACCTGCTGCCGCAAGGCGCGCTTGCGGGTGCCGACCTCGGTTTTGGCGCGGCCATGGGTAACCTGTTCTGGGTCACGATCGGCAATATTGTCGGCGGCGCAGGCGGCGTCGCGCTTGCCTATCGCTTTGCCTATCTGCGCAATACGCCCGGCTGAGCACGCGGTTTATCAGGTTTAGGGCAGGGATATCCCCACACTCCACCCTTGCACCCCGCCCCACCCTCCTCCACGTTTGAAATCACAAATTGTGATTCCAAACGGCTGCCATGACGAACCCGAAAAACCTGCCCAGCGCGCATGAGGTACAAAACGCCATTCACAGGGTGCGCGGCACCCGTGTGGTGCTGGCCGAGGATCTGGCGCAGTTCTACGGAAAATCCGTCAGTGCCTTCAATCAGGCCGTCTCGCGAAACACCGACCTGTTCGAAGGCTACCGCTTTCAGCTGACCGATGCCGAGGTTGCCGATTTGCAATCACAGAATGTGATATCAAAACCCAAAGGCCGCGGCGGGCGGAGGGTCAATCCGTGGGTCTATACCGATTACGGCGTGGCCATCGCCTCGGCCCTGTTCAAGGATCCGCGCGCGATCAAGATCACGCGGATGATCACCGAAGCCTTTGTCGATGGCGCGAACGCCCTGGCCGAGGTTCCACGCAACCTGCCGGAAATCCTGCCCCCCGAACAGACCCCCGCCCCGCTGCTGCCCAATGGCGACCAACTGCGCGAACTGGCCGAAAACATCCTCGATTCCGGCCAGCAGAGCCTTGTCGATTACATCGCCAACCCCACCACCAAACGCCAACAGGCCGTGGCGGTGATCATGAAGACGCTGGCCGAAACCGCCGGGGAAGAGGTCCGCACCCAACAGGAACGCCTGCGCCTGCGTATCGCCGAACGGCTGGCCACCGGCGATTATGCCAGTGACGACGACCGCAAAGGGTTGTTGGAACTGCTACAGGCGATGAAAGGCTAGACCCTTCCCCCGAATTCAGGGGCGCACGAATTTGGCGCTTCCCACCGACCGTTCGCGCGGCTTCGGCTGGTCCTGTGCCTGCACGGTGGTCGCGCGTGGCAGCTCCAGCTCGGCATACCCGCAGGCCACCCCGTCACCATCCGGGTCGTTGCGCTCATGATAGCCCGGCTGCCCTGCGCGGAATGGCCCGATCCCCATGGCCTGTGTCGCATCACATCCCGCCAGCGCGATCAGGTGGATCACCGCCTCGTCCCGCTCATAGCCCGAGGTGCGCAGAAAGACGCCCGTGGCAATCAGCGCGGTCGTCAGCGGCAGCAGCAGAACCATGATCAGTATCCGCAGCGGGGACAGCGCCTGCCGCCGCGCCGCCTCGGCGCGCAGATGCCGTTTGGCCGAGCGCGGGTTCAGATCAGGTGCTTCCTGCGTTAGTTTCTTGAACAACATGCCCCGACCCATAAGGGCAATATGTGGCAAAGCCGAGGCAACGCAGTTCCACCGGGTTCAAAAAATCTGGCCCGGCCCAAAACCACCGCCCGCACAGGCACAATTTTGCTTACTGCCAGTGATGTCCGGCCGTCACCGAACCACATGCACCGCACAAGGGGCGTGGCGCACAATATGGGACGCAGTGGACCCCAACAGCAGATCCTGCATCCCCGGCCGGTGCGAGGCCACGATGATCAGGTCCGGGTGATGTGCCTCGGCCCAGTCCAGAATGGTCCGGCCGGAATGCCCTTCGACCACCACGCCCGTTGCATTCGGCAATTGCGACGCCAGCGTATCCAGCTCTGACTGAATCGCCTTTCGGGCCTCGGTCAGATATTCCGCCGGCATGTACGAGATTGCATAATTCGGAATATGCTCAACCACATGCAGCAATGTGACCTGCGCGTCCGGCGTGGCCAGAACCCGGGCCAGTTTCAACGGTCCGGACGTGTCTCTTTCAGCATCGAAAGAGATCGGAACGAGAATGTTGTGATACATAGCATGCGCCTCCGTTTTGCAGGCTTACTTTGAAACAGACATGTACGGCAGGCTTTGATTCAGGTCAGGTAGAGCCAAATGTCTCTGCAACGTCATACATGACCGGCTCAAAGCTCTTGCACAGCTCGTTGATCTTGCGGTTGCGGTCGCGCATCTCGGGGGTCCGCAGCATGGCCAGGAAATCCTCGCGACGTTGCCATTGCGAATAGTTGGCAATCCGGGTTTGCGCATCATTCACATGAAGCCCCGCAGAAACAAAGCCGGGCTGCTTCGAGATGAACTCGGAATAGGCGTCGGTCAGCGCCTCCAAAAGGTCCTGACAGGTGCCGGGCGTCATTTCAAACGTGGTGATAACTGTCTGAACACTGGCGTTTTTGGCGATTTTCGGCATCGGGATTCTCCATTTCTTTCCCCAAGCCTAGCACATCAGATTGAAACGTCGCCTATTTCCTTGCCGCTGCGCCAATCCGCGCTTTTCTGCGCCCGTTTGTCAGGCGGCTGGCCACCCGGTATGGGCGACCAGCCGCTGTTTCAACGCTCCATGCGCATCGTGACCGAGACTTCGCCTTTCAGGTGATCCGGCCAGCGCAGAATAAGACTGTCGCCACTGACCCCTTGTTCGGTCAGAACATGAGGGGCCGAATAGACAAGGTTGTTGAACACCCCGGTCAGCGACCCGATGGCAGTGACCCCGTCGCAGCCACGCGCCCGGCCGCCAAATGGCAATTCTCCGTTTGCCGAAACCGCCCAGATATTCGCAACCGAGTTCTGCTGGCTGCGGACGCGCAGCGGGTTCGAGGATCTCTTGCCAATCCCGTGATAGGTATTGTTGTGGTAGGTCACGTTCGAATGCCTGTTATTGTCCAGATCGGCAAAAGACGTATCGACCCGTTCCGCCCGCTCAATCGAACCGCTGGTGGCGCGGAACTTGTTGCCAGTTACCGTCACGCCATTCAGGTAATGGCCAGCGCCATAGGGGCGGATGATGATATAACTGAACCAGGCCGGTGCATCGCTTGAGAAAAAGATATTGTCCGTGATGCTCATCGAACTGAACGAGAATCCACTGGTATAGGTGGGTGCCGCATCGCGTTCATTGGTCCATTCGATAAAGCAGTTGTCGACATAGTTCTCGGCAATGGTCGAGGTGTTGTAGGTGCCGATCATGATCAGCCCTGCGGTGCGAACCCCTTGCGGGATGCCATCGCCCTGGAAGAAATGGTTGCCCAGAACCAAGTTGGTACCGCCGCCCAGAACGGCAAAATGCTTGAACCGCACCGCCCGATTGTGACGCAGCTTCACGTCGTTCGAGTTGGTGTTCAGCCCGATGGAATTCCGGTCCGTCACGTCAAGCGCTTCTTCTGAGGACAAGAACTGGCAATTGTCGATCAGCAGCCCCTTGCACCCCGTCGCGGTCGAGGTCAGTCCCCGATCCTTGGGGCGACTGATAAAACAGTCCTTCAACGAAAATGTGCTGCCCGAGGCCGCCAGACGAATGCCGCTGCACCGGCTGTTGCACTGAAACTCGATCTGTTCCATGCCGAATTTCCGCAACGTATCGAAACCGCTGAAATCCAGCAGGTATTTGAACGACTGAAAGGTAAAGGTCTGGGTACCGGCGGCGTCATAGATGGGTGCACTCAGGGTTATCTCACCGGCACCTATGTTTTTCGAGCGCACATAAACCTCGCGCCCGACACCACTGCCCTCAACCAGCGATCCTACCGGAATATTGGCCACATTGGCGACATTGGTCAGACGTGTCTTGTCCAGGGGGTCATAGGTGGCGACAGAGGTGAAGGTTTCTGTGTCCCAGGCGGTACCGCTTTTGACATCGAACTGCCCGTTACGGATCACGCGCCGCGTGGAAAAGCCGCTTTGCTTGTTGGGAACCGCAGCGGCCATGTCGATCGGCGCGGAAACGGAAATCTTGCGCCCGCCCAGATCCAGCGAGTCATGATCCGAATTGTTCAGCAGAGCCTGAAACGCCTTCTTGAAGGCCAGCTCCTCATCTCCGAACGCCTCGATATATGCGGGCAGATGGAAATCCTTGGTCAGCAACAGCATCTTGTCATCCGGCATGGTGACGGTGCCTTCGAATTCAATTTCCGCATCGATGCTGGTGTTCTCCGCAAGGTGATAGCTGCCTTGCGGAACAAAGACCCGGCGGCCACCGGCGGCCTGATCCGCCGCCTCAAACGCAACCGAGTCATCCGTCACACCGTCACCAACGGCACCAAAGTCGCGCACATCGACCAGGCTGATCATCTCGCGCAGAAAGAACCCGGTGACATCGGTGATCTCAAGATCATCGACGCGCACCAGCGCGCCGTTGGCCCCTTCGATATCCAGGCCGAAATGCCCGTAAAGGGCGGCCAGCCCCCAGGGCATGTCCACGCCCGGGCGTTGGCCGGTGCCGACAATCGCGGTGATCTCGTGAACCGTGCCATAGCCCGACAGCTGGGTGGCCGGCCCCTGCTCCACAACACCGGCCACATGCGCATCGCCCGCGCCACCGGCCCAGGCTGCGATGCGCACCGACGGCAACGGTCCACTGATCGCCTTGACCCGGGCTTTGATCTGCAAATAGCAACCGGGCAGGATCGGCGTCTGCCCCATGTAACGCAATTGCTGCGTTGTGTTGACCTTCAGGATCTCAAGACAACCGGCAAAATCCGCATCCGCCGGAACAAACGCGCCCGTGCCGGACCCGCCATATGTGGGCGATCCGGGCGTTCCGTCCCCCGCAGACCAGACGGTCAGACCATTCGCGAATTGAGGCGGCATGAACACGATGCCGTCGGTGATTGCCTTGTTCATTGAAAACCCTTTCCCAATCGCGCCGCGCAAATCCGGCGACGCGTTCAAACCCCGTGTTCAGGTCCGCCCCGAACGCGACAGTCTGGATATCGAAAAGGAATTAACCACGGCTCATCTCACCGTGACGGTGGTGTTGCCTCAGGCCGCAGGGTCGGCGGCACCCAACAGTTGCACCCCGTTGATCTTCCAGCCTTCCGTCAGCGGGATCATCTGATAGTCCAGAAGATGCACCCGCCCGTTACCGTCCGTAATCATCACCTTCTGCCACAGCGCGCCATCAACCTCGCGCAGTTCCAGAAAACGCACATCGGCAGGACGCCAGACCATGGGATAGCCATTGCGCACCATCGCGCCGAAATTGTCGGGGTTTCGAAACAGACGCTGGATGCTGGGGCTGGCAAAGGTGAAGGCGGTCGCAAAGTCATCCGCCCGGAAGGCCTGTATCTGCGCCGCGATATTGGCCTCGATCTCGGCACTCTGCGCAAACGCGCCCGACGCCAGCCCGGCGCTCAGGGATAATGCAAGCAATAATTGACGCATGGGGCCACCTCCTGTGCCAAGGATAGCCCCATGCCGGTTCAGGTCAAATCAGACCAGCTCTCCGGCCAGTGCCTTGTCGATCAGCGCGATGGTCTCGGGCACGCCGTAAAGCGCGATAAAACCCCCGAAGCGCGGCCCTTGCGAGGCCCCCAGCAGCACCTCATAAAGCGCCGAGAACCATCCTTTCATTGGATCAAACCGCTCGCGGCCGATGGCATAGACCACCGATTGCAACGCTTCATCCTCGGTCGGGCCATCATACGCCTCAAGCGCCGCTTTCAGAGCTTCCAGCGCCTCGCGCTCCTGATCCGTCGGCGCGCGATGCTTGCGCGTCGGCTTGACGAAATCGTTGAAGTACCGCACGGCGAAACCAGCAGCCTTGTCCAGATCGGGATGGCTCTCTGCCGTTGCCTCGGGCGCATAGCGGCGAATAAAGCCCCACAGCGCCTCCTTGTCTTCGGCACCGGAAACCGATGCCAGATTCAGCAGCATCGCAAAGGGAACGATCAGGGTCGATTCAGGGACGTCGCCGCCGTGAATATGCCAGACCGGGTTGTTCAACTGTGCCTTCAGGTCCTGCCCCGGATAGGCGCGCAGCTGCTGATGATACTCATCATAGGCTTTCGGGATCACGTCGAAATGCATCCGCTTGGCCGTCTTGGGCTTTTGGTACATGAAATAAGCCAGCGACTCGGTCGGCGCATAGGTCAGCCATTCGTCAATCGACACACCATTGCCCGACGATTTCGAAATCTTCTGTCCGTTCTCGTCCAGAAACAGCTCATAGCTGAAATGCTCGGGCGCGCGGCCACCCAAGGCCCGGCAGATCCCGTCATAGATCTTTTCGTTGGTCGCGTGTTCCTTGCCGTACATCTCGAAATCAACGCCCAGTGCCGCCCAGCGCGCCCCGAAATCCGGCTTCCATTGCAGCTTCACGTTGCCACCGGTCACGGGAACGGTCCATTCCTTGCCGTCTTCATCATCGAAGGTAACGGTATAGGTTTCGGCGCAGACCTTTTTCATCGGCACATACAGAACCCGCCCGGTTTCCGGGTGGATCGGCAGGAAGATCGAATAGGTCTGCTGGCGTTCTTCCCGCAGGCTTTTCAACATGATGGCCATCACGTCGTCGTAGCGTTCAACCGCACGCTTCAGAATCTCGTCGAACTGGCCCGAGCGATAAAAGTCGCGTGCCGAGTAGAACTCGTATTCGAACCCGAAGGTATCAAGGAACCGGCGCAACATCGCGTTGTTGTGTTCGCCAAAGCTGTCAAATTCGCCAAACGGATCAGGAACCGAGGTCAGCGGGCGCTGCAAATGCTCTTCCAGCGCCTCGGGGTTCGGCACGTTGCTGGGAACCTTGCGCATCCCGTCCAGATCGTCCGAAAAACAGATCAGCTTGGTCGGGATATCCGACAGCGCTTCAAAGGCGCGCTTGACCATTGTGGTCCGCGCCACCTCGCCGAACGTGCCGATATGCGGCAGGCCCGACGGGCCGTATCCGGTTTCAAACAGCACATACCCCTTTTCCGGAGCACCTTTCTGATAGCGTTTAAGCAACCGGCGCGCCTCTTCAAAGGGCCAGGCCTTGGACGACATCGCGGTTTCGCGCAGTTCAGACATTTCAATGTGCTCCATTGGGGAAACGGTCGCGGCTGCACCACGCAACCCGACCGGCTCCTCCTATTGTGCCAGTGCAGCATGAGTCAATAAAGCACCCGTGTTTTAACTGCCCGGAACCCGTGGAAAACCGCCTTGTCACGGGGTTTTGCCGCTAAATGACTGTACTGCCCGCCCTCAGCCTCTGATCCACGCCCGGAGCGTCCGCAATCCCGTACCGGTTTTTCCATCCGCAAGCCTTACTCCAGCCACACTCATAAGATGGGTTTGGCGCGCGAAACATAAAAGACACGGGCGACAGGCTTTGACCTGACCCGGATATTTCACGTGTTTGCATTGCGGTGCTACGATGGAAAGACGCCGGGAAACCTCCCCGGACCAAAGGAAACGAGATGCGACGCGAAACCACCAACCTGATCCGCTTTGTGCTCGAGGATATCGTCCCGCCGATCCTTCGCGACAGCGCCGCTTTTCACTGGCTTGCGCGCCGTGTCTGGGGGGAACACATTACCCGGCTGGCAGCGTTCCGCGAACGCGCGCCTTTTCTGACGGACGAAGAATACGAAACGCTCTACCGGGAACACCCGCGCGTGCATGATGGTACTGACAATTCCGACGCCTGCATTGACCGGATCGCCAGCGACATTGTTGGCAACAGCATCTGCGACGTCGGCTGCGGCACCGGGGCTCTGCTGCAACGCATCCGCGCCCTGCGCCTGGACATCACGGCCATGACCGGTGTCGATTTCGTTATCGATGACGCTGAAGCCATCGAAAACATCAGATATGTTGCCGCCCGGATCGAAGACCTGCCTTTTGAGGATAACAGTTTCGACACGGTCATCTGCACCCATGTGATCGAACATCTGCTGGATTACCGCCGTGCCATCGCTGAATTGCGCCGGGTCGCGCGCAAGCGGGTTATCATCGTGGTCCCGCGCGAACGGGAATATCGCTACAGCTTCAACCCGCATTTCAATTTCTTTCCCTACACCCACAGCTTTCTGCGCGCCGTGCATCCCAGCCCCAGCCTTCACACCTGCGAGGATATCGGGCGTGACATCTATTACTGCGAGGATCGACCGACCGAGGAATCCACCGGAAAGCCCCTCAAGGATCAGGCTGCATGAGCGCAACCGCACCCACAGCACTGGTCTGGACCGGGCTGCTTCTGACACCTGTCATGATTTCGGTCGGACAGGTATTGTTCAAACTCGCTGGCGGGCGGATCGAGGGTCGCACCGCGACCGGTGCGATGGGGCTGTTGCATACCCTGCTCGACCCTTTCTTGCTCGTCGCGCTGGCGATTTACGGCACTGCAACGATACTCTGGATTTACGTCCTCAGGCATGTGCCGCTGTCGCAGGCCTATCCGTTCATGGCCCTCAGCTTTGTCTTGGTCCCCCTCGCCTCGTGGCTGTTCTTCGGGGAAACGCTGGGGCTGCGCTATTGGATCGGGGCGGGCCTTTTGCTCAGCGGTATGGCGATTATGAACACCTGACCGGTTCAACCTGCCGCACAGTTGGGGCAAAACAAGATGTTGAACCTGCCCTGCCCCCCTTCTATCCTGCGCCATTGACGAACCCCAAGCAGGATGCACCGAATGACCGAGCAAGTTCCCCACCCGATGTCCCCACAGGATTGCCTTGTGGCGATCATGGTTGCGATCTCGGCCTCCGACGAAAACATCCGAACTGCCGAGCTGGTCAAGATCGAGGTCGCCGTGAACATGTTGCCGGTCTTCGCCGGGTACGACATCGACCGGATGCGCCACGTGTCGCAGGTCGTGTTTGACCTGTTCGAACAGGAAGACGGGCTGGATGCGCTGTTTGGCCTGATCCGGGACAACCTGCCCGAACGCCTGAACGAAACGGCCTATGCTCTGGCCTGTGACGTCGCTGCCGCTGACGGAACGCTGGCCGAAACCGAACTGCGCCTGCTGGAAGAAATCCGGTACGAGCTGAACATCGACCGCCTGCACGCGGCCGCGATCGAGCGCGGGGCCAGGGCGCGCCATACCGTCTGACGCCCGCTTCAGGCGGGTTTCAGGTTTCAGCTTCCATAAAGTGACCCCCAGCGCTCCAGCAAAGCGCGCTGCAATTTTCGCGATCTGCTGTTCCAGCTGCGTGCACCGTCCGGGCGCTCACGCTGCGCGCGTGGGATCGTTGCGCGATGGTCCACGTCGGCGGTGAATATCGCAAAGGCCAGATCGACCCCGTCCGCAGTCGTCAGGAAACCGCCCAACCCGGATACAAAGTTCAATGTCCCTGTCTTGGCATCAACCTTGATCGGGTGGTTCTTGACGGGCCGCCCGTTCCGGTCGGTCAGTGCAAAAGGTTTCATCAAGGGCCGCAACATCCCCGACTTCTGTGTTGCGACAAGGGCCGCAACCAAATCCTCCGGTACCATGCGCGAGGCATCGCTCAGACCCGAATGATCGACCATGGCGATTCCTGTCACGCCGAAACGACTGGCGGCCCACCGGTTCATCTCGGCTGCCGAATCCGCCAGGGTGTGCGGGTTAACACCGCGCGCCCTGGTCGCGGCCAGCCCGACCATCTCGGCCGTCAGGTTGGTCGAGTATTTCAGCATCCCGCGCAGGACACGATCCAAACTGTCGCTGCGATGCACCACAAGATCGACACCCTGCACGCTCTGGCGTGTCACCTGAACGCGCTTCAAAACGATCCCGTTCGACCGCGCCAAGGTGCGAAATACATCGCCCGCGTACAAAGCGGGCTTGCGCACCGGCAACCAGCGGGCCCCGCCATTGCCCAGCGCGCCCTTGGCCACGGTCCAGCGATCCTGCCGCGCGCTTGCCTGATAGGTATAGATCGGCAGGCTACGATCCTCGACCCGCATGGCCGAGACATCCACCGCAGGCACATAACGCTCGCTGCGGGCATCCATGGTTATGTCATAGCCACTCCCTGCGCGTTTCCATTCGAAATGGACGCGATTGAAGTTCAGGGAAATGCCGCTGACGGCCGGGCTATAGCCCACATGATCCGGCTGCTCGGGATCGATGCTGAACACATAAGGCAACGCCCCGTCGTAAACCCTTAACGCGCCGCGCACTTCGATAATCCCGGCCTCGCGCAAATTGGCCGCCATCGTAGCCAGCGCATCCGTATCCAGCAGCGGGTCGCCGCCCCCAACCAGAATCAAATCGCCGTGCAAAACGCCCTTCTCGATCCGGCCATCCGCCACCAGACGGGTCTCGAACCGGTGTTCCGGCCCCAGAACGTCCAGCGCATAAAGCGCGGTCATTGCCTTTCCGACGCTGGCCGGGGGCAGACTTGCGCCCTCGCCAAACACTTCCAGCTGCGCCCCGGTCGCCACATCCGCAACCGCAAACACAACCTCGCCCTTCAGGCCTGCTGCGGCCACCAATCGCTCGGCACCGCTTAATATGACCCCGCGCGCCTGCGGCCTAAGCGATACAAGCGGCGCCTGCGCAAGGCCCGCTGCCGGGATCAGGGACGCCCCTAATCCCCCCAGAAATAAACGACGTGAAAAACGACCAGCCATAGCCGAATTAAAATCCCACAGATCAAAAGCACACAACCACCGTGTTAGATTATGCGCCCGTTGGGGCTATTCCGGCAACACTTCTGCGCCCCATTCGCCGCGTGTCCGGAGTTCGGTCGAACTGACATCGATCATCGGCACGTTCACGAAACACCAGGCCGGAGCCTGCGCCTGCCCCAAAAGGTGCCGCGCCTGCCCGTCAATCCGGTACTTCGCATAAACCCGCGCCGCAGGTGACATCCGGGCCGAGATCCGCTCACCCGGCCGCGCCACCACGCCCACCGGCACAGTGTCCATGATCAGCCGCCAGTCTTTCCAGCGATGAAACTGCGCCAGATTGTCCGCGCCCATCAGCCAGACAAACCGCACCTGCGGGTAAAGCCGCCTGAGCGCTGTCAGAGTGTCCGCCGTTGCCCGCGTGCCGACCAGCGCCTCGATATCCGTCACGTCGACCTTCGGATGCTGCATCACCCGCCGCGCTACCGTCATCCGCCGCGCGATCGGCGCAGGCCCCCGATCTTTCAACGGATTGCCGGGTGACACCAGCCACCACACCCGATCCAGCCCAAAGGCCTTCATCGCCTCACGCGTCACATGCACATGGCCCTGATGCGGCGGATCGAATGACCCGCCGAACAACCCAACGACCTGCCCGGGCCGCGCGTAAGGGATGTCGTACCGCTCCATAACCTGCTGATGTTCAGAACCGGGCCGCGTTGTCAATCAATCGGTTGCACGGCGTCGCCCAGCGCAACCCGCCCCGGCCTGACAACTTCGGCGCACCATCCCCCATGCCCCCGCACGGCAGAATAGCCGCCCTTGCCCAGCGCCTCTTCCATCCGGCTGCATGGCGCACAGATCACGGTAAAGCGCAAAACCGCCTCACCCACCTGCACCTCACGCCCCTTGAGCGCGGCCAGATTGATCCCCGAAACCACCAGATTGCGCCGCAGGGTTTCGGGGGCAACCGGTCCTTGCCCCAGATAAGAGCCAATGGCCGCCAGATGCTCCCGCTGGATCAAAGAAACCGCCCGCTTACCCGCACGGCCCCGGTCACCGTCGAGCCCATCGGCCGAGACCACCGCCTCCCTCACCACCTCCACCCCAACCCGCCGCTCGGGCCGGACGCCAATCCACTCCACCCGCCCCGGTTGCGCCCAGCCTGATATCAGTTCCGCCAGTTCCACCACTTCATGCCCCTCATACAGCCCGGCAAACCTAGCCCATGCAGATACGGGACGAAATTCACAAAACCACCAGCTTGCCCCGCCCGCCCCGCTCGGATATCCAGCGTTTCAACCCAATTTCCCGACCCAGAGGACGCGACATGGCCGCCTATCAATATGTCTACCACATGCAGGGTGTCTCCAAGACCTATCCCGGTGGCAAGAAGTGCTTTGAAAACATCCACCTCAGCTTTCTGCCCGGCGTGAAAATCGGTGTTGTCGGCGTCAACGGCGCGGGTAAATCGACGCTGATGAAGATCATGGCCGGGCTCGACACCGACTTCACCGGTGAGGCCTGGGCCGCCCAAGGTGCCAAGGTCGGTTACCTGCCGCAGGAACCGCAGCTGGATGAATCGCTCACCGTCCGTGAAAACGTGATGCTGGGCGTCGCGGCGAAAAAGGCCAAAGTTGACCGCTTCAACGAGATCGCCATGGAGATCGCCGAGAATTACTCGGACGAGCTGATGGAGGAAATGACCACCCTGCAGGACGCGATCGACGCGGAAAACCTCTGGGACCTCGACAGCCAGATCGACGTCAGCATGGAAGCGCTGCGCTGCCCGCCGGACGATGCCAACATCGCCAACCTCTCGGGCGGTGAGAAACGCCGCGTGGCGCTCTGCAAGCTGCTGCTGGAAGCGCCCGACATGCTGCTCCTGGACGAACCGACCAACCACCTGGACGCCGAAACCATCGCATGGCTGCAACAGCACCTGATCGACTACAAGGGTACCATCCTGATCGTCACCCACGACCGTTACTTCCTGGATGATATCACCGGCTGGATCCTCGAACTCGACCGCGGCCGCGGCATTCCGTACGAAGGCAACTATTCCGCATGGCTGGAACAAAAGGCCAAACGGCTGGAGCAGGAAGCCCGCGAGGACAAATCCAAGCAGAAAACCCTGCAGCGCGAATTGGAATGGATGCGTCAGGGCCAGAAGGCCCGTCAGGCCAAATCCAAGGCCCGGATCAACGCCTATAACGAGCTGGCCGAACAGTCCGAACGCGAAAAGCTGACCCGCGCCCAGATCGTCATCCCCAACGGCCAGCGCCTCGGCGGCAAGGTGATCGAGGTCGAGGGCCTGTCGAAGCACATGGGCGACAAGCAACTGATCGAAGGGCTGGATTTCGCCCTGCCCCCCGGCGGCATCGTCGGCGTCATCGGCCCCAACGGCGCGGGTAAATCGACGCTCTTCAAGATGCTCACCGGTCAGGAACAGCCCGACAGCGGCACCATCACGCTGGGCGACACGGTCGAGCTGTCTTATGTCGACCAGTCCCGCGACGACCTGAAAGACAACGACACCGTGTGGGAGGCGATCACCGGCGGCGCCGAGATCATTCAGCTGGGCGACGCGCAGGTCAATTCCCGCGCCTATTGCTCGTCCTTCAACTTTAAGGGCGGCGACCAGCAGAAAAAGGTCTCCTTGCTGTCAGGGGGTGAGCGCAACCGCGTCCACATGGCCCGCCTGCTGAAAGAGGGCGGCAACGTCCTGCTGCTGGACGAACCCACCAACGACCTCGACGTCGAAACCCTGCGCGCACTGGAAGACGCGCTGGTCGATTTCGCTGGCTGCGCGGTCGTCATCTCACACGACCGCTTCTTCCTCGACCGGATTTGTACGCATATTCTGGCGTTCGAGGGCGACGCCCATGTGGAATGGTTCGAGGGCAACTTCGAGGATTACGAAGAGGACAAAAAGCGCCGCCTGGGACCGGACGCGCTGGAGCCCAAGCGGTTGAAGCATAAGAAGTTTGCGAGGTGAGGGTTTGAACCACATCTCTAAGGACAGGAGTGAGTAGGCTTCGACCACACCGATTAAACCCACCTACACGAACTATGATGTTAAATCTGGGCCTTCCGTTGCCGCTTTTTGAGTACTGATGGTTCGACTATTTAGCTTCTGCCTAGCTCAGCATGTAGCATGAGCCCTTCCTCATACACTATCCTGTCGAGTTCCTTGATCATGTCCCCAAGGAACCCGACAGTACTAAGCTGAAGGGCCCGCGCGATTTCTGATGGCCTCTTGCCCTCGACGCTTCGAGAAAAAAGATCCGGCGAAATCGAATTGAAATCTTCATCTCCATGTATATCCTCCCAAATTTTCAATGTTCTTCCATACAATTTTTCTCTTGAGATATATGTTACTAGTATACTTTGCTTTCCCCCAAATCTTACAAAGAATAGACCATCCAATGTTGGTATTGGCACCGTCGACTGATGACCTAGAAGGTTTATAGTTGAAACCCATCCAGAAATTTTTCTGATAAATCCACTAACCTCCCTAAGTGATTTTGCGCCACCCCTTAGATACAATCGCTGCAACGCGTGATTTGAAATGACAGAATGCGGGCTTTCGCAATGCGTCCAACGGCCCAAAGTTTCTTGGTCAAAAAAGTGATTTCGCAAAACTAAACGTGGAAAATCCCCCTGTTCTTGGTGCGCAACCATAAATCTAAGTTTGCGATAGTTTTTTTGGCATTGAAATCCAAATATTTCGTCTTGAAAAGGTCTCCTTAAAGACAAAACCAATCTCTTTCGGTCTCGTTGGCTGTTGTCCTTCCAATTCAATTTTCTCATTTCTTTTTCTGAAAACCTAAGGAAATCGCCTTCAAACAACTGGCACTCCTCAACGATTTGACGGGCATGACCTTTCGCCAAATAATCTTTCTCTTTCAATAGATAACTCCATGATTCTGCTGATCTCACCAGTCAGATGGCTAACAGCTCATTGCAATTCAAGACGTGATAGCAAACGTAAGTTGAGCACTCGCACCCCTCACACCAACCCGTAGGCCGGGCTTCAGCCCGGCACCCCTCGAAACACCCGCACCTTTACCAACATCCGCCGATGAATGGCCTCAAAACCCTTCAATCGTTCTGAGGGGAATGGTGGATGCCGGGCTGAAGCCCGGCCTACGGGGGGTGTTCGTTGTATCACGGCTCTCCGAACGCGCCGTCCGTCACACCGCCGCTCCATTCCGGATCAACCCGACCTGCGCGGATATCACGATGGATCGACGAATACGGCCAATCGGTTGCATGCTCCACCAACCCCCGGTGTCCCATATCACAGCATTCAAGGATGGTTGCAGACGCGGCGCTTACCCGAACCGGTTGCCACGCAGCCGTCCGACGCCGAGCAACCCCGTCAGCGCCCCAAGCAGCAGCAGCCAACTGGCCGGAAGCGGCACGGCCGAGACGTTCACGTCCACCGGCGTTTCTTCGGACCCGGGCTCATTGCACCACAGCTCGCAAAACTCGGGTCCGGATTCCGCCACGACCTCCGTCCGTTCAGTCAGTATCTCGGGCAAATGCTTGGGTCCTCCAAGCTCGACAAGACGAGGGCGTCTTTCCTTACGGCGCGGGTTCTCCTTCGCGAAGACCGGAGCCTTCAGCTCGTGTTCAAATTCGAACATGTTGTAGAGTTTGAGCCCGCCTTCACGCGCGCCCGGCATCGAACCCTCTGTCCCAAATGGAACAGTCAGGGCTTGCGAGGCACCGGCCCAGCACATCAGCGTTATCGTGAATACAACTTTCATATACGCCCCCACGCCTGCTTGATAGTATAGCACCGGATCGCAGATTTTCCAAACATAGTGATTGGCAAATTAAAACCGTCAGTTGTGAGCGCACCCCCCGCTCAACCGATCAGAATGGCGCTGGTCCTGAACACGTGCCTGCAACCAAAAAGTGTCCCCCTCCCGCGCAGGCGTGGCATGTGGTGACCGCTCCGCATGGCCGACCGGGAAGGTGTGGGTCCGGGTTCTCATTGCCGTCGCGCGCGTCAACAGACAGGGTGACCAGAGCACCCGGAATGCTGTCAAACACCGCCAAAATCAGCCTGAAACCCATCGGCGGATTCTTGTACAAATTGGGCTTTCTGCCCTCTGGCCCTAGTACAATCCGTACAAACCACTCTTGCCACAGGCTTACCTCAATGCCATATGCAGGGTGCTAACGTTTTTCTATTTCGACCTACTGTCTCCTTCTACGGCGCTCAGTCTATCGATACAGACATACGACGCCAGGCTGCCGCAACTCCGTGGGCAGCACCAAACAGGAGACACGGATATGCCAGCAGGCACCGTAAAATGGTTCAACACCACTAAAGGCTACGGCTTTATCGCGCCCGAAGATGGCGGCAAGGACATCTTCGTCCACATCTCGTCCGTCGAACGCTCGGGCCTGACCGGTTTGGCCGACAACCAGAAAGTCACGTACGAACTGCGTTCGGGTCGTGACGGCCGCGAGAGCGCCGACAACATCCAGCTTGCATAAGCTCTTGAAAGGGTGAGAGAAATTCCTCACCCTTTTGTTCAACCGCTGCCGTTTCAGGTGGCCGATTGATCACATCACGGATGCGTGATGCTTGCCCCAGAATTGACCAAATAACATATCATGATGAAACTGGTTCTTGGGTTTCATTGGTCAATTGATGAGGGTTTCGATGTTTACACGCCGAGTTTTTCTGGCCGGAACAGCAGCCACGCTGCTGCCGGGCATCGCCAGCGCCAAGAAAGCGGTCGAGTATGATCCGACACCGCAATTCGTGCGCATCAAAAAGCAGTTCCTGCCCGGGCAGCTGCTGGTCGCCCCCCGTTCATTCTATCTTTACTATGTCACCGAACCACGCAAAGCGATCCGCTATGGCTGCGGTGTCGGCAAGGCAGGTCTGGAATTCACCGGCACCGCTACTATCGATGTAAAAAAGGAATGGCCGACCTGGCGCCCGACCCAAGAGATGATCCAACGCGATCCGGTGGCCTATGCAAAATTCAAGGACAATGACTATGTCCAGCCGGGAGGTGGGGATAACCCCCTCGGCGCGCGTGCGATGTATTTGTTCCAGAACGGTGTCGATACCTATTTCCGAATCCATGGCACGACCCAGCCACAAACCATAGGCAGGGCGGTGTCAAACGGGTGTATTCGGATGCTGAATGAACATGTCATCGATCTGTATAACCGGGTCCCTATCGGAACGGTGGTCACGGTCGTCTGATCGCCACAGCGGGGATGGCTAACCTTCCCCGCCCGCCTGCGTCACAAGTTGCAACACAGAGGGGCCCAGCGCTTCGACGATCTTCGCCACCCCGGCCGCATTTGGATGAATGCCGTCCGATTGCATGAATTGCGATACGGCTGCGGGGTCACCCTCCGCTGCAAGCCCTTCAAAGAAACTGCTGAAAAACAGAACTTCAAACTCCTGCGCCAGTACAGGGTACATGCCATCGAATGCCTGCTTGTATTCAGCGCCGTAGTTGCCCGGCGCCTGCATTCCGATCAACAAGACAGGAACCTTTGTATCGCGTGCAACCTGAAGTATCTTGCGCAGATTGGCTTGCGAAACTGCAGGATCGATCCCGCGCAACACGTCATTCCCGCCTAAGGCAACGATCAGTCCGTCCACATCGGGTGTCAGGGTCCATTCTACCCGCGCAGCGCCACCCGCCGTTGTATCGCCCGAAACGCCTGCGTTGATAACGCGAACATCTTCGCCCTTCGCCTGCAACCAACGGTCAAGCTGGGGAACAAACCCGTTCTCTTCCACCAGCCCGTAGCCTTGCGTCAGCGAGTCCCCAAGGGCTGCAATCGCCACCTGATCGGCTGTGGCCGCAAAACCGCAGAACACAAATGGACTTGCCATCAAAACCTTGCGCAATACGGTGATCACTCCATATCCCAAAAACCGCTCCTTTATCGGGAAGACCCATGACGCCTGCTGTTCTCGCTCTTCAGAATGCCGCTTTATCGCTGGATGGCAATGCCGGGCGGGTCGATATTTTGCATGACATCACGTTGACCGTGAACAGGGGGGAAACGCTGGGGCTGATCGGGCCATCGGGGTCGGGAAAATCGTCGCTGTTGATGCTGATGGGTGGGTTGGAACAGGCAACAAGTGGTCAAATCTTGGCCTTGGATCAGAATTTGACAAGCATGGACGAGGACACCCTGGCGCGGTTTCGGCGCGACAACATGGGCGTGGTGTTTCAGAATTTCCACCTGATCCCAACGATGACCGCGTTGGAGAACGTGGCGACACCGCTGGAACTGGCGGGGCACAAAGATGCGTTCGACCGTGCCGAGACTGAACTGAATGCCGTGGGGTTATCCCATCGTCGCGATCATTACCCGGCGCAGTTGTCGGGCGGCGAGCAGCAACGAGTTGCCCTGGCGCGTGCATCGGCACCACGCCCCAAGATCTTGCTGGCGGACGAACCAACCGGGAATCTGGACGAGACAAACGGTGCCGCGATTGTTGATTTGCTGTTCGGGCTTCGGCGCAAATATGATGCGACGCTGGTTCTTGTAACGCACAGCCGTTCACTGGCTGAACGATGTGACCGGGTGATCCGGCTGCGCGACGGCAGGATTGCCGAAATGACCCGGCAGGAGGCCGCAGAATGAGCCTTCGGCTGGCCGCGCGGCTGGCCCACCGAGAGCTGCGCGGGGGCCTGCGCGGGTTTCGCATCTTTCTGGCCTGTCTGGCCTTGGGCGTCGCAGCCATCGCAGCCGTCGGATCGGTGCGTCAGGCGATTCAGACCGGGCTGACCCGTGAAGGCGCATCCCTTCTGGGCGGCGATGCCGAGCTTGAGTTCACCTATCGTTTTGCTACTGAGGTTGAACGCAGCTGGATGCAGCAGTCATCCGAGCAGGTGTCAGAGATCGTCGATTTCCGCTCGATGGCGGTTGTGCCCCGCGACTCCGGGCCGGAACGTGCGTTGACCCAGATCAAATCCGTCGATAAGGCTTACCCGCTCATCGGATCGGTCAAACTGAAACCGGATATCACTCTGGACGACGCCCTGAACGGCAAGTCCGGATTACCCGGTGCCGTTATGGAACCCGTACTGATCGACCGGCTTGGTTTGTCGGTCGGTGATCATTTCGCGCTTGGCACGCAAGAGTTCATTCTGATGGCCGCACTTCGGAATGAACCCGACAGCGCCGCGGCTGGTTTTGCCTTGGGGCCACGTACAATGGTGCGTACCGAAGCGTTGCAGGCATCTGGCCTGCTGGAGCCCGGAACGCTTTTTTCGACCAGGTACCGGCTGACCTTGCCCCAAGACGCAAACCTGTCGGAGGTGGCCGCACGTGCCAGCGCGGCGCTTGAGGGCTCGGGGATGCGCTGGAGCGATGCGCGCAACGGCGCACCGGGCATATCGGAATTCGTCAACCGCCTGAGTGCCTTTCTGGTCCTTGTCGGGTTGTCGGGGCTTGCCGTCGGTGGCATCGGTGTGTCCGCCGCCGTACGGGCCTATCTGAGCCAGAAAACGGAAACCATTGCGACATTGCGGACATTGGGGGCGGATCGCTCCACCATTTTTCAAACTTACATGATTCAGATCGGGGTGCTGTCCCTGACTGGCATTGTAATTGGGCTGGTACTGGGCGGGATGGCTCCGCTTTTGCTGGCGCCGCTGCTGGAAAACCGGTTGCCGGTTCCAGCAGTGTTTTCTCTGTATCCGCAACCGCTGATCGAGGCTGCGCTTTATGGCCTGCTGACAGCATTTCTTTTCACGCTCTGGCCGCTGGCCAGAACCGAAGATGTGCGCGCCGCAACCCTGTTTCGCGATGCGCTGACCGCAGCTCGTCCCGTCCCACGCGCAATTTACGTCGTGGCAAGCGGGATTGGATTGGCGTCCCTGATCGCGATTGCGTCCTGGTTCAGCGGCTCAACGCGCCTAACCCTGTGGACCAGCGGCGGACTTGCGGGCGCACTGATCCTGCTGGCGCTCGCAGCCTATGCCATTCGCAAACTGGCACGGGCTGGGACACCTTTGGCGCGGGGCCGCCCTGCCCTGCGATGGGCTTTGTCCGCCATCTCTGATCCGCGTGAGGGTGCGGGGTCAGTGGTTTTGTCACTTGGTCTAGGTTTGTCAGTGCTGGCGGCGGTTGGGCAGATTGACGGCACGCTGCGCAATGCGATCTCCGGCAATCTGCCGGATGTCGCGCCCTCATACTTCTTTGTCGATATTCAAAAAGACCAGATGCCCGGTTTTACCGAACGGCTGCAAACCGATCCTGCTGTCAGCCGCATTGAAAGCGCACCAATGCTGCGGGGCATCATCACCCAGATAAACGGTCGCCCTGCGCGCGAGGTGGCCGGAGATCATTGGGTTCTGGAGGGAGATCGCGGCGTCACCTATTCAGCCCGCCCCCCGGCAAATGCACGGGTGACAGCGGGGGAGTGGTGGGCAGAGGATTATTCTGGCGCACCACAGATCAGCTTTGCAGCCGAAGAAGCCGAAGAGATGGGTCTGAAACTGGGCGATCAGGTAACTGTCAACATCCTGGGGCGGGATATCACCGCAGAGCTGACCTCAACCCGAGAGGTGGATTTTTCCACAGCGGGTATGGGTTTTGTCATGTCGATGAACCCGTCGGCACTGGCGGGTGCGCCACACAGCTTTATTGCGACGGTATATGCAGAAGAACAGGCCGAGGCCGCCATTCTGCGAGATCTTGCAGGCCAGTTCCCGAACATCACGGCCATTCGTGTGCGCGACGCAATTGACCGTGTTTCGGGCCTTTTGGCAGGGATCGCCGCCGCAACCTCGTATGGCGCGGGCGTGTCTTTGTTGACAGGATTCCTGGTGCTGATCGGGGCGGCAGCCGCCGGCGAACCCGCCCGCAGATACGAGGCGGCAATCCTCAAGACGCTGGGGGCTGACCGTGGCCGCATCCTGCGCAGTTTTGGACTACGCTCGGTCCTGCTGGGCGCCGCAGCGGGCTGCGTCGCCTTGCTGGTCGGCATCCTGGGCGGATGGGCTGTGGCCACCCATATCTTCGACACAGGTTTTACCGTGATCTGGTCTTCGGCCTTTGGCATCGTTCTGGCCGGTGTCGGCGTCACGCTCTGCGCAGGTTTCGCATTCGCGCTGCGCCCTCTCTCTGCCCGGCCAGCCCGAATTTTGCGGGCCAGCGACTAAGGTCAGCGTACGCAGGCCACGGGCTGCAACAGCTTCAGCAACGGGTCGTTGTCACAAACCAGCGCATCCAACGACACTTCGTCCAGAGATGCATAGAAAACTTCCGCCGCATCCTGCAATGCCAGCCGCAGCCTACAGGCATCGGTCAAAGGACAGGTGTTGTCCGCATCCGCAAAACACTCGGCGATGGGCAAGGCCCCTTCGACGTGCCTGAACACCGCGCCGATCCGGATTTGGCTTGCCGGACGCGCCAACGACATACCGCCGTTGCGGCCGCGCTGAGTGCTCAGGTAATTCAACTGGCTTAACTGGTTGATCACCTGAGCCAGATGGTTTTCCGAGATGTTGCAGACTTCGGCGATCTCGGCTTTGGTGACCAGCCGGTCCGGGTGTGCGGCGCAATACATCAATAGGCGCACAGCGATATTCGTCCGTTTGGTAATCCGCATGAAGGCCTCCCTGAATAAAAGATGAAGCCATATTGCATGTCGCGGAAAAAAGCGGTTTGACATACATCAATCGACCCAAAGGACACCTCTCGCATGGCCGACCCCTATTTCTTTGGTTATGGAAGCCTTGTGAACCTCGCCACACATGATTTTCCCGACCCCCGCCCAGCAAAACTGAAGGGGTGGAAACGCGCATGGCGACACACTGATCTGCGCCCGGTCGCGTTCCTGACAGCTGTCCCGGACCCCGAGTCTGAGATCGAAGGCATGATCGCACATGTCCCCAAGAACGACTGGGCTGCGCTGGATGAACGGGAATGGGCCTATGACCGAATTCCGGCAACCCGGTCGGTTTCACATCCGCTGAAACATGAAGTTGAAATAGCTGTCTACGCCGTCCCGCAGGATCGGCACAACGAGCCCAGCAACCGCCATCCCTTGCTGCTCAGCTATATCGACGTTGTTGTTCAGGGTTATTTGCGGGCGTTTGGAGAAGACGGGGCAGACCGGTTCTTTGCAACAACCAGCGGATGGGATGCCCCGATCCTGAATGACCGGGCCGAGCCACGTTACCCGCGACATCAACAACTCAAACCTGTCGAGCGTGATTTTGTCGATGACCGCCTGACCGGTTTGTCGGTTCGGATTGAACAACCGGTTTGACGACAAAGGGCCACGCCGAGGGCGTGGCCCTTAAATGTCGTGTACTACCGCGTTAGCCGCGCGCGCGGATCACCTGCAGCAACGGCAGCAACGCCGCCATTTCCGGGCCACGTTCTGCACCTGTCAACGCCTTGCGCAGCGGCATGAACAGGCCTTTTCCCTTGCGGCCTGTTGCCTCTTTCACGGCATTGGTCCAGGCTCCCCAGGTCTCACCATCGAACGGGCCTTCGGGCAGCAGCGACATGGCCTTAGCGATGAATTCGCGATCTTCATCTGCAACCAACGGTTCGGCGCCGTCACGGCACAGGTCCCACCACCCTTTGAGGTCGGCCAAAGTGGTGATGTTTTCGCGCGCCATGGCCCAGAACGGTTCGGCCAGTTCGGCAGGCACCCCGGCATCCGCGACAGCATCGGCCACATTCGCCAGCGGCAGCGATTGCAGGTATTTGGCGGTCAGCGGGAACAGGTCCTGCACGTCGAACTTGGTCGGCGCGGCACCAAACCGGCTCACGTCAAAGCCGTCGATCAACTCGGCCATATCCGAGCGCAGCTCGACCGGATCGGACGAACCCAGTCGCGCCATCAGGCTCAGCAGTGCCATCGGCTGCACGCCCTGTTCACGCAGATCGCGCAGGGCCAGCGTACCCAGGCGTTTCGACAGAGCTTCGCCCTGCGGGCCGGTCAGCAGCGAGTGATGCGCAAAGCGCGGGCAATCCCCGCCCAGTGCCTTGATGATCTGAATCTGGGTCGCAGTGTTGGTCACGTGATCCGAGCCGCGCACGACATCAGTCACGCCCATTTCAGTGTCATCCACCACCGACGCAATCGTATAAAGAACCTGCCCATCACCACGGATCAGAACCGGATCAGAGACCGAGGCCGCATCGATCGAGATGTCGCCCAGAATTCCATCGGTCCACTCGATCCGTTCGTGATCCAGCTTGAAACGCCAGACACCGTTGCCACGTTCAGCGCGCAGCGCATCCTTCTCGGCATCCGACAGGTTCAGCGCGGCTCGGTCATAAACCGGAGGTTTGCCCATGTTCAGCTGTTTCTTGCGCTTCAGGTCCAGCTCGGTCGGCGTCTCAAACGCTTCATAGAACCGCCCCATCGCGCGCAACTTGTCAGCCGCTTCGGCGTAGCGGTCCAAACGCTCGGATTGACGCTCGACACGATCCCAGTGCAAACCCAGCCATTCAAGATCCTGTTTGATGGCATCGACATATTCCTCTTTCGAGCGTTCGGGGTCGGTGTCATCGATGCGCAGGATGAACGTACCGCCCGACTTGCGGGCGATCAGATAGTTCATCAGGGCGGTGCGCAGGTTGCCCACATGGATGTAACCGGTGGGCGACGGGGCGAAACGGGTGGTTGTCATGGGTGTCTCCTGTTGGCGCGGCTCTTGTCACATGGGCGCGTTTTTGTCCAGCCGCCGCTTGATCCATCAGGTGATTCAACGCGGTTCCACAGGCCATATCCTGCCAAGGTCGTCCAACCCGGCGCGAATGAGTTTCGACAGAACCTGCATGTCGATATCCGCCAGCTTGTTCACATACAGGCAGGACTTGCCCAACTTGTGCTTACCCAACCGGGCCAGAATGCCGCCAAAATCCGCGTAACCCGGCATGATATAAATCACCAGCGCCGACTTGCGCGGGGAAAATCCGGTTGCCAGAAAATCGCCCTCTCGGCCCGAGGCGTAGCGATAGTGATAACGGCCATACCCTATCATCGACGGCCCCCACATGACCGGATCAAATCCGGTGGTAGCCCGAAACAGGTCGTCCAGAGCGCGCGTCTCTTCGGCCCGACGTTCTGATTGGACCGAATTAAGGAAGTCTTCTACACTTTGATCCGTTGGAACGGTTTTGTTCTGCGATCGCGACATGAACAAAAATTAACACGTATTGTTCATCCATGCACCCTGCGTGGATGTCGTAACATCTGGTCAGAATCTCACACCGTTCTAGTTTTTCTAAAGGTGTTCTGACAGGGAGAACGATAATGACGATCAAACTTACTCGCCGCGCCGCCTTGGGAACTGCTGCCGCCTTACCCTTTGCCACGGCAGCAGCGCCGGTTTTGGCCGCAGGCTCTGACGCCAAGGCCAACTCGACCATCGCCAAGTCATTCCATGTCGGCGACTTTACCGTCACGACCTTGCTGGATGGCAGCCTGCCCCGCGATGGCGCCCAGGATATCTTTGGCGGCGGAGCGTCAGATGAAGACTTCGCAAAGGTTTCGGCCGAGAACTTTATTCCCGCCGACACCGCCCAATTCTTCTTTACCCCCTCACTGGTCAACACCGGATCGGAACTGGTATTGTTCGACACCGGTCTGGGGCAAGGCGGCATTCAGGCCGCTTTGGCCGATGCAGGTGTCAGCCCGGATCAGATCGACGTTGTCGTGCTGACCCATATGCATCCAGACCATATTGGCGGCATGACAACGGATGGCGCACCAACCTTTGCCAACGCACGCTATGTGACCTCGGCAACGGAATACGATTTCTGGTCCGCGCAAGAGGCCGGAAACAATGTCGGTGATCTTGTAGCCGCAAAAGTCACACCGCTGGCCGAGAAGATGAGCTTTATCGGCGATGGAGAGCAAGTGGCGTCGGGCATAACTGCGGTTGCGGCCCACGGCCATACCCCGGGTCATACGGTTTATCATCTGGAGAGCAACGGACAGCGCCTTCTGCTGACAGCGGACTTGGCCAACCATTACGTGTGGTCATTTGCCCATCCGGAATGGGAGGTTCGGTTTGACATGGACAAGGCCGCCGCAACCGCCGCGCGCCGAAATGTTCTTGGCATGCTGGCAGCCGACAAGGTGCCGATGGTCGGCTATCACATGCCCTTCCCTGCCGCGGGCTTTGTCGAGACACGGGGCGAGGGCTTCCGCTTTGTTCCAGTCAGCTATCAGATGATGGGCTAAGCCCCTAGTAACCCGGATCCGGTCGCACTTTTGAGCCGTCAGTGAACCGAGACAGACGGAACGCGGTCGGATCCACACAAGGGGTTGAATCAGTGACAAGGTCCGCTGTCAGGCGGCCGGCGCCGGGACCGATGCCAAAGCCGTGGCCGGAAAAGCCCGTGGCGATATACATACCCGGCATGTCATCCACGCCCGAGATTACGGGAATGGCGTCGGGGGTGACATCAATCATACCCGCCCAACTTTGGACGATTTCACTATCCAGCAAGGCAGGAAATCCTTTTCGTGCACTGGCCCAGGCTTGTCGCAAAAACTTCTGCGAAGGTTCAGGATCCAAAACCCGGCACAGCTCGAACGGGGTTATGTCGGTCGGCAACCATCTTCTGTTTTGACGGGCCTCGATAGCCCACTGATTTGACCAGCGAAAGCGCAGGGATTTCCATTCCTGCGCAAAGGCAAAGCGAAACTGCAACCCCAGCCGGAAACTGTCCGGTACGATATCGACCGTGTTCTGATGTCCGGACGCGATGGTGTGCCCCCCATCAGCGCGCTTTCGGATCGCAACATCATCCGACCATAGCGCAGTTTCGGGTCCATCTTTCACCGGAGAAGTCCGCAGAACCGTATTCAGAACCTTAAGCTGCGGCAGGTTGATACCTGCATTTCCCGCAAACAAACGCGACCACGCGCCCCCCGCCAGAACCACGCGCCCGCAGGCGACCTTGCCGCGCTCGGTGAATACACCAGCGATACGCCCATCCTGAATGTCCACACTTCGCACGGCGCAACCTGTCATGATTACAGCACCCAGACGCCGTGCGGCTTCGGCTATGGCCGGGGCGGCCCATTGCGGCTCGGCGCGCCCGTCCTGCGGCATGTACAGGGCAGATGTCAGGCCGGTTTCATGCCCGTGCAACAACTCTGCCAACTCGCGTCCCGACACCATTTTTGCCCCGGTCTGCAATCCTTCTACATGGCGCATCCAACGCTTCAGATTGACTTCGCCCCGCTTGCCGGACGCGCCAAAAAGAATGCCGGATTGCGTATATCCGGTATTGCCATCCAGGCGGGCATCAAGGGTCGGCCATATCCGCAACGCCTCTTGCATCAGGGGAATTTCGCGGGGGTCTCGCATACCCAAACGCACCCACCCCCAATTGCGCGAGCTTTGTTCAGCCGCAATCTGTCCCTTTTCGCACAAAAGGACGGAAGCGCCGCGCTCTGCCAGTTCCAGCGCTGTTGAAACGCCGATTATGCCGCCGCCAACAACGACGACATCAACAGATTTGGGAAGGGCAAGATCGGATTCTACGGGGTTCGGTTTTGGTGCCGTCATAAATACGCATTACTCTGTCGCCTGAACCCGTATGGGGACCAAGGTCTAGAAGTTTGGCAACACAAATTGTCGCAATGTTGGCACTATTCATGACGCCTGTGGCCCAGACGCCAACGGCATCGAAAATCCTCAGCACATCACGCTGCGCCGGACAGTTCCGCCCATTTCTGACGCAGCTTCGCGGTCAACCCGGTGTCTTTTTGCACGGTCTGGGCGGTTACGTCCTTCTGCGGCAACAAGCTTGGAAACTCAGCCCGAAGCGACGCCGCTGCCTGTTCGTCGGACAGCCGCTGTTCATTCAGGACACCGGCAATCGCCGCTTCCAGCTTTTCCTCATCCAACTCCTGCGGCGGAGATTCCATCGTCCGCCGTTTCAAAAGAGCATGATGCGATCTCTGATATTCACTATGCATGTCAAAACCAAACCATTTACTCAGACATCCAACCCCGGATGCGCCACACATTATCAAAATCAGCTTGCGACTTTGAGAATTGCGCCGCATCCGCCCCACATGGGGCAATTTTCAAGCCAAAATGTGGCAGAAACTTGGCGCAACAGCAAGTCAGAGGCCGGTTTTAGCGCCCCTGGCGGATCAAAGAAGAAAAATATGAAAACAATAGGCGCGCTAAGCCTCTCACAGTTTCCAATTCAGCGCGCGAATTGCGGCAATCAAGGGCGATCACGCCAGCGATTCACAATCGGATACCGCCGGTCCAGCCAGAACGCGCGGTTGCTCAGGCGCGTACCGGGGGCGGACTGGAACCGTTTATACTCGCTGATATAGACCAGATGTTCGACCCTCTGAGCATCTGCTTCGTTGTACCCGGCGGCGACGCAATCCGCGATCGATCCGTCCTGATCAACCAGGATCTCAAGTATTCCGTCCAGCACCGGGTAATCCGGCAGGCTGTCGCTGTCTTTCTGATCTTCGCGCAGTTCCGCACTGGGCGGTTTGTCGATGACAGAGGGACGGATCACTTCGCCTGCAGGGCCCATCATCCAGTTGCGGTGATTGGCATTGCGCCAGCGGCAGGTTTCAAACACACGGGTCTTGTACAGATCCTTGATCGGATTATAGCCGCCGTTCATGTCGCCATAGATCGTGGCATAGCCCACGGCGACCTCGGATTTGTTGCCGGTGGTCAACAGCATTTCGCCGAACTTGTTCGAGATCGCCATCAACAACAACCCGCGCAGGCGGGATTGAATGTTTTCTTCGGTCAACCCTTCATCCAACCCTGCAAACAAGGGTGCCAAAGTACTGGTGACGGCTGCGCGGCTGTCCGAGATCGGCACGTAGTCATAATGCACGCCCAGCGCTTTGGCGACCGCCTCGGCATCGTCAAGCGAGGCCTGACTGGTGTACTCCGACGGGAGCATCACGCAGCGGACATTTTCGGCCCCGATGGCATCGACTGCAATGGTCGCGACCAGCGCGGAATCAACCCCGCCGGACAAGCCCAGCAGCGCCTTTTTGAAACCGGTTTTCCCCATGTAGTCGCGAAGAGACTGCACCATCGCGCGGTAATCCTGCTCCCACTCATCCGGTTGGGGCACGATTTCACCTGATGCGATCCGCCAGCCGTCTTCGCCGCGCTCAAGGTCGACTTGAGAGAGTAGCTCGTCGAAAACAGGCATCCGGAACGCCAATTCCCCGCCCGGGTTTAGGCCAAAACTGGCACCGTCAAAGACCTGATCATCCTGCCCGCCAACCATATTCAGGTAAATCAGTGGCAGTCCCGTTTCGACCACGCGCGCGACCATATGGTTCAACCGCACATCGTATTTATCCCGGAAATAGGGCGACCCGTTGGGGATCAACAAAAACTCGGCCCCGGTTTCCTCCAGCGTTTCTGCCACGTCCGGGTGCCAGCTGTCTTCGCAAATCGGGCTGCCAATCCGGAAATTCCCTACCGAATACGGCCCACCCAGAGGTCCCGCATCGTAAAGGCGCACTTCGTCGAACACCGTCTCGTTCGGCAGGTGGTGCTTCAGAACCTTGCTGGTGATCCGGCCACCCTTCAGGATCAGGTAGGCGTTGTACAGCTTTCCATCATCGACCCAGGGACCACCTATGGCAATTGCAGGACCTTCGGCGCATTTTGCAGCCAGCGCTTCAACCGCAGACATGGCTGCGCGGTGGAATACCGGTTTGAGAACCAGATCCTGCGTGTTGTAGCCGGTGATGAACATCTCGGGGAAAGCCACCAGATCCGCGCCCGCTGCCTTGCCTTGTTCCCATGTCGCAAAGGCCTTTGCTGCGTTGCCTTCGATATCGCCAACGGTCGGGTTCAGTTGCGCCAGAGTGATGCGGAAACGGTCGGCCATGCTGCCCTCTTGCCTCGTAAGTCCTATTGCCATTTAGCAGATCACCGCGCGAGTAAAAGACCAATGCGGCAAAAGCCGTTGCTCTGCCTGCAACGGTACCTTAGTTTTGCGCAAGAGATATCACCAGCGGCGACCGGGCAGACAGGACCAGAAATGAACGTGATCCGAAACTCAATTTTGGCGGCGGGGATGAGCCTGGCAGCTGCCACTGCTTTCGCGCAGGACGGGACTGTCATCGTCAAGGATGATGAAGTTGGCGGTGTCTATGAAGGCACTTACGAGAACGGGTTGCGGCACGGGACAGGAACGTATCGGCTGCCGAATGGGTTTGAATACACGGGGCAGTGGGTAGAAGGCGAAATTCAGGGTCAGGGTACGACACGCTACCCCGACGGGTCAGTCTACGAAGGCATGTTCGCCAAGGGTCAGCCCGAAGGGCGCGGCAAGATCATCTATGCCAATGGCAGCAGCTACGAGGGCGATTGGTCCAACGGGTCAATCAACGGCACCGGCATCGCTGAATTCGCGAACGGCACGCGCTATGAGGGTGAATTCAGGAACGCCCAGCGACATGGCAAAGGCGTGCTGAGTTTTCCCGACGGATATATCTATGATGGCGACTGGGTCGACGGTGAGCGGCAGGGCAAGGCCAGGATCACCTATACGGATGGCAGCGTTTACGACGGCGACGTCAACGCAGGTTTGCGCGATGGAACCGGCACGCAGACGATGCCCGACGGAATGGTGTATTCAGGGGATTGGTCCGGCGACCAGATCACCGGGACGGGCAGCCTGACTTATTCCAATGGCGATATATACGAAGGCGAACTTCAAGAAGGGCGCCGCTACGGTAAGGGCAAAGTGACCCACGCGCAGGGGGATGTGTACGAAGGCGATTTTGTCGACGACCGTCGCCACGGCAAAGGAACGTTCACCGGAACAGACGGCTTTGTGTATACCGGCGACTGGAACGCCGGGCAGATTGAAGGCCTAGGCGAAGTGACCTATCCGGATGGCTCTGTCTATGTCGGCGATTTCGTTGCCGATCTGGCCGAAGGAAACGGCAGCATCACCTATCCGGACGGATCGACCTATGAAGGCGAATGGATCGCGGGTGTTATCGAGGGTCAAGGCACGGCCACGTATACCAATGGTATGATCTACAAAGGCCAATTCAAAAACGCGCAAAGCCACGGCAAAGGTGTGGTTACGCGCGCAGATGGCTCGGTATATGACGGCGACTGGGTTGAAGGTGTGCGTCAGGGCAAAGGCAAGGCGACCTATTCCGATGGCACGGTCTACATCGGTGATTTCCTGAACGGAAAACGGCATGGCAAAGGCGAAATCGTAACCCCCGCCGGGTTCAAATATTCGGGCGACTGGTCGGACGGAAAAATCAACGGCGTGGGTACCGCCACCTACTCGAACGGCGACGTGTATGAGGGCAGCTTTGTTGACAACAAACGGCAGGGCAGTGGGACGATGCGCTATGCCAACGGCCAGGAGGAAAGCGGTGTCTGGGAAAACGGCGTGTTGCCGGACCAGACCTCGGACCAGCAGAGTGACGCTGACACCCCTGCCCCGCAACCCAGCCCGGATGCAAATACTGAGGCAACCGGAAGCTCGGACGGGTGAAGGCTCACCACGGGACCGGCTTACCGGCCCAATCATAGAACCCACCGGTATCAGCCAGCGTTAACCCGCGTATCACGTTCAACAGGTTGTCGGCGGCTGCTTCAGGTTCGACGGCAGGATGACGACCCAGGTATTTGTTCGTGAACTCTGTTTTTACCGTGCCGGGGTGAAGGGCGACGCAAATTGCTTGTTTATGTGTTCGGGCCAATTCAATTGCGGCGGTATGGACGACCTGATTGACCGCTGCCTTAGCCACACGGTAGCTGATCCAACCACCTGTCCGATTATCCCCGATTGATCCCACCCGCGCCGAAAGCACCGCGAATACAGATCGTCTATGTCGCGGCAACAGCTGATACGCGCGGCTTAGCACCAATGCCGGACCAACGGCATTCAACGCAAACTGATCCATCATGGCTTTGGCTGAAATCGCCCGAATGGTCTTTTCCGGCACAGCGCCGTCTATCTCTAACGCGCCCGAAGCCACCAGAATCAGATCAAACTGGTCTTGCAGGCTTTCAAGCATCAGCATCACCCTGTCCCGATCAGTCAGGTCAAAGCCGTCCTCCGACCGGGACAAACGCGTGACCGAAACGCCCTGCTCAACCAGCCGTCCGGTAACAGCTGCGCCAATTCCGCCAGAAGCACCAATTATCAATGCAGTTTCCATCCGTGACCAGCTAGCGGCGCTGTGCGAACAATCAAGGCTGTCGAAAAAGGGCAGTTGCCAGAAGTTCGCGTATTGCAAATTGGTTCTTTCCATTCCCGGCGGGCTCTGTATAACCTCAATCCCATGATCAACCGCGCAGATATCCCTTGTGTCGACACCGCCCTTCGCGGTGCGTCGCTGCGTGGCCTACTGATCCTAATCCGCCTCTGAGCGTGCCATCCGGCGCGCCCGCTCAGAGGAGGACGCCAGCGCGCCATAGGCTTTAGGACAGAAGAAGAAAGAGAACCCCATGACCAACGTGACCGACCAAGACCGCGTCTTGATCTTCGATACCACTTTGCGCGACGGCGAGCAGAGCCCCGGCGCCACCATGACCCATGACGAAAAACTCGAGATCGCCGAGCTGCTGGACGACATGGGCGTCGATATTATCGAGGCCGGCTTCCCCATCGCGTCGGAAGGCGATTTCAAGGCTGTGACCGAAATTGCACAACGGTCGAAAAACAGCCGCATCTGCGGTCTGGCCCGCGCGAATTTTGCCGATATCGACCGCTGCTGGGAGGCGGTAAAACACGCCGAGAAGAACCGCATTCACACGTTCATCGGCACTTCACCGCTGCACCGTGCCATCCCCAATCTGACGATGGACGAAATGGCGGACAAGATCCACGAAACGGTCAGCCATGCGCGCAACCTGTGCGAAAACGTGCAGTGGTCTCCGATGGACGCGACCCGAACCGAATGGGATTACCTGTGTCGTGTGATCGAGATAGCGATCAAGGCCGGGGCAACCACGATCAACATCCCGGATACGGTGGGCTATACCGCTCCGGTGGAAAGCGCGGACTTGATCAAGCGGCTGATCGAAACGGTGCCGGGGGCGGATGACGTGATCTTTGCTACCCATTGCCACAACGACCTTGGCATGGCGACCGCGAATTCGCTGGCCGCTGTCGCAGGCGGTGCGCGCCAGATTGAATGCACCATCAACGGTCTGGGCGAACGCGCAGGCAACACGGCGCTGGAAGAAGTGGTCATGGCGCTGCGCACGCGCAACGATATCATGCCGTGGCACACTGGCATCGACACCACCAAGATCATGCACATCTCGCGTCGGGTTGCGACGGTCTCGGGTTTTCCGGTGCAGTTCAACAAGGCAATTGTTGGCAAGAACGCTTTTGCCCATGAAAGTGGCATCCATCAGGACGGGATGCTGAAAAACCGCGAAAACTTTGAAATCATGCGTCCTGAGGACATTGGTCTGTCGGGAACATCCCTGCCGCTTGGTAAACATTCGGGTCGCGCTGCCTTGCGCGACAAGCTGGAAACGCTTGGGTTTGAGGTTGGTGACAACCAACTCAAGGATATCTTCGTCCGGTTCAAGGATCTGGCGGATCGCAAGAAAGAGGTGTTCGACGACGATCTCATTGCGCTGATGACGCTGGACGAGGCTGACGACCACCTGCAACTGGTTTCGATGAAGGTGACTTGCGGCACGGGCGGTAAGGCGGAATCGACGGTCGAGCTGGAAGTTGAAGGCGTGGACAAAATCGCCACCGAACATGGCGACGGCCCGGTGGATGCAACCTTTAAGGCGATTCGTGCGATTTATCCCAACACGGCGCGTCTTCAGCTTTATCAGGTTCATGCCGTAACCGAGGGCACGGACGCGCAGGCAACGGTTTCCGTGCGCCTGGAAGAGGATGGCATGATCGCAACAGGCCAGTCGGCAAACACCGATACCGTCGTGGCGTCAGCTAAGGCTTATATCCACGCTCTCAACCGCCTGATCGTGCGCCGTGAAAAGGCTGGACCGGGCGCAGATGCGCGCGAGATCAGCTATAAAGACCTGACCTGATCGACGAAGCTCCAGAAAACGGCCCGAACTTCCGGGCCGTTTTTTACCTCAGGACAATCCGGCCTTAGCCAGCCCCTGGATAAGATGCTGCAAATCCTCTTCGCGTCCGTAATGAAGGTTCGCGACAAGGTCCTGAACAGTCAAATCCGGCTGTGACACATGGATTTCCTTGACATGTTGGCGGGCTTTGGCCTCGTTGCCCAGCCAACTGTGACACGCCGCAACATAGGCGTGCTGAACCACATCCAATGCCGGCAAGCGCGAAAAGTCCTCGATCGCAGCTTCATATTGCTTTGCGCCGAAATGGGCTTTGCCCAAATGGCTCCAGAACCGGGCCGGATGATGGGGGTTCAGCCGCATCGCTTTTTCGATCCACTCGGCGCCTTCCTCGGGCCGACCAGACCAGGTCAGCAACTCTCCCATCTGCACCACGACCAAATCGTAGTTTGGATTCAAAGACAGCGCGCGTTCCTGATGGTAGCGGGCGCGCCCAAGGTCATTTTGCAAAATTTCCACCGCCGCCATCAGTCTGTGTACGTCGGCATCGTTATCGTCCAGTGATGCCGCCTTCTTGGCCGAATCCAGCGCCAGCATCTTCATCGCCTCGCCGTCCTCGGCCCAGCCGTACCCCCAGGCCTGACCGCGAATGCAACCGCGCCAGGCATGGGCATGAGCATATTCCGGGTCCAGTTCGATGGCCCGCTCGATCAGTTTCATCGCTTCGGCATTGTCCTCACGTGTGCTGCGGTGGTGCAGAACCTTTGCGGCCAGAACGCATTCATACGCCGCGAAATTTGAAGGGGTCTTTCGCTTTAACTCTTCCTGTTGCGACGCTTCGATGCGGCCCGGCAGTGTCGCCACAACTGCCGAAGTGACCTCGTCCTGGATGGTAAAGATATCATCCAGGTCACGGTCGTATTTCTCGGCCCAGATATGGGCGTCGTTCTGACTGTCGATCAACTGTACCGTGACGCGCAGGCGATTTCCGGCTTTGCGCACACTGCCTTCGACGATGTATTGCGCGCCCAGAGTCTCGCCGACTTGGCGAAGGTTCACGGCCTGCCCCTTGTAGACGAAACTGGAATTGCGCGAAATCACGAACAACTCGTGCCGACGGCTGAGTTCGGTTAACAGGTCTTCAGTCAAACCGTCGACGAAGAACTCCTGTTCGGGATCGCCGCTCATGTTCTCGAACGGCAGAACCGCAATTGTCGGTTTGACGACTCTGGTTGAGCCGTCCTCTTTGGAATTTTCACCAGCCGCCGCAGCGGGCGCGTCCAGTTCAACGCGGAAGGCATGAACCGGCTGGGAAATATTCTTGAGCGAAATCTCCCCCAGATCCTGAAAGCGAAGATCCAGCCGACTGGTCACCTGGTTGTGCACCGCGCCGGAAATCAACACGTCACCAGGAGAGGCAGACTGTTCCAGACGCGCGGCCACATTGACCCCACTGCCGAAAATATCCCCGTCTTCAAAGATGATTTCATCCAGATTGATGCCGATCCGAAATTGGATGCGCTGATCCTTAGGCACATCTGCATTTCTGCGAAACATCCGGTTCTGGACTTCGACGGCACAAGCCACGGCATCGCAGGCGCTGGTGAACTCGACCAACATCCCATCGCCGGTTGTCTTGATAACAGTGCCTCGGTTTTTTTCGATCGACGGGTCGATTAATTCGATCCTATGAGTGCGCAAACGGGCCAAGGTGCCTTGTTCATCCGCTTCCATCAGGCGGCTGTAACCCACCATGTCTGCTGCCAGAACTGCTGCGAGTCTGCGATTCATTGCGATCCCCCCAGCGCCAAGTCTAGTGCCGCATGCCCTGACCGAACAAGAATTTTAATCGGTACATGCAAGGCGTGTATCGGCGAGGTGGCGTGCGCCTTCAACATGTCGTCTGGTGTCAGCCGAGACCGGAAAACAGCGCATCCAGTTTTTGCGTTTCTTCGGCAAACCCGAATGGCGCATTCACAAAGAACATCCCGGACCCCACCATCCGATGCCCCGCGCGCGCGGCGGGAAAGCGGACCTCATGACGCACAGATTTCGGCATATTCTGAGCCTTCAAAGCAGCGACCATCCTGACGTGCCTCTCATCTGTCAGGATCGGGTACCAAAGGGCAATCACGCCCACATTCCACTTGCGGTGCAGCTTGGCGATAATGCCGGGCATGCGGTCGTAATCGGTTTTCACCTCGTAACTGGGGTCAATCAGCATCATGCCCCGGCGCGGAGTCGGAGGCAGCAAAGACTGTGCCAGATCGAACCCATCCTGCTGATAGACCTTCGCCCCAAACGGCGACATCGCCAACGACAGGGCCGCAAATTCCTGCGGGTGCAGTTCCGCGAGGTTCAAACTGTCCTGTTCCCGCAACATAGTCGCGGCAATCATCGGCGATCCCGGATAGGCCGTGTCGCCGTACCGGGCCTGTACCTGCTTCAGGACCCGCTCCATCGGGTGGTCGGACCCGAACCACCCTTCCCGCTGTGCGCGACCGATCCCTGCCGCTGCCTCTCCTGTCCGAATGGATTCGTCTGCATCCAACCGGTACAACCCGCGCCCGGAATGCGTCTCGATATAGCTGAGCGGCTTGTCTTTGCGTGTCAGATAATCCAGCACCCACGCCAGTAATGCGTGCTTTTGGACATCCGCCAGATTCCCGGCGTGGTAAATGTGTTGATAAGAGAGCATTTTGCCTTCTAAAGTCCCATTCAATAAGGCGGAAAGGTGCTGATTGTCGCGGAATCAGCCCTTTTACCAGGCGTGATGGCACCCTATAAGTCATCCGTCCCGGAACCGTCGAGTCGCGGGCAGTAGAAAACCGACATTACAGGATCAGGGAAAACATGGGGATCTTTGGCAATCTGGGCGGCCTGTTCACAGCGGACATGGCTATCGACCTTGGAACAGCAAACACGCTGGTTTACGTCAAGGGGCGCGGTGTCATCCTGTCTGAACCTTCGGTTGTGGCCTATCACGTCAAGGACGGTGTGAAGAAAGTTCTGGCCGTTGGCGAAGATGCAAAGCTGATGCTGGGTCGGACACCCGGTTCGATCGAGGCCATCCGTCCGATGCGCGAAGGTGTGATCGCCGATTTTGATACTGCCGAAGAAATGATCAAGCACTTCATCCGCAAGGTGCACAAGCGCTCGACTTTCTCGAAACCCAAGATCATTGTCTGCGTTCCCCATGGCGCAACCCCGGTCGAAAAGCGCGCAATTCGTCAGTCGGTCCTGTCAGCAGGTGCCCGTCGCGCGGGCCTGATTGCCGAACCGATTGCGGCCGCGATCGGGGCCGGCATGCCGATCACCGACCCGACCGGCAACATGGTTGTCGATATTGGCGGGGGCACCACCGAGGTTGCGGTTCTGTCGTTGGGCGACATTGTCTATGCCCGTTCGGTCCGTGTTGGTGGTGACCGGATGGACGAGGCCATCATTTCCTACCTGCGTCGCCAACAGAACCTTCTGGTGGGTGAATCCACGGCTGAGCGCATCAAGACAACCATCGGCACCGCCCGCATGCCCGACGACGGGCGCGGTCAGTCGATGCATATCCGGGGGCGTGACCTGTTGAACGGCGTGCCCAAGGAAATCGAGATCAGCCAGGCCCAGATAGCCGAAGCGTTGTCAGAGCCCGTGCAACAGATCTGCGAGGCGGTTATGACCGCACTTGAGACAACGCCCCCCGACTTGGCTGCGGACATTGTCGACCGCGGTGTGATGCTGACCGGTGGCGGTGCGCTGCTGGGCGATCTGGACCTGGCCCTGCGCGAACAGACAGGCCTGGCGGTATCCATTGCGGACGAAAGCCTGAATTGTGTGGCTTTGGGCACCGGCAAGGCACTGGAATATGAAAAACAGCTGCGCCACGCGATTGACTACGAAAGCTAAGGCGCGCACCCTCGGAAGATAGGGTTATATCGGCGCGAGCAGCACGGGAAGGTAACCTGTGGCAAAAGACCGATCACAGCGCGATGAGTACACGCCCCCCCTGCGACGCTTGTTGCTGGGGATCGTTGTGCTGTGCCTGCTTGGTATCTTCCTTTTGTGGCGGATCGACAGCCCGCGCGTAGAACGGTTCCGCGCGCGAATCGTGGATACGGTTGTACCATCGATGGAATGGGCCATGGTCCCGGTGACTGCCGCCGTCAATCTGGTGCGTGACTTCCAAAGCTATCAGCGCCTGACCGAGCAAAACAGGGAACTGCGTAGCGAACTGCGCCTAATGCGCGCCTGGAAAGAGGCTGCTTTGCAGCTTGAACAGGAAAACGCGCGATTGCTGGATCTGAACAATGTCCGCCTTGACCCTCGTCTGACCTACATCACCGGCGTTGTCATGGCCGACAGCGGGTCGCCATTCCGGCAATCCGTTCTGCTGAATGTCGGAGAGCGTGACGGGATCGTAGATGGATGGGCCACGATGGACGGCATTGGCCTGGTGGGCCGGATATCAGGTGTTGGCCCTGACACGGCACGCGTGATCCTTGTGACGGACGCGACCAGCGCCATTCCCGCAACCATTCAACCTTCTGGGCAGACCGCTCTGATCAAAGGCGACAACAACCCCGCGCCCGCGGTGGAGTTTCTTGAGAACCGCGAGTTGGTTCGCCCCGGCGACCGGGTGATCACTTCGGGTGATGGCGGCGTGTTTCCTGCGGGCCTGCTGATCGGTCAAATCGCGGCAGACCCCGGGGGGCGCCTGCGGGTCCGACTGTCGGCAGATTTCGAAAGGCTCGAGTTTCTCAGGGTTCTGCGGTTTCACTCGGCTCCGCCCATTCAGGATCCGGGCAGTATCGTAGGCCCCACCCGCCCAGAGGTGGCATTGACCCCGGATGAGGTCAGCGATGGATAGACCGACTTCGCAAATCTGGGCCATGCGCAGCCTTTATGCCTTGCTGGCTTTTGCTGTGCTGTTTCTGCACCTGTTGCCATTGGACGCTCAACCCGATCGTTGGCCTTTTCCCGACGTCCTGATTGCCCTGACTTTTGCCTGGGTGTTGCGGCGGCCCGATTACGTCCCGACTGTTTTGGTCGCGCTTGTCATGCTGATGGCCGACTTTCTGCTGCAACGTCCACCGGGTCTATTGGCAGCGCTGACCGTAGTCGGGTCGGCCTATCTGCGGTCAGCGGCTTTGGGTATGAGGGATGCGGGATTTGCCGGGGAGTGGATGTCTGTCGGCATTGTGATCACGGCGGTCATCTTGATGAACAGGTTAGTACTATCGGTGATGTCCGTGCAGCAGGCTGCAATGGGGCCGGTCGTGGTTCAGCTTGTGCTGACGGTCGCTGTCTACCCGTTGGTCGTGTTGCTTAGCCAAAGCGCGTTGGGGGTTCGCCGCATATCCGCTGCTGATGTCAGCGCTGTGGGAAGCCGGGCATGAAACAGCGCAAACCCAAATCCCAGGGCCTTGCCTATAAGCGTCTGCCACGCAGAGCGCTGTTGCTGGGCGGTCTACAGGCGGTGTTCATAGGCAGTCTGGCGGCACGAATGCGGTTCATGCAGGTAGAACAGGCCGACGAATATCGCTTGTTGGCCGAAGAAAACCGCATCAACATCCGGCTTATCCCACCGACCCGTGGGCGTATCTATGACCGGAACGGTCAGATCATCGGCCAGAACTCACCTTCCTATCGCATCGTCATTGTGCGTGAGGATGCCGATGACGTGGAAAAAGTCATCGCCAAACTGTCGGAACTGATCCCTCTGAACGAAGATGAGATCGAGCGCGCCAGGACTGAAATGCGCCGCTCGGCCCCGTTTCTGCCGGTGACGCTGGCGGATCAGGTTACGTGGGAGGATATCTCGAAGGTTGCGGTCAATGCTCCGGCGCTGCCGGGCGTAACGCCCGAGGTCGGCCTGACGCGGCAATACCCACGATACGAGGATTTCGCCCATATCGTCGGCTATGTCGGCCCGGTCAGCGACTATGACCTCAGCAAAATCGAAGACCCTGAGCCGGTATTGCGCATCCCAAGATTCCAGATTGGAAAGGTCGGCCTTGAGGCAAAGCAGGAAATCGAACTGCGCGGCAAAGCCGGTGCAAAGCGGGTCGAGGTCAACGCGACGGGGCGTGTCATGCGCGAGCTTGACCGGCAGGAAGGACAACCCGGGGCAGATCTGCAACTGTCCATCGACGCTGAACTGCAACAATATGCACAGGCGCGACTGGCGGGCGAAAGTGCGGCCGCAGTTGTCATAGACTGCGAAACCGGCGACCTGCGCGCGGTCGCCTCGGCACCCAGTTTTGATCCGAACCTGTTTGTTCGCGGCATTTCGGTCGCCGATTACCGGGCACTGACAGAAGACAAGTATCGTCCGCTGGCGAATAAGTCCGTGCAAGGCACATATCCTCCGGGATCGACCTTCAAGATGGTCACCGCGCTGGCCGCGTTGGAAGCTGGCGTAGTCTCCCCCGGCAACACCGTGTACTGCCCCGGGCACCTGAAGGTCGGCAGTCGTCGCTTCCATTGCTGGAAACGTGGTGGGCACGGGACGGTCGACCTCAACCTCTCGCTGAAACGCAGCTGCGATGTCTATTACTATGACGTGGCTCTGCGGGTTGGCATCGACAAGATCTCTGACATGGCCCGCACTTTGGGACTGGGGGTCAAGCATGATATCCCGATGTCTGCAGTGGCAGATGGGCTGGCCCCCAATCAGGAATGGAAGCAGCGCGCGTATGGTCAGGAGTGGCTTGTGGGCGATACGGCAAACGCGTCCATCGGTCAGGGCTTCATGCTGGCTTCGCCGCTGCAACTGGCTGTGATGACCGCCCGCATCGCCACCGGTCGTGCAGTCACGCCGCGCCTGGTGCGCTCGATCGACGGTGTTGAACAACCCTCGGGCGCCGGAGAACCACTGGGCCTCAATTCCTACAATCTGGAACAGGTCCGCAAGGCCATGTTCTCGGTCTCGAATGACAGGCGGGGCACGGCATATCGAAGCCGCATCATCGCGGATGAGTTCCGGATGGCAGGGAAAACCGGAACCAGCCAGGTTCGAAACATAACCAAGGCCGAACGGGCGGCAGGCGTGATCCGCAACGAGGACCTGCCGTGGGAACGCCGCGACCACGCACTGTTCGTTTGCTTTGCACCGTTTGATAACCCGAAATACGCCGTAGCCGTGGTTGTTGAGCATGGCGGCGGCGGGTCCACGGCCGCAGCCCCGATTGCACGCGACATCATGCTGCAAGCTCTTTATGACGGCACTCCGCCGCTTGAAGCCTACCCCGTCGCCGACCGCGAACACATCAAAGAACAGCAAAAACGGCTGGAGGGTGAAAAACGCCCCAAGGCGCGACCGGATGGAAAGGACCGTGCATGAGCTATCTTGAATATGCCGTCAAATCCACGCCGTCGGGGTTTCGCAAATTCCTGTATATGAACTGGCCGCTGACGTTGCTGTTGATCAGCACCGCCAGCGCGGGCTTTCTGATGTTGTATTCCGTTGCGGGCGGTTCGTGGACGCCCTGGGCCGAGCCGCAGATGGAACGTTTCGGGCTTGGTCTGGCAGTGATGTTCATCATCGCACTGGTTCCGATCTGGTTCTGGCGCAACATGTCGGTGCTGGCCTATCTCGGCTCGGTGGCTTTGCTGGTATTTGTTGAACTGTTCGGCACCATCGGAATGGGTGCGCAGCGCTGGATCGACCTTGGGTTCATGCGCCTGCAACCCTCGGAGGTCATGAAAGTCACGCTGGTCATGTTGCTTGCGGCCTATTACGACTGGCTTCCCTCGCATAAAACATCCCGCCCGCTTTGGGTTCTTATCCCGGTTGTCCTGATCATCCTGCCTACATTGCTGGTTCTGAAACAGCCCGATCTCGGCACATCTATCCTGCTTCTGGCCGCAGGAGGTGGGTTGATGTTTCTGGCAGGGGTTCACTGGGCCTATTTTGCCGCCGTTATTGCTGCTGTCGTGGGTCTGATCGCCACTGTTTTCAACAGCCGTGGGACCGACTGGCAATTGCTGAAGGACTATCAGTTTCGGCGCATCGACACCTTTCTGGACCCGTCCACCGATCCCCTGGGGGCCGGTTACCACATAACCCAATCCAAGATTGCCTTGGGTTCCGGGGGCTGGAACGGGCGTGGGTTCATGCAGGGCACGCAGTCCCGCCTGAACTTCCTGCCCGAAAAGCACACCGATTTCATTTTCACGACGTTGGCCGAAGAGTTCGGATTTGTCGGGGGAACGACCCTGTTGACCCTTTATGCCTTGATTCTGGTTTTCTGCATGGTCACGGCACTGGCAACCAAGGACCGGTTTTCATCTCTGGTCACGCTGGGTATCGCGCTGAACTTCTTCCTGTTTTTTGCCGTCAACATGTCGATGGTGATGGGCATGGCTCCTGTCGTGGGTGTACCATTGCCGATGGTCAGCTATGGTGGCTCGGCCATGCTGGTTCTAATGGCAGCCTTTGGCATCGTCCAAAGCGCCCATATTCACCGCCCCCGTTGATCTGAAAGGTCTCTGATGTCTGTGAACGTCCTGTTTTCCGCGCGCCCTGCCCTATGGCCGGTGTATGAGCCGCTGCTGACACAATATCTTGATGAGGCGGGTCTGGACGTTCAGCTTGGAACCGAGTTCGAACCGGATCAGGTCGACTACGTTGTTTACGCCCCAAACGGAGGGGTACAGGATTTCAGACCTTTCACGCGCCTGAAAGCGGTGCTGAGCCTTTGGGCCGGGGTCGAAAAAATCGTGGGTAACGAAACACTGACCGTTCCGCTGGCGCGGATGGTGGATCACGGTCTGACGCAGGGTATGATCGAGTGGGTGGTTGGCCACGTGCTGCGCTACCATCTGGGGATGGACCGGCACATCATGGTACAGGACGGTGTCTGGACCCCAGACGTCCCACCGCTGGCGCAAGAGCGCAACGTTTGTATTCTGGGGATTGGAGCATTGGGTGAAGCCGTGGCCCGCGCGCTGACAGCGCTTGAGTTTCGGGTCTCAGGCTGGAGCCGTACAGCCAGGGACATCCCCGGTGTAACCTGCCTGCATGGTGCCGAAGGGCTGCGCCAGGCGCTTTCTCAT
Organism: Ruegeria sp. N10; assembly: GCF_056531545.1. NCBI lineage: Bacteria > Pseudomonadati > Pseudomonadota > Alphaproteobacteria > Rhodobacterales > Roseobacteraceae > Ruegeria > Ruegeria sp. N10. The sequence continues at coordinate 5,104 of NZ_JBQFLY010000015.1, read as the reverse complement.
GCCGAAATCGTAGTCTTGTTGCTGCCCGATACACCTGCCACTGAAAACGCGCTGAATGCGGAAACGCTGGCCCTGCTTCCCAAAGGTGCGCGTATCATCAACCCGGGACGCGGGCCGCTGATTGATGATGATGCGCTATTGGATGCCCTGAACTCGGGCCAGGTGGGCCACGCAACGCTGGATGTGTTCCGTGTCGAGCCCTTGCCCACCGATCACCCCTATTGGGCGCATCCGAATGTCACCGTGACCCCGCATATCGCGTCCGAGACCCGCCCGATCACTGCCGCACAGGTCATTTGCGAAAACATCCGGCGCGGGGAATCCGGCGAGCCCTTTGTGCACCTTGTCGACCGCACGCTGGGCTACTGACGTCACGCCGCAATCAGACCGCGGCCTTTCAACAGGGCATCCACGCCCGGCAATCGCCCCCGGAACGCCAGATACAAATCCTCTGCCTCGCGCGAACCGCCGGTGGACAAGATATTGTCTTCCAGCGCTTTGGCCCGTTCAGGATCAAAGGCACCACCTGCTTCTTCGAAGGCCGCAAAGGCGTCAGCATCCATCACCTCGGACCACATATAGCTGTAGTAGCCCGAGCTATAGCCATCGCCTGCGAAAACATGCGCAAAGTGGGGCGTGGCGTGGCGCATTCCAATGGCTTGCGGCATCCCCAACCCGGCTAGAACCTCGGCCTGTTTTGCCATCGGGTCTGCCGGGGCGTCGCCATCGTGGAAGGCCAGATCAACAAGGGCCGAGGCGACATATTCAACCGTCTGGAATCCCTGGTCGAAATTGGCGGCATTCAGCACTTTTTCAAGCATCACCTGCGGCATCGGTTCGCCCGTTTCGGCATGGGTGGCAAACTCGGCCAGAACTTCGGGCACTTCCAACCAGTGTTCATAAAGCTGGCTGGGCAGTTCGACAAAATCGCGCGCAACCGAAGTCCCCGAGATGCTTTCATAGGTCACATTGGACAGCATCTGGTGCAAGGCATGGCCAAACTCGTGGAACAGGGTGCGTGCATCGTCATAAGACAGCAGCGCCGGATCACCCTTGGCGAAGTTGCAGACATTGATGACAATCGGTGCCTGTTCTTTCGGGAATCTGGCCTGTGCCCGCATCGCGCTGCACCAGGCACCTGATCGCTTTGACCCCCGTGCAAAGTAGTCACCGATGAACACGGCGACATGCCGACCGTTGCGCGTAACTTCCCACGCGCGGCAATCCGGGTGATAAAGCGGCACGTTCAAAGGCTTGAATTCCAGCCCGAACAGGCGGTTTGCACAAGCAAACGATGCCTCGATCATCCGGTCCAGTTGCAGGTAGGGTTTCAGTTCCGCCTCATCCAGATCATGTTCTGCCTTGCGCCGCTTTTCAGCGTAATAGCGCCAGTCCCATGCTTCCAGCGGGCCGTTGACACCGTCTTCCTGCATCATCCGGGTCAGGATTTCCGCGTCCGCATCGGCGCGGGCCTTGGCAGGTTCCCACACCTGCATCAACAACTCACGTACCCGGTTCGGAGTACGAGCCATTTCAGTTTCCAGCTTGTAATCAGCAAAATTGTCATAGCCCAACAGCTTGGCGCGTTCCTCACGCAAGCCCAGAATCTCAGCCGCGATGTCGCGATTGTCGGTCTCGCCGCCATTCGCCCCGCGGGCAGCCCAGGCGCGATATGCTTTTTCGCGCAGATCCCTACGGGGTGAAAACTGAAGAAACGGCACGATCAGCGACCGGGAGAGGGTAACAACCGGCCCCTCCGCACCCTTTTCTGCACCAGCAGCGCGCGCCGCATTCACAACGAAATCCGGCAGGCCCTGCAGATCTTGTTCGGTCAGATCCATGAACCAATCCCGCTCATCCGCCAGCAGGTTCTGGGTAAAGGACGTCCCCAACGAGGCGAGGCGCGACTTGATTTCTTGCATACGAGCATCTTCGTCCCCGTCCAACGCCGCGCCTGCACGAACAAAACCCCGATGGGTAAGCATCAGCACACGCGCCTGTTCCTCGGTCAAGTCAAGATCATCGCGCCGTGCCCATAGGTCGGCCACACGCTTGAACAGCGCCTTGTTCGAAGAAATTCCCGAGAAATGCGCCGATAGCTTGGGTGAAAACGCGCGCTGCAACTCTTCCCGCTTGGAGTTGCTGTCTGCGCCTGCAACAGTGAAGAAGACCGACAGAACCTTGTCCAGCTGCTCGCCCGCAGCCTCAAGGGCTTCGACCGTGTTAGCGAATGTAGGGGCCTCTGCATTTGCTGCAATCGCGTCGATCTGCGCGTTATGCGCAGTCATCGCCTGATCCAAAGCCGGTGCAAAATCTTCGTCCGAAATATCGGCGAAAGGGGCTATTTCGAATGGGGTGGTCCATTTGGACAGGATCGGGTTGGTCATGCGGATCTCCTTTGACCCTATAGCTAGTTCGCCATGGCCGGGTGTTCCAGAACCTCCAGCCCACGTTAAGAAAGGTTAATTGCTTGCGGTACCGCAAATGGGGCAATCGGCACGGCGGGTCAGCGTGATCTTGCGGCTTTCACCGTATAGGGCGTCGTAGATCAACATCTCGCCCCGCAGCGCCATGCCAGCGCCCGTGATCACCTTTATCGCCTCAACCGCCATCATCGATCCGACGACGCCCGGCAACGGGCCAATCACACCTGCCTCGGAACAGGACGGGGCCAGACCGGGGGCCGGGACTTCGGGAAAGATACACTGATAGCACGGGCTGCCATTGGCTGGGTCAAACACGCTGAGCTGCCCTTCCCACTGCGACAAGGCCCCCGAAATCAGTGGCTTGCCCAGCGCGGCGGCAGTCCGGTTGGCCAGATAGCGGGTCTCAAAATTGTCCGTGCCGTCAAGGATCAGATCGAAGTCGGCAAAAAGTTCTGCCGCGATTTCATCGCTCAATCTGCGATGAAAGGGCAGAACTACCACATTCGGGTTCTGCGCCTCCATCGCTTGCTGGGCGGAAAAGACCTTGGGCATATCGATATCTGCATCGCGGTGGATCACCTGCCGCTGCAGGTTCGCATTCTCGACTATGTCGTCGTCAATGACCCCGATTGTACCCACACCTGCGGCCGCTAGGTATTGCAGCGCCGGGGCGCCCAAACCTCCTGCACCGATCACCAGAACACGGGCTTGTTTCAACTTTTTCTGACCCGGCCCGCCCAATTCGCGCAGCACGATGTGGCGGGCATACCGGTTCAGCTCGGTTTCAGTGAAACGGTCAGAGGGCATGGTAGATTCCGGCTTGGAGGCTTGTACTGCACGGTTGCGCAGGGCCTTCAGCACACGGCCATATAGCAAAACGATGGCAGCGAATCCCGCAAGGATCAGCCACAGTGCCGCGGACCCACCGGTTGCTTCGCGCAGGGGATGCCCATCCGGAAAGATCAGATGAGACAGGATCACCCCGACCAACAACACACTCACCGACACCACACGCGCGGTTTTTGACGCGCCCGCGATATAGCCGACGCCCCATAGCCCAGCTGCCAGAACAAGAACCAGCAGCATCAGCCGCGCCCGGTCGAGCCGAAACCACCAGCCCCGCGATCTGTTTCACCCAATGCCTCAGCCAGTTCGAATGCCGCCTGCACGACAGGGGCAACTACCAGCTGCGCGATACGATCGCCATGGGCAATCTCGAACGGTTCCTGACCGGCATTCATCACGATTACCCCCAGAGGTCCGATGTTATATTCACCAAAAGGCGGTTTACACACTTGTTTGTAAGGTTCTTGCACGTCTAAACGCTTTCGAGACCGTTGACACAATATTGTTTTCAGCATTTGACCTTCGCTAGCCATCGTCACGAGTAGAAGCCCTTTAGGCGGGTTCTCCAAAATGTAGGAACTTGGTTGGACAATGTACTTATCTAACTTTCTGCGAGAGCATTCCTCACCACTAATCCTTGGGCAACCTGACATCGAATAATCACCTGCTCCAAGATTTCTTCAACATTGTCGTTCTTGACGCCCAACCAGGACATATTAAGCTTGCTACCTTTTGGGGTTAGAAATTTCAGCCTCCATTTCCATCACTAGCTGGCTCAAGGAAAGATCCAACGCGCCACTTATACGTTGAAGCGTATCGAGAGTTGGTTGGTGTCGGCAGCTTTCCAGTAGTGAGATGTAACGCATGCTTCTACCTGCCAGATGCGCAAGTTCTTCTTGCGAGAGTTTTCGCGCCTGCCTGTGACGTCTCAGCACGATGGAGAGTGCGGTTACCATTGGGTCATCGATTCTTTCAGGGTCCATTTAAGGACAAAGGCGGTAAAGAGTGGCTTGCGGCTATGAAGTATACTATGAATACTGAGTAGAACCGAAAGAAACTGTTTGGTAACACAGATCCGGCAACTCGCTTGGTCTGGCTCGTGTAAGGAAAGATGGAACATGTCAAAAAAGTTGTCTGAAGATCAGATTGCTATGTTGGTCCAAGTCATCACTCAAAATGTATTGGACGCGGTTTCAAGCCCCGAAGAGCAGACCAGAAAACGCATGGAGAAAACAGCACAGACTGTAGTCCTCAATCGTGACCGCGGGCGTCAATTATCGCCCTACACGGGACAGCTTCACTTAAAGGTTCTGCCGGAAGATGAGGAGTGGTTCAAAGAACTAAGAAAACAGATTAACGTCCAGAATGGAAAACTCTTTCATCTTTTCCGTAGGTTCATTGACGACAACGCGTCTATCAGTGCTTCTGAGTTTCAATATATTAATCGAGTGCAGTGAGACTGCGGATGGGCTACTGAAACGGTGAAATTCGCTCACACAACGTCGTATGCCATCTCCAATGGGTGCCCGAATTCCGAAATATGCGACGAACTGTTTAGCAATACCGTAGATCAAGTTTCAGTCGATGCTGAGGCGCGTTTGGCCGCGCAGGCTTTCTACTGCCGAAACAATAGTACCTTCTTCTGGTTGCAGCTTTGCCCAGTCAGTCCAAAAGTCTCGCGTAGCGCTATCTGGCTCTATTCTAGGTATATCGAGCTTGATGCGTGTTGGCAAAAGGACGGCTGTTGATTTCCGCTGAGAAGTGACCCGGTAAGCCAGATAATTTTCACTGAGAATTGACCCATGTGAGCACATTGCCCCGACGTTTTCGTT
>NZ_JBQFLY010000014.1:0-120021 GCF_056531545.1 Ruegeria sp. N10 | reverse complement strand
AGCATTTGACGCCTGGAATGCTGCCACCCGAGCAACTTGACACCCAAGCATCAGGATTTCTTCGTGAGTCAGAAGTTAACGTGACAACACCCTATCGGGCCATCGATAAATACGGCAAGACCCTGGACTTCATGCTATCCAAACGCCGGAACAAAGCTGCTGCAACAAAGTTCTTCGCTCGTGCGCTTGAGGTAAACGGATTGCCACGGAAGATTGTCATCGACTAAAGCGAGGCCAACACTGCTGGCGTCAAAGCAATAAACAAGATGCTGAAAGGCTTTGGTTGCTCGGTACCGATTGAGACGGTCAGACGGAAGTAACTCAACAACATCATTGAACAAGACCATCGCTTCATCAAATGTCGGATCAGGCCCATATTGGGTTTCAAGTCTTTCTCGTCAGCTGCGTCTGCTCTAGCAGGTATCGAACTGGTCAACATGATCCGCAATGGTCAGTTCACGCCCAGACTCTCTCCGTTTCCGCAGTTTGTTAAACTGGCGGGATAATAGATCCACCTGCGCCATCTCCTCAGCCTGCCAAGGAACTTGCGACAGAACCTTGCGCAGAAATGTCCCGAGAGGGTTCAGCCAGAGCCGCCCTTTCTTCGGTTGTTTCACTGGCACTTTCAGCCCTTCTCGTCGCCGCTCGCCATTGTGCTCGAAACAATGGCGCATCAATGGCTCTCCGTTCAATCCACCCATCGCTGATAGACCATCCAGCCTCTCTCTGCAGCGCAGCGATCCGGCGATAGCCGTATCGGCCGTACTGTCGGGCAAGCTCGATCATGTCGGCCACCAGTCGGTCTTCGTCTGCGCGACCTTATGGGACACACCGTTTCGCAGACTGGTTTTGTCCAAGCTCGCGGCAGGCGCGTCGCTCAGATACTTTGAGCTGGCAGCGGACATGATCGATGCATGTACGACGACGAGAGGGGCTCAGTAGTTTCCCTTTGCGGCTTCCGTCAGGATCAATTTGTCCAGCGTCAGATCTGAAACTGCGCGCCTCAGCCGCTCGTTCACTTTCTGAAGCCGCTTCAGTTCTTTCAACGGATCTACACCCATTCCGCATTCGCCGTTGGGCTCGAACCCACGGCGCGTTCAACGGCTCATTTCTTCCGCCAGCGGTAGTAGGTTTGCTCAACAACACCAATCTGCCTGATCGCATCAAGACGGGACATCCCTTGCCCCATCAGAACTTCAACCTGCGGTAACTTTAAGACAATCTCTTCAGGCTTTCGTCTCTTGTTTGCCATTCGTGGTCCTCCGTTTCCTAAACATAACGGTGGACCAGTTCAGTAGGGGAGGCTCACTGCGTTCAGTAAAATTGGATTGCCACTTGGAACAGGATGGCGGATTGGTGGATCAGAGAAAACGACCCCAAACTTACCAGGCGTCTGCACATTTCGACCAACCTGGAACAAGGGACGCATCGTCGGCCAGAAGCGACGGCACTGGCCGAAACAGGTTTGTGCATCAGATATCGTCAACGGATGATCTGACTGCGCTCGTCACACTTGCGTTCCTCACCAATCCTCCTATGAAAGTGCAATAAATTGATCGGGGGAAGGCTTGCGATGCGCATGCGCGATACGTTCATCAAACCGATGCATCCTGAAGGTATTCGGTTTGTCGCAATCTTTGCCGCAATAGCTGTCGGCCTGTTTTTACTTTCTGACATTCTGGGTTGGATTGGCGTCGGTCTCACGATCTGGTGTTACTATTTCTTTCGCGACCCGGAACGGGTGCCGCCGACGGAAGAGGGTTTGATCGTCAGCCCGGCGGACGGGGTGGTTTCGCTGATCGAAGCGGCGGTACCTCCGAGCGAACTTGGGATGCCCGACGCGCCGCTTACCCGTGTCAGCGTGTTCATGAGCGTCTTCAACTGCCATGTAAACCGAACGCCAGTTGAAGGTGAGATTGCCGCTGTTGCCTATCGCCCCGGCAAGTTTTTCAACGCATCCCTAGACAAGGCCAGTGCCGACAACGAACGCAACAGCTTGCGTATTCGTATGGCAAACGGTCAGGATCTGGCTGTTGTCCAAATTGCGGGCCTAGTTGCCAGACGGATCGTCTGCTTCGTAAAACCCGGTGACAAGCTGCAAACCGGAGAACGGTTTGGATTGATCCGGTTCGGATCTCGGTTGGATGTTTATCTTCCTGATGGTGTCGAGCCACAGGTGCGTGTCGGGCAAACGATGATTGCGGGCGAAACCGTCCTAGCTAGTTTGCGCACACCTGAACAAAAATAGGTGGTGGGATCTGTGGCAAAACCATCTAAGCAGGAAGAGACCGGGTTCGCGCTGATCCATTTGTTGCCCAATGCGCTGACCATAACAGCTATATGCGCGGGCCTGACGGCGATCAGATTTGGTGTACAGGGCAATTACGTGCTTGCGGTGCAGCTCATTATTGCTGCTTGCGTGCTGGATGGGTTGGACGGGCGTATTGCGCGCCTGCTCAGCAGTGACAGCAAAATCGGAGCGGAACTAGATTCACTCGCAGATTTTCTGAACTTCGGAGTGGCCCCGCCGCTCGTTCTTCATTTTTGGGCCTTGCAGGATATTCAAAACGCAGCGTGGCTTGCCGTCCTGTTTTATGCGGTATGCTGCGTGATGCGCCTTGCCCGTTTCAACGTGGGTAGCAAATCCGAAGCCTGTGATCAGAACGATGCCTATTTCAAAGGGGTCCCGGCCCCTGCGGGGGCGCTGTTGGTGATGCTGCCAATGTATGTTTCCTTCGCTTTTGCAGATGCCCCGCTGCTGCCCGGCATATTGATTTGTCTTTACATGGTGGTCATCGGTCTGCTGCTCATCAGCCGGATACCAACCTGGTCTTTCAAGACGACGCGGATCTCGCGCGAGAATGCAAAATACTTTCTCATCGGGGTCGCTGTTGTTGGCGCGGCGCTGCTGACCTATCCCTGGGTCACGCTGATCGCGCTTTGCGTTGGATATGTGGGAACGGTTGCCTGGGCCTGGCGTGGCAAGGAAGTCTCTTCTAACCGTTAAGGACCTGATATGGACATAAAAGCCGTTCAAAACTCCTATGCTCGATGGGCGCCCGTCTATGACAAGACGTTTGGAGCCATCACCTGTGTTGGGCGGCAGCACGCGGTTGACTATATCAACAGACACCCGGGCAAAGTACTGGAGGTCGGCGTGGGCACTGGTCTGTCACTGGAACACTACAAGCCCGAGATGCAGGTGACAGGGATCGATTTCAGCGAGGAGATGCTGAAAAAGGCCCGCGACAAAGTGGAAGCCCAATCACTGAGTCACGTCGAGGAGCTGCGGCAAATGGATGCCCGCTCGCTTGATTTTCCGGACAACCACTTCGATACGGTTGCGGCGATGCATGTGCTGTCCGTCGTTCCCGAACCGGAAAGGGTGATGGCAGAAATAGCGAGGGTCTGCAAACCGGGCGGCAGAGTGGTAATCACCAACCACTTCCAACGAAAGCGGGGATTGATTGCGTCCCTTGAACGGTTTTTTGCCCCGCTTGCAAACACAATTGGTTGGCATTCTGATTTCGAAATCGACACAGTATTGCAAGAGGATGTACTGACCGTCGGAGAGCAAAGAACCCTGCCACCGCTGGGGGTGATGACCTTTTTGGTTTTGACGAAAACAGCATTTGCATAACGGCCTTGTCAACAATTCTCGTGGCCCACAAACTAGGAATTGAGCAACAGGCATTGCCAAGTTGATCGCGCTGTCCTTTTCGGATAGCGCGTAACATGACCATACCGACTTCATTGCTGCGGCTGAAAGGCTTCCGTTTTCCTCGCGAAATCATCGCTTATGCGGCGTGGGCATATCATCGGTTTGCGCTCAGCTCGGCAGATGTGGAGGGTTTGTTGGGGGAGCGCGGCGTGATCGTCAGCCGCGAAGCCATTCGCCTTTGGGTGAACCGTTTAGGGTCTCAGTTTGCCGATTGTATCCGACGAGACCGGCCCCAGCCGCACGACAAATGAAGTGGTCGTCCCGATCAACGGCGTGAAACATTGGCTGTGGCGTGCAATCGATGGCAATGGAGATGTACTCGACATTCTGATCCAGCCTCGCCGCAATGCCAAAGCCGCAAAGCGTTTTTTCGGTCGATTGGTTGCTGCCTATGGCGAACCACGTGTCGTTATCACGGACAAGCTGCGTAGCTATATACCAAGCCGTTCAAGGTCATCGCGCCGGGCGCCGACCATCGGGCGCACAAGGGGCTCAACAACCGGATCGATGGGTCACACCGGCCGACGCGAAAGCGGGAAAAGATGATGGGTCGGTTCAAATCACTAACCTAAGAGCAACGATTTCTCGTCGCCCATAACCAAATCAATACGATCTTTTGTCCCCGCCGCTATCGCCTTTCCACTCTCTCCTACCGCCATGTCAGAGCCGACGCGTTCAAGCTGTGGCAAGGTTATGCTACCGGGCTATCGGCTTGATTGCGCGGTCTCACGCTTATTCCAATCCACTTCTGATGACTTGGCAATGCCGGTCAACATAATCCACAAAGGTCAATTCACGCCTGGGCTCCGCCCGTTTCAGCAGTTTATCCAACTGGTAGGATAATCGCCTCTCCAGTTCCATCCTTTCAGTTCTGGAAGAAACTTGCGGAAGACCCAGACGGTCCCGAGTTTAAGTCCGAGAGGCTTCAAACGCCGCCCATGCTTTTTCGAAGGCATCGAAATCGAACCCGGTTGCGCGGGCGGGATCCAGAATCAGTTTTTCGGTTTCAAGCAACTTGATGATCGCCCGTTCAAGCTTGCCCACGACTTCGGGCGGGATAACCAGCGCGCCATGCCGGTCCGCGTGCACGAGATCGCCATCCTTGACTACAAGGCCGAAGACTGTCACCGGTGTGCCAATCTCTTTTACGTGCACAAATCCGTGGCTTGGCCCGACAGACCCGGCAACCACCGGGAATCCATCCGGCAGGTCGCCGAGGTCCCGCATCACGCCGTTGGTCAGCGCACCACTTATGCCAAAACCTTTGTGGACCGTCGTATTGATCTCACCCCAAAAGGCGCCGATGCAATCTGGATAATCCAAATCCTCAACCACGGTGACAGCCGGGCCGCTCCCAGTTGCCATATGCCTGTAATAGTTCATCCGACGTTGGCGGATCTCCTCAGGCGGTTCTGACGGCGGGTTCACGGCGGCAATCTTCGCGGTACGGGCATATCCCACCATCGTGCCCGCATCGGGATCAGAACATAACATCGTGCCCCGGGTGAATTCATTGAATCCGCGCTTGCCCTGCGCCACTTCGATTGCGTTACAAACAGTCGGAGTGTCGACCTTTTTCAGCAGGTCCAGAAAGGATTGGTTCATATCATCTCCAGCCAGCGGATCAGGGCCGCCGTTGTTTGTTGCGGTTGTTCCAATGTCGGCAGGTGGCCGGCGTTTACGATGATCTCCAACCGGCTTTGTGGCATCAGCTCGTGCATCAACTCATGCCTTGAGACGGGGCACAGGCCATCGTCGCGCCCGCAGAGAATGAGTGCTGTGTTGGTGAAGTTGCGCAGAGTGTTGCTCTGGTCAGGGCGATCACGCAGGGCTTTGGATTGATTGACGAAAACGTCCGGGCCAAGATCCATGGCCATGTCCATGCACAAATCCAGAATGGCGGCGCGGCGCGGACCGTCCGTCAGGTAGTTCGGTTTCATCTCTTCGGCCATAACCTTGCGCAGGTTGCCACTTCCGACGGCATCAATCTGAGGGCCGCGCGTTGCTTTGACCTCGTCCAATTCAGCAAGTGGGTTCGTGTCCATCAACGCCAGACCAGCCACACGGTCCGGTGCCTGACGCAGGATTTCCATCCCCACAATGCCACCCATCGAGAGTCCCGCCAGAGCAAAACGTTCGGGCGCATAGGCCAACACATCGGCGGCCAGCGCCTGCATCGTTTCATGGCCTCCGATTGGTGCGCACAGGATCGGGTATTTGCCTGATAAAGCGTCAATCTGCGGAGCGAACAACCGCGCATCGCACATCATTCCGGGCAGGAGGACAAGTGGCGTCATTTGACCAGGGCAGCCCCTTCGGCCAGTGCGCCCAACTTGGCATAGGCGATATCCGGATCTACCGCACCAAAGCCGGCAAAGGTGCCAAAGCCGCAGTCCGATCCGGCGATTACACGCTCAAGTCCAACGATTTTCGTAAACCGCTCGATACGCTGAGCAATCAGTTCCGGGTGTTCGACAAAATTGGTCGTGGTGTCCACCACACCGGGCACAAGAACCTTGTCATCCGGAATTTCACCCTTGCGGTCACGGAATACCGTCCATTCATGCGCGTGGCGCGGGTTCGAGGTTTCGAACAGCACATAGCGAGATTTGGTGGACATCAGCGTCGAAAACACCTTGTCCATGCCGATGTCGCAGCAATGTGGCCCCTCGTAATTGCCCCAGCAGATATGGACGCGCACCTTGTCGGCTGGGACATTTAGCAATGCGTGGTTCAATGCCTCAACATGCATGTTGGCGATTTTCACGAACTCGTCGTCGGACAGATCGGTGAACAGCATATGCCGCGACAGGGCCAGATCCGGGCAATCCAGCTGCAAATCCAGACCCGCACCAATGATGGTCTCATATTCTTCTTTCATCGCGTCGGCCAGCGCGGCCAGATAGGCCTCGCGCGTTGGGTAGAAGTCATTCTGCAGAAAAAGGGAAATTACCCCTGGGCTGGCAGCGTTCATAAAACCGCGCGCGACCCCGTGTTCGGTCATCGCCGCCTTGAGATTGTCTATGTCCTTCTGCAGCTCAACTTGCCCTATTGAGCGCACCTCGCCCACGCACATGGGCCGTGCATATTGGGGCGTGCCGCCATCATCCGCCAGACGTTGCAGATATCCGGGAAACATTTTGAGGTCCGCAGGCGCATTGCGCGGGCTGTCACCTGCAAAACCGGTATACCGGTCCTTGACGTAAGTGGCGTAAGAAATCTTTGAGGTCTCACCGTCCGAGACGATATCTACCCCAGCCTTGGCTTGTTTCCGCACGGTCTCGGACACGGCAGCGGTCATGCAGGCGTCAAATGCAGCCTGATCGAACGGTTCCTCTCGCTCGCGAGCAAAGATGAAATCAACGACCTTCTGATTTCGTGGCAGACTTCCCACATGGGTGGTTGAAACGCGGGTCATGTCTTCATCTCCTTCCAAATCTTGATCCAGCACCGGGCCGGAAACCCGGCGCTGGATGCGCTAAGCGCGCCCCGAATGAAACCGGGACACGCAATTTTGGCTTTATGCACCCGTCCAGGTCGCGCCTGCCGGATCGTCGGTTGCGGTGATACGATACAGCCCCGCTTCTCCGGTCATCGACGGCTCGGCGCTGTAGCTTTCGCCGGGCAGAACCAGTGCGGTGTCGCCGTTGGACAGGGTGGTCTCGACCTCATTGATCCTGATGCGCCAATGGCCGCTGGCCGGCATCAGAACCACGGGTTTGTCCGCCTTGATCTGTTCGGCCACGGCCGAGCCACGGGCCAGGAAATCAACCTCGAACCCTGGCTTGTCCTTGATCAGGCCGTTTTCACCGATCACAACCGCAGGCTTGTCCGCCGCCAGCGCCATCAGGTCCCAGTAGCGGGCGACATATTTGCCGATCACCGCCTCAACGGGAACCTCGGGATAGGCTTTCAGTTCTTCCTCGGTCAGCAATGGCATGGGCTGCACATTGTGCGGCAGTTCCTCGCCCTTCTTGCTGTCATAGAGAACGCCATTGTTGCCCAGCACCAGGCCATGGGCCTGCGCGTCCTCGATCACCTGAGGCGCCCAGGTCACGCCGCCACCGGCATCGTCGCCCCCCAACATCGACATGATCATGCCATAGTCCTGGCCGACATTCTCGAACCCGCGGAAGATGCCGGTCGGGATGTTGAAGATGTCACCTTCTTCAGCGATGAACTCGCCCGCCGTGCCATAACGACCCCAGAAGAACCGCCATCGACCTTTAGCAACAAAGAACACCTCGGCGGTAGTGTGACTGTGCAGTGAGTTGCGGCATTTCGGCGGTTGCCCCGCTGCGCCGATGTTGAACCCGATCTTGTCGGTGATGTGGACGTGCTGATCCGGGCTTTCGCTGACGCCGCCGCCAATGATTGTAAAGTTCTCTTTCTGGTCTGAACCTGGCGTGTGGGCGTCGATGAACGCGGTTTTACAAGGCTTCAGTTCGCCATAACGGACGATGCGGCTTTCGATGGTACTCATATCTTTTCTCCTTTTGATTTGGGTTTGATGAAATCAATCCAAACCACCCGGCGGGCGATTGTTCAGCCGCCGGGCGCGCAGGCTGGCGCGATGGGCGTGGTACCGCCGCAACGCCTGCCCGGCATCCAGATTTGAGATACGGTGCGACATTCTAGAGATCACCGGTCTTCAGCAGAATCTGTTTCCAGATCGAGGTTTCGTCAAACAAGGTGTATTCTTTTCGCAGACCCCACGGACCGAACTCGGCCTGGCTGATGCCCAGAACAAAGACCTCGGCCCCTGTGGGCACGCCGAACACGCCCCAGCCGTCATGCTTGCCGTGCAAAGACCAGCGGATCGCGGCGCGCGGCGGCATCATCGGGTCGTCACGGCCGATCTGATGGTGGATCTTGAATTCGGCACGTGGGAACGCTGCGCGCAGACCCATCCAGAACCTATCAACCGGCCCCCAACTGTGGCCGGTCGTGCCGCCGGGATATTCTGACAGAACAGCGCGGTCGTATTCAGCCTCGATCACCCTCATATCGGCATTCATGATCCGGGTCAGGATATCCGCGTATTTCTGGCCCCATTCACTGTCATTGCCACGGCCTTTATAGGGGCCGGGCCTATCGTTCGCGGGCGTGAGGGGCTGCACGCAGGCGTCTGGCCCACCCTCGCGCACGATCAGATCGCGGGCGTATTCCTTGAGATCCCAGCCCATCTGCTGCACGATCGCGCTCTGGTCGCGGATGAGCCACTCATCGTTGATCTGGTTGTTTATTGCGTGGCAGTCGGCAAGAATGCGGTAGATCAGTTTCTTGCCAGTCGCCTTGCCATAAACACCGTCACCGAGATGGCTCGCGGTGGATAAAAGGCGATGCGACGACAGCATGCCCTCTTCTGGCGTTCCCGACCAGATCACATCCTCGCCCAACAGTGTACGATCAGGGAACTCTGCAAGGGTCGCCATAGTGGCAGCAATGACATTCTGATTTCCGACAACCACCGACCCAGGCGAACGCACGACGATGTCCGGGGCATAATAGTCGTGCAGCGTCGCAATGCCGCGATCTTCCCAGATTTCTTTGGTGATTCCTATTATGTAATCGGGAAAGTCTTTGAATTTGGGATTAAATCCCTTCATGTCTTCCATCCTTCAGGTATGCGGGCGGAGCCTCGAACAATCAGCGGCCCGTCAATCTCGACCCGACGCGGGCCGGCATCGGGGTCCTCAATCTTGCCAAGCAGAATATCGACAGTTTCGGTGACCATGCGATTGGCAGGCTGTCGAATGGTGGTCAGGTTGTAGGCTGGCCATGAGGCGACAGTGACATCGTCGTACCCGATGACCGAAACGTCGCCCGGAACATTCAGCCCTAATTCGAACCGCAGCGTGTCCATCACGGAAATGGCCATGTGATCGTTGGCGACAAACACAGCATCAGGCGGATCGGCTTCGAACATCCTCAGCGTGGCTTGCCGGGCTTCTTCCGTCGAAAAATTTCCTACCTCACGGGCGTGCAGCGTAACCCCGGCTTTCTGCAAGGCGGCAACAAACCCTGTTTCGCGGTCACGCTGGGTCGAAGCTCCTTCCCACCCGGCGATATATCCGATCTTTTGGTGCCCAGCTGCCAACAGGAACTCAGCCGCCTTTCGACCACCGGCAACGTTGTCAGATGTAACTGACGACATCGCCGTGTCGTCTTGTGCCCGATTGAACAATACCATCGGTATACCGGCCGTTCGGCAGCGGTCTGACAAATCTGAGGACAAAGCCACCGAAGCGGCGATGATCCCTTCGACCTGAAAGTCGAGTATTTCTTCGACCACATTGTCGATGTTTCCAGACTCATGCGAAGCCATGAATATCAGCACGTGGTATCCACGTTCCTGTAACGTGTTTGTCAGCTTCTCCAGCGCCTCGGGATAGAACTGGTTGTTCAGATAGGCCACGACAAGCCCGATGATCCGGCTTTTCCCGGACACCACAGCGCGGGCCAGAACGTTCGGGCGATAGCCCAGTTCCTTGGCCGCCTTGCGCACCTTTTCGACGGTTTTTTTCGACGCCGACGCGCCGGGGGTGAACACACGGCTGACCGCAGATTGGCTGACCCCGGCGAGACGGGCAACTTCCAGTGATGTAACTTTTTGTGTCGCCATCAGTCTGCCGTCCAACCTCCGTCAACTATCAATGCCGTGCCCGTCACCAGCGCCGACGCGTCCGAGGCCAGATAAACCACCGCCCCCATGATGTCCTCAATCTCTCCCGGGCGACCCAGTTTTATCTTGTCCAGAATCCAGGCCCGCTTATCCGGATCGTCGAAAGTCGACTTTGTCAGATCCGTCAGAATGAAGGTGGGGCAAATCGTGTTAACCCGGATCTTTGACGGTCCGAACTCAAGCGCCATCGCCTTGGTGAAGCCTTCAACCGCGAATTTCGACGCACAATAAACCGCGCGTTCGCGACCACCAACATGGCCCATCTGGCTAGAGATATTGATCAGTGAACCGGGACGGCCGACGTCGAGCAGGCCTTTGGCAACAGCCTGGGTCAGGAAATATGCACCTTTGACATTGACGCCTATCACCGCATCGAAATCTTCAGGCTGTGTTTCCACGGCCTTGCCGTGTCGGGCAAGCCCGGCTGAGTTCAGCAGAATATCGAACGGCCCATTTTGCGCTACAGATTCAGCGGTTGCCGCCACGTCCGAAACATCCAGTTCCAGAACCCTGGCAGACCATCCCTGCGCCGACATATCTTTTGCAATATCCTGCAGCGCACCAGCACGGCGCGCCGCCAAAGTGACCTCAGCACCATGTTCCGCCAGCGCCACAGCGCAGGCCATGCCTATGCCCGACGAGGCTCCGGCGACCAAAGCTCGCTTGCCGCTCAGGTCGAAACTGGGGGTGCTGGGAAAATGTGGCATATCAGACCTCGCCGACCGGGAAT
This sequence comes from Ruegeria sp. N10, assembly GCF_056531545.1. Classification (NCBI taxonomy): domain Bacteria; kingdom Pseudomonadati; phylum Pseudomonadota; class Alphaproteobacteria; order Rhodobacterales; family Roseobacteraceae; genus Ruegeria; species Ruegeria sp. N10. The sequence goes on along the minus strand of NZ_JBQFLY010000014.1, from coordinate 108,885 downwards.
GGGATGGTGCCCGGTACACGCGCCTTATTGAACTCACGCAGTCGGGCAAAAACATCTACGCCCAATTGCCGATACGCGTCCAGCAGATCGACCAACACCCAATTCTCGCGGATCAGCCCACCTTCCAGACGCCAGAAATCAAGTGACTTCAAAGTGATCCGTTTGCCCGAAGGCGCAATCCCCATCCAGCCGTCATGGGTGACGGTCTGGATCATGTTCGGCCAGCCGGTCACAGCGGCATAGTCTCCATCACCAAAAAAGTGAAAGGTAATCTCGTCAGCGTGCTGGCCACGATCGGGCATTCCGTTGAGGAAGGGAATCTGGTGCCAGTTTCGGAATCCCGCGATACCGCGCGCTGTCCCGATCCCGGCGGGGCCGTACCAGTTCATGCGCGGATGCCAGAACCGCTCCATCTCCATCACTTCGGGCCCACCCTGGCTGGGGTGTTTCTCAAGATGTTTCAGCATGTCGACGATATGATTGCACGAGGCCAGAGATTTCACCTCATCCCACGGTCCCGATACAACGCCATCCAGAGACGCCGGGCCGGGAATGCAGAACTCCAGCCCCAGAGACGGGGCCATTGGCCAGGCATTCGCCTGCATCATGACTTCGGGAATATCCCAGAGTGTCTGGATCTCGACAACCTTGCCTTCTTCGAAACGGTAGAATTCGTGGAACCGCATATGGACCAAATGCCCGGTCGGCGGGATGTCCAGCCAGGGGGCGACAAAGGTGCCGAAGTAGTGGCCGCCGCAGCCGACCCAGTCGCTGCCCTGTTCTGTCCGACCACCCATGACGATCCAGTCGCGACGCTCAAGATCGGGTATGGATTTTAGTATCGGCGTATAACAGGTGTCATAGAGTTCCTGCGGGCCGGTCAGATCTCCGAATGGATACATCATGTGGATGGCAGCATCGGGCGCGATTACCGCCTCCAGCGCATCTCGTACCCCGGCTTCGTCGAATTTATACATAGCCTCGCGCAGGGGCGCGATCAGGGCCTTGTGGGTAGAGTGAGTATCCATTGCGAAATCTCGCATCGTGTTAACTTCTTATCCAAAAAATTCTGTAGCGCCACGGTCGATTCCGGGCGCAAGATTCGTCCCGCTTACGAGGACGCCTCGGCCGTCTCGCGATATGGTGCGCCTTCACCATAGGGCACGTTGATGCCCCCGTAACGCCGGAGGCGGATGTTGCATTGTTCGGCATGGCCGACAAAGCCTTCCAGCATGCACAGGCGCGAGCCGTATTCGCCGATCATCGCCGCGGCCTCATCAGTGACAACTTTCTGATAGCTGTGGGTTTTCATGAATTTGCCGACCCAGAGCCCGCCAGTATAGCGCCCGGCCTTCTTGGTCGGCAGTGTATGATTGGTTCCGATCACCTTGTCGCCGTTGGCCACGTTGGTGCGCGGCCCCAGGAACAGCGCGCCATAACAGGTCATGTTTTCCAGAAACCAGTCGTCGCGGTCGGTCATGACCTGAACGTGCTCGGAGGCAATGTCTTCGGCCATTTGCAGCATCTCGTCATAGGTGTCGCAGACGATGACCTCGCCATATTCTTCCCAGCTGACTTTGGCGGTACCTGCGGTGGGCAGGATTCCGAGGATACGGTCGATCTCGCTCAGTGTTTCTTGGGCCAGCTTGTGCGAGTTGGTGACGAGAATGCAGGGGCTGTTATAGCCATGCTCGGCCTGTCCCAGCAAATCGGTCGCACAAAGCTCGGCGTCCGCAGCAGTTTTGTCTGCGATCACCATGGTTTCGGTCGGCCCGGCAAAAAGATCGATACCTACCCGGCCAAACAATTGGCGCTTGGCTTCGGCCACAAAGGCGTTGCCGGGGCCAACCAGCATGTGAACCGGATCAATGGTCTCAGTCCCGATCGCCATGGCGCCGATAGCCTGGATCCCACCCATCACGTAGATCTCGTGGGCACCGCCCAGATGCATCGCTGCGATTACGGCCGCATTGGGTTTGCCCTGAAACGGCGGGGTACATGCGATGATGCGCGGAACACCCGCAACCTTTGCTGTTGCGACCGACATATGCGCCGATGCCACCATCGGGAACTTGCCGCCCGGCACGTAGCAGCCAACCGACTGCACAGGGATGTTCTTGTGACCCAAAATCACTCCTGGCAGAGTTTCAACCTCGATATCCAGCATCGAGTCGCGTTGTGCCTGCGCAAAGTTCGTCACCTGCTTCTGCGCGAATTTGATATCGGCCAGTTCGCGTTCAGTCAGCGAGTTGATCAATTCGTCGATCTGATCCTGGCTTAGACGGAAGCATTCCGGCGAGTAATTGTCGAACTTCTCTGACAGCTCACGCACTGCGATATCGCCGCGGGTTTCGATATCCGCCAGCGTTGCCTCGACAACAGCTCGGGTTTTGGCATCGTCTTCTGCTCGGTCAGCTTCTGGTTTGCCGCGTTTCAGGTATTCAATAGCCATTGTCTCTATCCTCAGTTTTCAGGCCGGGGTGGAGTTTTTTCTCCCCGGTCAAATGCTTCCCAGCCTTCGCCATTGAACAGATCAACGCCAAGCTGCGTGGCGACATGGGCGAAGTCGACATTCACCCAATTGTCGATGATCTTGCCATCGACGACTTTCCAGAAATCCATGTAACGGATCTCGACCCGCTTTCCCGTCGGAGCGATGCCCAAGAACTCGCCCGAATGAGTCGCCTCCTGTCGGCCAAAAGCGGCAGCCCACTCGCCCATGTAAAGTCGGGCCTCGTCGATGCAGGTCTTATCAGAAAATGCTGCCTGGAACGGGCGCTGCCAGTTGTTCTGAAACTCCTTGAGCCCAGTTTTGGTGCCGCAGCCCTGGTTGCCGATCCAGCGGAACCCTTCGGCGAAGAATTCGCCGATATCGTCGATGCGGTGATCATTCAAACCATCGACCATGCCCTCGATCACGGCGCGGGTTTCGTCTGTCTTGCTCATGTCCGTGTCTTTGGTCAGCACGGCCTGTTCGGGGCGGGAGCCCTTCATGTGTTTTTTCCTTTTATGGTTACCAAGGGGTTTTCTGTGTCGACTGGGAAGGTCAGCCTGCTGTCAGAAAATCCCTTGGCATCCGGTTGAGCGCCGGGTGGCGCGCAATGGCGTTATGTCTGGCGGAACAGCTCATGCGGCTGGTTCCGCGATTTCGGCAACAAGGTCGTAACCCAGCTGCAACGGCACCTGCGGGATGTCGAGCATGGACCGGCTTTCGACGATTCGGCCTGTCGGCGCGAGTCCGGGGAACGGTATAACCCGCACCCCGGTGACCTTTGGCCGGCCGCCGCTCATTTGACCGGCGGCAGCACGTCGAATCCGAACTGCAACAACGCATGGGGGACATCGACGAACACCCAGTTTTCTACCAGCAGATCGCCCTCGCGCCGCCACCAGTCACAGACCCGGAACAGCACGCGTTCATTGGTCGGGCCGAAGCCCATGAACGGATTGACATTTACACCAGTCAGCGAAGGCCACCCCCCGGAGCAGGTGTAATCGCCCTCTCCGTAGCGGGTGAAATGCCTTGTCATGCCATTGTTCGCAGACCCGCCAGACCAGCCTTCGAACTGGCTTTCGAACGGCACCTGGAACGACCGGAAATGTTCGATACCAATGAAGGAGCCCCAGGCACCGGGGCCATACCACATCATGTTTTCGTGCCAATACGGTCGCCAGGCCTCGTCTTCAGTGGCAAGTCCCGACAGCATGTCGGTGACGATCTGATAGCTTTTTCGCCCCGCATCGGCATCCATCTCGCCACGCATGACGCCGTCCTGCGAAGCGGGCCCCTGAACCAACCCGGTATGGCCATACTCATTGCCCGGAACATAGCTGAGCGGCCACTGCCCGCAGGAGATCATCAGTTCAGGAATGTCGAGGAAGATGTAGCTCTCGACCGCCTTGCCATCTTCCAGCCGGAAGAACTCGCCGAACCGCAGATAGGTCAGCTTGTCGGTGGCGCGGATACCGATCCAGTCGCGGGCGAAATGGCCGACATAGTAGCCGGTAGCGCTGACCCAGGTGGCGCCTTCAAACTCGCCGGTCATGGCGATGTAGTGACGGCGGTAAAGGCCCTCGAATGCCGCCTGCAAAGGTTTCAGGAAATGCTCACAATAGGCGTCGGCCCCGGCGATCTCATTGATGGGATGCACGATGTTGATATTCGCGTCTGCTGCAAAGAAACGCTGCGCGGCGGCGGCGAAATCGCCGGGATGCTGCAACGCATCGGAATAGGCGAAGTAGGTGGTTTTGGCGGAAGACATCTGTTTTGGTCCTCTTGTTAGGTTCAGGTTTGCTTGCGTGTGATCGACGTCACGCAAGCCGGACCCGCCCGCATCAAGGCAAATGGAATTCGTCCCGGCCGTCGGGCCCGGCGCGCAGCCAAGTTCAGGCTGGCTGCGTGCGCATGGGCAGATACGGACTGAGGATGAGTGCGCCCCATTTATGTCAGCCTTTCACAGCCCCGGCGGTCAGGCCGCCGACGATCTGGCGTTGGAAGAACATCACCAGGATGAACAGTGGAACTGTGGCTGAAACCACCGCCGCAACGGCGAACATCACGTTGCCCTCGGTTTGTGTTGTACCGAGGAAGGCGGCGATTGCAGGCACCATGGTGCGGTTGCTTTCGGACAGCAGCATCGCCCCGACGGCAAAGTCGTTATAGGCCAAAAGGAACGAGAACAGCCCGGTCGTGATGACGCCTGGCCACATCACCGGAATAATCACGCGACGAAATGCCTGGAATTGGTTGCACCCGTCGACCTTGGCGCTTTCATCCAACTCGCTCGGGATGTTCTTGAAGAAGGAATGCAGCATCCACAGGGTGAACGGCTGGTTGATTGCCACCAGCACGATAATGGTGGTCGGAAGAATCCCCCAAACATTCCATTCAAAGAAGGGCAGAAGATATCCTGAGACCAGAGTGATTGGCGGCATTGCACGGAAAATCAACGCCGTGATCAAAAGCCAGAATGTGTAGTTGTAAGTAGACCGCGAAAGGGCATAGCCCCCTAAAGTCCCGATAGTCAGTGAGATGGTAACAACAAAGAAACAGACGATCCCGGTGTTCAGAACATTGCGCCAGAACTCTTCCTGAATCCAAGCACCCTCATATCCGGTGGTGGTGAACGGCGAGCCATAAACCGCTTCGGTTCGGGCACCGGTCAGGGCGTTGGTCCAGTCAGCGATCGAGAAGAAATCCAGCTCGACCTTGAACGACCCCCAAACCGTCCAGAGGAACGGAAAGGCGGCCAGGATAAACCATAGGAGCACAAACAGGGATGAGGCGATCCGAAGGCTTGTAGGCATTCTTTGCGCGCGGCTGGCCATATTATCTCGCTCCTTTGAAATCGCGCCAGGTGCGGACAAGCACGGGCGACAGAAGAATGGCGACCCCGATTATCGTCATCACAGAGGTAGCGGCAGCGGAAGACAGTTGCCGAGTCTCGCCACCGAGATCGTAAAAGATGAAGGTGCTGAGTGATTGCGCATGCGCTTGTGCGCTGAAGCCGATGATAGGTTCAAACACCTTGAAGTTATCCATCAACTGGATCAGCGCAACAAATGTGACCAGAGGCATGAGGTGGGGAACAACCACAAATTTGACCTGTTGCCAGCGCGTAGCCCCGTCGATCTGGGCAGCCTCGATCTGGTCTTGGGGCAAGGTTTGCAGACCAGCATAGAACACGACAAAGGCAAAAGGAGCGGCGTGCCAAACACCATAGACCATCAGTGCTACCCACATCAGCCCTGTTGAGGCTTTTAGGCTGAAATTCGGATCTCCGGCCAGATATACGAGGGCGTTTCCGATCACCCCGCGACTGTCAATCATCCAAAACAGGATGAGCGAACCGATCAGCGGGGTCACAATCATGGGCAGAAGAGAGAAAAAGATCATCAGACCCTTGAGTTGCCGGTGCAAGGAGTTGACCGCCAACGCAATCAACAGCCCCAATACAATTGTGAGCGGTGTCACGACAGCAACGAAGGTCAGCGTGAATGCCATCGCCCGGTAGAAGGGTAGATTACCAAGCTCGGTGAAGAAGCCGCCCCATGTTTCATTCGCGGCCCAGATTTGACCAATTTCCTGTATCGCCAGATGGCCTCGGTTAAAGTAAATGTCCAATCCCACAAATCGGCCCAGAGGTTTCTCGGCGCGAAGTGCTGCAGTGGCCTCTTGATCAACAGTGGTCTCAGTTGTGCATCCGATAAGCGGGGTGCAGTTTTCGACCTCTAACAGAACGGCCGGGTGGGGCGCGAAGATCGATTGAGTCACCACCGAGACAATTGGCATTGCAATGAACAGCAGCATCGCGAGTCCTGTGGGCAGGAAGAACCAAAGGAATGTCTTATGGCGCATGTTGCAATCCTCGCGTGAGTAGGATTGCGCGGGTGGGTATCAAAGGCACCCGCGCAATGGGCTTCTTATTGCAGATAGCCTTGCTCGATGGCGGCGGCACGATAGGCGGCTTCTACATCAGCCAACGCTTGTTCCGCGCTTTCCTTGCCCTGCATGAAATCAGCAAGTTCGTTGCCAAGTGCGCTGTGCATGAGCCCCATGTAGGGTAGCATCGGATAGGGTGGTGTGCCCATTTTGGCCGCAGCAAACACGCCCTCGGCATCTTTTCCCGGCTGGTAGCCTTCAATCAGCCAGACCGCCAACGGAGTGGTTTCATCGTTCAGCATGTCAGGACGGATGCCATGTTTCATTGCGATGAAGGTGGCCTCGGCCTCTTCATCTGAGATGTTCTTTCCGACTGTCCAACCGTCCCACCACAGGGTCGTTGCAGGGATATCTCCGCCACCAACTGTCAGCGGCGCGCCAATCGCATGGCCGTCGATTACCTCCTGCAACACACCTTCGGTGGTGGTTTGCTGCGATGCGCGCGAACCCCACATATTCATGATTGCAACGTTGCCAGCACGGTATTCGGCATTGGTGGCGTTGGAGTCATGAGTCAGGAAGTCGGGGTTCATGTATTCCGACAAAGCCTTCATCATGTTCAGGGCGTTGACACCGGCCTCAGAATTCACGTTGGGTTCGGCCGTACCGGGTTTAAAATGGCTGCCGCCATAACCAAGGAACATATTGTTGAATTCCTGCGCCAGGTTCCAACCCGATGCATAGGCCCCACCAACCGGGTTTTGCATGATGCCCTGCGCACGAATGGCCTCGGCCACCTCGAGCATTTCCTCATAGGTAGTCGGGACTTCCACACCGGCTTGCTCAAGGATGTCCTTGCGGAACATCAGATGCTGCGCGTTCGCCATAAAGGCGATAGCCATGATGTTGTCGCCAATCTTGATCAGCTGCCCAGGCTGCAGGTCCTGGCCATACTTTTCCACCAGATCATTGAGCGGACGAATAACGTCTTCGTTCATCAGTGCCACAACCGAACTATTGGCGATGATTGCGGTCGTATATTCCGACGGATTGCCCGACAGGCCAGCCACGTTGATGGTCTGGTGCTCGGATGTCAGGTTGGATTCTACCGACGCCCCGGTGCATTCCTTCGCTCCGGCTGCGACGGCCTGGATGGCCGCAAATTCATTGCCGACTATGTTGACACGTGCGCCGATTTCGCAGGCATATCCCGCGCTTGCGGCAAAGGCGGCTACCGAGCCGGCCAATGCAATTTTCTTCAGAAACATCAATATTCCTCCCTAGATGGATGGGTGCATCTTCGAAGTCTGCACCCTAGTTACCCCGTCCCAACGGGTGTTGTTTGCGGTTCTCAGCCTTCCAGGCGAGCCCCGGTTTTCGCATCAAACAGATGGCAGTGATCGGTATGGATATGAATCGAGACCTGATCGTCGATTTCGGCCCGATAGGTTTTGTCGGCCTTGACAGAGACCAGCGCTCCACCGATCCGAACCGAAACCATGGTGCTGTCGCCCAACAGCTCTTGTGTATAGATCAGTGCATTGATCTCGCCGCCGCTTTCTACAACATTGGCGTCCTCGGCGCGAAACCCCAGCGTGATAGGACCGTCCGGCGCGTTCAACCCGTGCACCTCTGTGCTTTGGGCGCGGAACACGCCACCCTGAACCTCGCCATCGACAAGGTTCATTGCCGGGTTGCCGATGAAGCTGGCCACAAATGTATTTGCAGGTTCATCGTAAATATCGGTTGGGGAGCCAACCTGCTGAACCACACCTTGTTTCATGATCACCACCCGATCAGCCAAGGTCATTGCCTCGATCTGGTCGTGGGTCACATAGATCGTGGTGACCGCCAATTCGTGGCTCAGGTTCTTGATCTGCGCGCGGGTGGAAACGCGCAGTTTTGCGTCAAGGTTGGATAGTGGCTCGTCCATCAGGAACACGTTGGGCTCGCGCACAATGGCACGAGCCAGGGCAACCCTCTGACGCTGACCGCCAGACAGTTCCGCCGGTTTGCGGTGCAGGAAGTCATCCAGCTCGACCATCGCCGAAGCGCGCCGCACTTTTTCGTCATGGGTAGCAGGGTCAATACCGCGAACTTTCAGCGGGAAGCGAATGTTCTCATATACATTCATATTCGGATAGAGCGCGTATGACTGGAACACCATCGCGACATCGCGGTCTTTGGGCTCCATGTCATTTACTCGGGCGCCATCGATCAGGATATCGCCCTCAGACGCGTCCTCGAGACCAGCAATCATGCGCATTGTCGTGGTCTTTCCGCAACCTGACGGCCCAAGAAGTACCAGAAATTCCTTGTCGGCTATTGTCAGGTCAAAATTGTCAACTCCAACAAACGATCCCCAACGCTTTCCAACATTGCGAAGTTGAATTTCGGCCATTCTGTCCTCCCTGCTGCACGCATCGTGCATACGCTTGCAAAACCATAGACAACAAAAGAAACATCTGGCAAGCTTTTTTTGCATGCGTGTGCAAACGTCGACTTCATCTTCTTCGCAATTCGCCCCATGACAGCGACTAAAGAACTGAAAGAAAGTAATAATGTCCTATGAAATCCCAAAAGCGATCATCTTGGATTACTACTCGGCGCTCAGCAGCGTAAAAGAATCGGATATCGCCAACATGTTGTCTGAGTTCTGCGCAGAAGACTACCTCTGGCGCGGTTTCCACCCGTTTGATGAGCTTCGGGGCACCCATGACGTAGCGCAGGCATTCTGGCATCCCCTGAAGCAAAGCCTAGGGAATATGCAGCGCCGGATGGACGTGTTCATGGCCGGAAAAAACGAGATGGACGGATTCACCTCGGTCTGGGTTGTTTCAATGGGGCACCTTATGGGCCTGTTCGACAATGCGTGGCTGGGCATCGCCCCTACGGGCAAGATGGCGTTTTTGCGCTATTGTGAGTTCAACAGGATCGAGAATGGCAAGATCGCCGAAACGGCGATGTATTTCGACATCCCGCATTTCATGATGCAAGTCGGGTTGCAGCCCTTCCCGCCCCAAACCGCAGCCCACCTGGTGCAACCCGGACCAATGACGCATGACGGGTTGATGTTCAACCCGCAGCCTGCCGAAGAAGGCGAGAAAACTCTCGGCACGATCAATGCTATGATTTCCGATCTCGGCCAATGGAACAGCGGCCTGAGCCTTGAGGAAGAATTGCGCCAGACATGGAGCGAAGACATGATCTGGTGGGGACCCGCCGGGATCGGCGCGACCTATACGATTGAGCGTTATGCAAAGCAGCACTCAGGCCCGTTCCGCGCATCCTTAACGGACCGTTCGAAGACCAAGCACATTTGCCGCTTGGCTGAGGGTCACTATGGTGGCTTTTTCGGCTGGCCGAATTTCACGGCGCGGCCCACCGGCGGGTTCATGGGTATGCCCGCCACCGACAAGGCCGGTGATTTCCGCGTGATCGACATCTATCGTCGCGAGGGTGACAAGCTGGCCGAGAACTGGGTTTTCATCGATCTGCTGCATTTCTGGAAACAACAGGGTGTCGATGTATTGGGGCGCATGGCGAAAGTACCGCGAACATGACCGGCTGGATCGATGCCCATCACCACCTTTGGGACCTTGAAGCTGTAAACTACCCCTGGCTGATGGCGCGCGGGGTGGAAAGGTTCTTTGGCGACCCGACGCCGATTCAACGGAATTATCTACTGCGCGAGTTCCGGTCCGAAGCCGCGCCCTGCGGAGTCGGTGCCTCGATCCATATCCAGGTGGGGGCCAAAAACGGTCTGGACGAAGCCCGGTGGGTTCAAGCTGTCGCCGAAACCAATCCAGACTGGCCAATGGCGCAGGTTGTGTTCTGTGACCTGACCTCGGCTGACCTACACGCCCAGCTTGATACGTTTCAGGCTCTTCCAACTGTACGCGGTGTGCGCCAGATCGTCGGGCGCGCACCCGGAGAGGACGCGCAGACGGGCACCAATTTCCTGCTGGATGATCCGCGGTTTCTGGACGGATTGAAGGAGGCTGGACGGCGTGACCTCAGCTTTGATCTGCAGCTCATTCCTGATTTGATCGTAAAAACCACCAGAATTCTCGCTCAAGCCTCGAATACACGAGTCGCTCTATGCCATGCCGGATCACCATATGACCGCACTCCGGCGGGCCTGAAAAGCTGGGCTCAAAGACTGCGCGCTCTGTCTGATCTGCCGCACGTCTCATGCAAGCTCTCAGGTCTGGGCATGTTCGATCACAACTGGGCGCCTGAGAGTATTCGCCCGATCGTGGAGATTTGCCTTGAACAATTCGGACCAAAGAGGGTCATGTTTGGCTCGAATTTCCCGGTCGACAAACTCTATGGCAATTACACATCGCTGGTACAGGCTTACCGTGATCTGGTTCCGGCTGAGGCCCAATCGGCTGTGTTCAGAGAAACCGCAGAACACTTCTATGATCTCGAGGTGCCCTGAGAATGATATTCATCCTTGAAACAATAAGGTTCTGTCGCAGATTTCTTTGAGAACTGCACAGACGGAGCTGGAGAGGCGATTTTCCCGCCAGTTGTTAGGCCGGTATTCGGCTCTCAGGAGTCATCTCGACTTCCGCCCATCTGACAGCGATGACTTTGACGTTCCGGCACTCAAACGCAACGGGGACAGTCGTTCCGGGGAACCCGTAGGAATGGGGAAGCCTTCCAAAAGATAATGGAGCTCGTTTCGGACCCATGAGGTGTTGGTATTCAAGGCTTGAATTGACAGAATCTTCAACATTGATCCTGTGCAGATGGGTTCGTCACAGATTAATTGGGTTTGCCCGCGAGGGTCCCAAGGCAAAAAACCCGGAAGAGAGCGTGATACGGAGGTAAAGCAGTGACCCAACAGAACTGGAGCCAGGCAATTCTCGACCGGCTCAAGTCCGAAGGAAGTCGTCTGGCCATACCAGACGGATACCAACTGTTTGCACCGGGCGCTTACGGTGAGGTGTTTTTGATCATTCGTTCGGGCATCGTCCGAGTGGAACAAACCAGCCCGTCAGGGCGGACCGTTGTTCTTTATCGGGTTGGCCCGTACGACAGTTGCGTTATGACGACCTCGTGCATGTTGTCGGACATCCCCTATTCAGGGTTCGGTTATGCCGAGGGGCCGGTGACGGCGCTGGCCATCGGGCGGGACAAGTTCAACACGTTGCTGGCCACAGATGCAGAATTTCGAGGTGCGGTCTTCATGGCGTTTTCACAACGCATTGTTGAACTGTCCGAGGTTATCGATGATCTTCTACTTAACCGGATGGACCTGAAATTGGCGCAGTGGCTTTTCGATCAAGGCGCACATTCGGGCGATATCCACACCACGCACCAGCGCATTGCGGCCGAACTGGGCAGCGCACGCGAAGTCATGTCCCGTATCCTCAAGGATTTTGAACATCGGGGATGGGTCAGGCTTGAGCGAGGTGTGATTTATCTGCAGGATCGCCCAGCCCTGCACCACCATGCCAGAACGGGAGTTGTGTGACCTCGTCACATAACACGGTTTGGAAAACAGCGAATCTTGGACCAGATAATCAAGGAGATTCGACCATGCAATTCACGTCTAATGTTGGTTCTGTCGACCGGGTTCTGCGCCTGATCCTCGGTGGCGTGCTGATCCTTCTGGCACTGACCGGCACCATCGGCCCCTGGGGTTGGCTTGGAGCTGTGTTTGTGGTGACGGCCTTCATGAAATTCTGCCCGATTTATGCGCTTCTGGGTCTGTGCACCAACAAGCAAGCCAAGCCGTAACACGTCCTACCCTTGCCTCGCGCAACACTGGGATTCGTCTGGGTTCCGGCGTTGTGCGGCGGGCGTGGGTCAGGCGCGGCGTTCCTCGGGGCATCCACTGTTGTCCATCCCCCAGCTGACAACCGGCACCAAATTCGAAAGGTGTCAGCATTCGGGCCAGCATGTCGCCTTCTACCCCTAGCGCCAGACCGCTACGCAGTTGCACAACCCGGATGCCCATACCCACGATTGGCGCAGCGGCGCGCTCCCATGTGTCGCACACCTCATGGATGAAGACGGGGTGGTAGGTGTCGTCTTCGGTGAGGATCTCGTCTTGCCGCGGCCCATACCAGCCCACGGCGGAACCGGTGATTAGGCAAGATGGTTTTTGATCCAGCCTGCGGATCAGTGCGACGAAATCTTTCGTCATCACGACCCGAGACTGCAGGATGCGCGCGTTTCCGACGCGTCCAATGCGCGTTTGCCACCAGCTCACCTGCCAGATTGACGATGGCGTCAAAGCGCTCTGTGTTGTCAATTTGCTCGAGTGAGGTGATCAGGCGTACCGGATGGGGCAATGCGTCGGCCTTTTGCAGGTTGCGGGTCAGGACGGTGACGTGGTGGCCATCAGCAACCAGGGCCTCGACCAGACGTTGCCTGATGAAACCGGTGCCACCCGTGATCAGCAGATGTTGTCGGGGCGCGAGTTGCGTGACCAGAGAGGCCGCGTTGACGGCATTCAACCGCGTGCTGCGTGCGGCCGCCAGCAAATCGCGCGCGCTGAACAGCGCCACACCAAACGCGGCAAGGGTAGCCATGATGCTCCAACTGCCGTGATGGACAGCCATTCGCCGTCCAATTCGCCCTTCGTGCCGATGAAAACGATCTGGCTTCCAGGCGCTCGCACCGTCGAACAGATCGAAGGACTTGTGGAAGCTCTCTCGCACGGTGCGTTGCCGGAACCTGTCACGCAGCAGATCGAAGCCCTGATTGCACGTGAACCGGAAGACACGCCGGACAGGGCACGTTGAAAGAAACCCATTGCGGGCAGTGGGCGAACGCCTGATTTGTTTGCAACTGGCCTTTTTGCCTGAGCGCTACCATCTGGCAGTAGGGCATGCGGCGACCAATCTAATTGAAGTTGAGAGTCCTATTTATCCTATGCTGCACTGTCGTCGAAAGCCGATTGCTGAGAAACTCTATAAAAGACGCTTGACCTGAAGTAGCTTCAGGACTGTAGGAGCCTGGGCGAAAGGGTCTGATAGTATGATGATTTCAGAAGTTGCCGGACTCACCGGGCTCAGCATCTCGACAATTCGCTTTCATGAGAAATCGGGGCTATGCCCTTCATCCAACGCGGCTCGGATGGCAAACGCAGGTTCAAGAAGACAGATGTCGATTGGTTGGAGTTATTGGCGTCACTTCGCTCGACAGGAGTGCCTTTGACGAAAATGCGATCTTTTGCAGAGCTCTATGCATCTGGCGACGGCAAGGTCCCTGAGCGCAAAGCTGTCCTGTTGGCGCATAGGCGGCGACTTGACGACCATCTCGCCATGGCTCTGCTTGATTCCGGGTGTCTGTCTCATCTCTACTCCTTGGTGGTTACGATGTGCCAGAAACCCACTCTTATCAAATCAACCTAAACTGTCCCATTAGCGCTGACGTCAGACAATATAGATCACACCCCAGATGCCAAAGCCCACCCCGGGGGTTGATCCGGCCAGATGTCCATGGTGACAGGAAACTGTTCGGGCCGGTAGCCTGCGAATTCATTTGTCATCAACGGAGACGGCGCAAACACAACAGACGCCAGTGCAACTGTCATCGCAAGAATGGGTAGATTTTGTTCATCAGGACAGGTCCTTCTGTTCGGGTCCCATCCCGGTTCAGCGTCGTGCTTCGTGGTCCGGGCGCATGGTCGCGATCAGCTCGGCCACCTTGATGCCGAATTTGCGCATCTCGGATTTGTTCATGATGACGCCGCTTTCGGTTAGGTAAAGCCAGTCGGTTGCTGTCAGCGTGTGACCGCCAGCATCTTCCGGTAGAATGATCTGGTACTCCATCTTGATTGTTGACCCAGAAACGACTCCTCGTGCCTCGCCGACAATGTCGTCGGCGGTGGCGGTGAACGTGTTGCCGTCGCTGAGCTTCAGGAACCATTTGCGACTTTGCTTTCTGCCATTTGAATAGGTGAACTCTTCGCTCAGCGTACCAGTGTCGCCGTCCCATTCACCGACCATTCTGGCAACGAACCTGTTCGTCATCTTTCCGGTTGGGCCATAAATCAGACCTTCGGAGAGGATTTCACCGCTCAGGTGGGTTTTGAGCGAAAAGGCAGGGCTTGTATCGGCATAGTCTGACGGGGTTTGTGCGCGAAAACTGAGAAACATGGACTTTGCCGCCATGACCAGAGCGGCAAGAATGAGCAGGGCAGTAAGGAGTTTCATTGGGTTGGGTTCTCCGTAGGAAGCGCCAGGACAAGCGCCAAGGCGCCGAGTTTCAGGATGCAGGGAAGGACGGCATAAGAGATGTTCAATGTATTCAGGGCCTCAGTGCTGTTTGTCGCGCCGGGTCTAAAGCCACTGCTTTCCAGCACGGGCAGAACCGCGAAAGCGGCCACAGCAAGGCCAAGTTTGCCCGCAAAGGACCAGATGCCAAAAGCTAACGATGCCTTTAGACCCGCCCGGGTCAGCGCCACCGAAAACATAGCCGGAAGGATAACCATATCGGCCCCCAAGGCGGCGCCGGATGCCAGGCAGATCACCGCAAAGCCAACCTGACTGCCGGGTGTTAGGAACGCGGCCCCGACAAAGCCGAGGATTGCCAAGGGCATGGCGACCAACAGCGTGGCCTTCGAGCCCATTCTTTGGCTCAGACGGGCCCATAGCGGCACGCTGAAACCTGCGCTGAGAAAGAACAGGATCAACAAGGGGCCGGCTTTGCCCGGCAGTTGTAAGCGGTCTTCCACGAAAAAAAGAAACAATGTCGAGGTAATGGCAACAGGTAGGCTGTTGACCAGTGCCAACACGAGAAGTCTCAGAGCGCCAGTTTGGCGTAGCCCACCAAGGGACATACGGTCGCCTTCGATGGGTTCGCGACGCCAGATCGGCAGGGTGATCACGGCAACGACAAGGGCCAGCGCTCCAAGAAACAGGCCAAACGCTTCGTATCCCTGACCGGTGGCCCCAAAGGTGACAAGGAAAGCCGGTGCAATGGCAGCAATCACCACGCCAGCCAGCATGCCACCCTCACGAAACGCCGCCAGCGTCATCAGAGAGCGTGGCGTCGGTTTGGCTGCCAAAGTGGCGCTGCGTCCATAGAGCAGGATCATGCCAAGGCTGTAGGCCGAGAAGAGCAGAACAAGGACTGCCACCAGACGTGGCATCGCGTTTGGCCCCGGTTGAGCGGTGAATAGCAATGGAAAGCCGATGGCCAGCCCAAGCGCCGCGGCGCTGGCAAACAGGATTTGTGCCCGTGGCCAGCGGTCGATTGCCCAGCCAATCAGTGGGTCCTGAACAAGATCGACCAGCCGGATGACCAACAGGATCGTGCCAATTGCCCCCAGCCCGATGCCAAGCTCGACCGAAGCAAACCTCGGCAAGTGGATGTAAAGCGGAATGCCAGCCGCGGCCAGCATCAGCGCATAGAGGCTGACACGCGGGTAAAGCATCACTCGCCCTTCAGTTTCCGGGTGAAGGATTCCGAACGTGTGTTTTCGCCAAGAAAGATCGACATGAACCTGTTCTTGATCCTTGGATGGCTTAGCGTGCAAACCCGTTTTCCATTGTGCCAGAATCCGATTTGGTTTGGCCCCTTGGAGATGGCGACATAGCGGTCACCCTTGCGTACATCGTTGAAACACTTTTCCAACTGGCCGCGCACTGGCAGAGTGGCCCCGGTACGGTTCAGTTCGCGCATGGTGGCTTCGACCAGATCAAGTTCTGTCAGGTTGCGGAAGTATTTCAGCTCGAGGCCGAAATCCTTGCTCCAGTCCAGAGGTGCTCCGGACTTGGTGAAGAGCTGAGCTTCGTAGAGCGGGAAGCCTATATAACGAAAAGTTGCCGTGCCGCGCGTTTCGGCATCGGGCAGCACAGATTTGATTGCGGACGCCTGCGTACCCGTGGGCGAAGCGAGCAAGGCAAAAGCAAAGACAAAACTACGCATGGGCCATCTCCACCTGAACGACATTGGTGTGCCCCACGGCAAAGGACGCGGCACAGATCTCGAGATAGTACTGCCAGTTGCGGAAGAAGCTCTCGCCATATCCCAATTCCGAAACGCGACGCTTTTGCGCGGTAAGGTTTTTGGTCCAGTTCCGACAGGTTCGGGCATAATCCCGCCCGAAAGCAAAGCTGTCGCGAACTGCGAACCCAGCGTTACTGGCTTGGGCCTCGATAACACGGTCCGACAGCAGCATGCCGCCAGGGAAAACGTATTGGCGGATGTAATCGGACGAGGACTTGTATGTGTCAAAAAAGCTGTCTTTGACGGTGATCGCTTGCAACAACACGCGCCCACCCTCGGCCAAGCTGCGCTTGAGCATGGCAAAGTAGCTGGGCCAGTAGCGCTCGCCCTCGGGGGTGCGCAGGATCAGCTGCCCGTCATGCAGTCGCTCGCAGGTCGATAGAAAATTCGATTTCAGAGCCTTGTTGATTAAGCGCATTTTCCATTCCTGTGATTAGGTGACGTTCATTCAGGGCGCGCACGACGCGCATTGCACTGGCGATACCGTCCTCGTGAAACCCGTGCCGGTTCCATGCTCCGGCAAACCATGTCCGGTTGCGTCCCTGCATTTCCCGAATGTCGCGCTGTGCCTTGAGCGCTGCCTTGTCAAACATCGGGTGGGCGAAGTTCGCTACGTCATAAACTTTGTCCTGAGGGATCTCGGTCGACGGGTTCAGGGTGACGAACAGGGGATCGGATTCAGGGATATTCTGCAGCCTGTTCATCCAATAAGTGAGGCCGATGTCGCCATCCTGCGACCGGTACGCCCAGCTCGACCAGCAGGCGCGCCGCCGGGGCATCTGATTTTCATCACAATGCAGAACAGCCGTATTGGGTTGATAGCGGATGTTACCAAGAGCGGCGGCTTCGGCGTGTGTCGCGTCTTGCCCCAAGATCTGGAGGGCCTGGTCCGAATGGCAAGCCATGATGATCTCGTCAAAAGAAGCCGATAGGCCCTTGTCAGCAAAGATGCGCACTTCATGCGTGTCGCGCTGGACATGCCGAACCGGTGCATCGGAGCGAATGACACAGCCGCGAGCCAGAAGCGCGGATTCCAACCGGCGGACATATTCGATGCTGCCACCTTTCACCGTCCACCACTGATGTTCGCCAGAGCCGGCTAAAAGTGCGTGGTTGCGGAAGAATTGTACCAGCGATTTCGCCGGGAATTGGTCTATATCTTCAACCGGGGTTGACCAGATCGCTCCGCACATCGGCATCAGGTAGTTGTTGCGGAACCAATCGCCGAGGCCCAGCTCCTCGACCAGTTCACCAATGGTCTTGTTGTCATCCGTAGCGGCAGCCTCGGCACGCTTTCCAAAGCGAATGATGTCCGCAATCATCTTGTAAAACTGCGGTCTCAGCAGGTTGCGTTTTTGCGCAGTGATCGATCCCACGTTGTTCAGACCGTATTCCAGCCAGCCATCATTGATGCTGGCGCCGAAACTCATCACGCTCTTGATCACCGGAACGTCGAGATCACGGAACAGCCGCGTCAGGTAGGGATAGGTTACGTAGTTGAACACGATGAATCCGGTGTCGACCGGTTGGTCGCCGTTCTTGCCCGCCATCACGGTTCGGGCATGCCCGCCTAGACGCGGGGCTGCTTCAAACAGGGTGACGTCATGGTAGGGCGCCAGATAATAGGCGGACGAGAGGCCCGATATACCACCGCCGACAATTGCGATTTTCTTTCTTGGGCCGTGAATCTGATCGAACATGCCGTCCTCATCTTTACAACGTTATGAGGCTGTTACGCGGCGCCGGTCAGATTGGATCAGAAAAGCACGAGAATAGTTTTTAACGCGTTCTGATCCATGAGCCGCGCAGCCGCGTATAGGACACATGATGCTGGAACATATTCAGGCCCAAACCCTGCATGCCCGACGCGGAAAGCTGAAGAACACCTTCAGCTACGGTGTCGATTTTGTGTTGACCGATCTTGGTGTTAAGGCGCCTTGGCTGTTGTCGCGAAACCGGTTCAATCTATGGTCACTGTGGGATCGTCAGCATGGCGGAACACGGGGTGACGGGCGCGGGTTGGCGTGGTTCAAGCAGGTTCTGCAAGAGCGTGGGTTTCGAACCAAGGACGCACAACTTTTGCTTCTGACCCAGCCAAGCTTCCTTTGGTTTCATTTCAACCCGGTCAGCTTTTGGATTGCGCTGCTTGATGGCACCCCGAGGGCCTTTGTTGCCGAGGTTAACAGCACCTTCGGCCAGCGACATTGCTATTTTTGCGCACACGAAGGATTTCGCCCGATCGCACGTAGTGACACTCTGGTTGCCGAGAAACTCATGCACGTGTCTCCGTTTCAGAGAATTGCTGGTCACTACCGGTTCAATTTCGGCTTCAGTGACACACGGATCGACATTCGCATTTCCTTTGAAAATGAAGACCAGGGCGTTCTGGCTACGCTATCCGGAGAGCGGCGTGCGGCAACAAACAGGTCGCTCCTTTGGGCCGCCGTCCGCCGACCCTTGGGTGCGGTGCGGGTTTTGGCGCTGATCCATTGGCAGGCGGCGATCCTGTATCTGAAACGCGCGCCGTTTCTTCGGAAACGCCCTGCGCCCGCGGCTCTTATAAGCGAAAGCCAGCCGTTAGGTGACGTCGGCAAATGACCGATTTCCTAAACAAGACATATTGGCTCATCGGAGCTAGCGAAGGATTGGGGCGAGCCCTTGCGAAGCGACTGGACGCAGAAGGTGCGCACCTGATCTTGTCGGCGCGTAATCGCGAGCGACTGAATGCCCTGAATGCCGAGTTGACCAGTGCAACCGTGCTTGCGCTGGACGTGACCGATGGCGACTCCGTGCGTCGCGCGGCGCAGGCGGTGGGTGATGTGGACGGTGTGATTTATAATGTCGGCGCCTACGAGCCCATGGGCACAACAGAGTGGGACAGCGAAACCGCGTTGACCATGGTGGATGTCAATTTCACCGGGGCGATGCGTGTCCTGGGCGAAGTGGTGCCAAGGATGGTTGCGCAGGATCGGGGCGACATTACCCTGATCGGATCACTGGCGGGATATCGCGGTCTTCCCGCCGCGATCGGGTATGGCGCCAGCAAGGCTGCATTGATCAGCCTTGCCGAAACCATGCGTTTTGATCTTAGAGACAGCGGAGTATTTGTGCGTCTGATCAATCCCGGTTTCATCAAGACCCGCCTGACCCTGAAAAACAAATTCCGTATGCCCATGTTGATGACGCCCGAAGATGCCGCGACCCGTGTGTTGAAGGCCATGACAAGGCGCCGTTTCCGCACGGATTTCCCGGCGCCGTTTTCCTGGGTGATCCGCGCGCTCGCAATTCTGCCGGACTGGCTGGTTTATCGCGGGAAGTAACGCCGTTTCCAACTTGTTCCGAAACGATGGGGCTGCCGAGTTTTCAGCAGCCCCAGATTGTTGGCGGTGCCCTGCCACGACGAACAGGTTATTGTCCTTAGTTCCGGGCTGGTCGCGTGACGGGAAGCGACCGTGTTGCACGGATCGCTCGAATTCCTTCGGCGGCACGTTTTCAGAAAGGCCCGGCCAGAATGCCCTTTTAGTTCAACGATCCTGTTCGGACGGAGTTTGTGACAGAACCAATTACATGCGTCCGGTGAGTATCTTAGCCAGATCAGGTTCAACCTTTTGGGTTTTTTCCAGATCCAGGCTGTTTTTAACGTGAAGAAGGTGGTGTTGGATGCTGTCTACCGCAGATTGCGGGTCACCACTCGCGATCGCATTGATGATCGACGCGTGCTCATCATCGGGGCAAGATGAGTCCTTGTTGGTTCCAAACAGCGCCACGATCAGAGAAGACCGGGTCACCAGTTCCCTGACGACGCGAGTGAGAACTGCGTTGTTGTGGCATTTAGCTAACTCGACATGAAATTCACCAGAGAGCCTGATAATTTCTGTTTGGTCGTTCCTTGCCCTAGCCTCATCTTCTTTTTTGATATGAAGCCGCAACGCTTTGACCCCCGCGTTGCTAATTTCTCGCGTCAAATCCCGAACGATACCGGTTTCGATCATCAAGCGGGCCTCAAACACGTCTCGGGCTTCTTCGGGGCTTGGGCAAGCAATGAATGCACCGCGGTTGGAATGAAGTTCAACAATGCCTTGGCTACTTAACAACAACAATGCGCGGCGGACGCGCATGCGACCAACGCCAAAGGTCTCACATAAGGTTTGTTCACTCAATTTGGTTCGTGGAGCCAGCTTTTGTTCCATTACGGCGGAATAAATTCGATCAACGATCAATTGCTCATCCGGATCAGATTGGACGGTGTCGAGTATTTGTTGTGCGTCTGTCATCTGGTTTCAATTCGACTGGAATTCTTGTGCGTTTTTCTTAGACGCACGGCTTCTGACTGACAATATATTGAGTATTTGTTCACAATATCAACACTGCCATTCATTAAAAAATGTTGACATAGATTGTTAACAATGTTGAGTTTGGCAACATCACCGGGATTCGACCTGTGACTCAATGACCTTTGCAAGCGCCCGAAAGAGGCGCCCGAACCTCAATAGGGAGGAAAAAATGAAACGCAGAAATCTGATGAAATCATCGGCGGCCCTGGCGCTGGCCATATCCGTTCTGGGCTCCACCGCCTGGGCGGAAAACCCGGTTCTCAAGATTGGCTTTGTTGGTGTGACTTCAGGTCCGGCAGCGGCCTGGGGCATCTCGAACCAGCGCTCGATGGAAGCACGCGCTGACTGGATCAATGAATCCGGCGGCTACAAGATCGGTGATACCACTTACGATATCGAAATCGTCTCGTTCGATGACCAGAAAGACCCCAAGCGCGCAATCGCGGGCATGGAGAAGATGGCACAGGAAGGCATCCACTATGTGGTTGGTCCGAATGTGGATGACGGCGCTGCTGCCGTGCGCCCTGTGGCCGAGGCTCAAGGGATCATGTATTTCCCATATGCCTTCCCGAAAGAGCTTTATACAGCGCCCGCGTCAAACGCGGTTCTGGGCATGGTCGCGAACTATCAGTCCGGCCCGGCGATTTACGAATACCTGCGCGACGAAAAAGGCGTGAAGACCGTGGCCTTTGTTGCGGCAAACGAGTCCGACCCGCTAAGCCAGCGCGACGGCGGTATCGCGGCAGCAAATGCGCTGGGTCTGGAAGTTGTTTCCGACAACGTAACCTATCAGGTGGACACGACTGATTTTACCCCGGTTCTGACGCCTGTAATGCGCACGCAGCCTGATCTTCTGGTTCTGTCCGGCGTCTCCCCGGCCAATGCACCTCAGTTGATCCGGTCTGCGCGCGAACTGGGGTATCAGGGCATAATCTCGACCGAGACCGCGCAGGATGCGACGGTTCTGCGCGAAGGTGCGGGCGATCTGGCCAACGGGTTCATCTCGGTCGGCGGTGCATCTACACCTGAAATCGCATCGGACGACATGAAGGAATTCGTCAAGCGTTACACCGATATGTTCGGCGAATATAACGATGAATCGAATACCAAGGTCTATGCGCTGGAGTATATTCTGGCGACTTTGAACGCCAACCCGGCGGGTATTGACGACGTCAAGGCGTTTCAGACCACGATGGACACGTTCGAAGCACCGAACCCCTTCATGAAGGGTGACGCCGTGATGCGCTATGTCGGAACAACCTCCTTCGGACAAAAGCGTCAGATTGCGGTCCCGCTGGTAGTGAATGTCTACCAGGACGGAGAGTTTGAAACACTCTTTGTCGCTGAAGTAGACTGAGGCGGAACTCCCCAAGACAAGGCGAAAGCCTAACGAGCCACTCAAACTCCCGGGCTGATGATCGGCCCGGGAAACCCGAACCCAACGCGGGACTATCATGGAACAGATACTAGCAAACGGCATCTACCTGGGCGCGCAATATGCGATGATCGCCTTAGGTTTGACGCTGATCTTTGCCCTGATGAACGTACTGAATTTTGCTCATGGACAGATGTACGTTCTCGGCGGCTTTGTGACCTACACCTTCTACGGACAACTTGGCTGGCCTTTCATCCTTGCGCTGCTGGCGTCCTGTATCACTCTGGCCGTACTTGGGGCGCTGATAGAACGGTTTCTGTTCGCCCCAGTCATACGACGATCGTCGCGCGAAGAAAGCACAATGCTGTTGGCAGCGGGACTGGCGTTTCTGTTTGATGCGGTCATCCTGTTGGTCTTTGGAGAAAAACAGCGCGGTGTGCCCAAGATCGTCAACGGAGTCTTCAACTGGGATTTCAAGTTGATCATGCCATATGATCGTATTTTGATCTGCGTGCTGGCTATCCTGTCGATCGTCACTTTCATCCTGTTTATGCAATATTCCAAAACTGGCCGCGCCCTGCGTGCGCTGGCGCAGGACAGAACCGCTGCCCAACTGATGGGCGTCAATGTTGCTCAGTACTCCATGATTGGGTTTGCCTTGGGCGCGATGCTGGCCGGATTGGTCGGAGGATTGCTGGTGACCATCACAGGCGTCAATCTAGGCATGGGCGGGCCAACCTCGATCAAAGCATTCATGATGGTGATGATCGGCGGTGCAGGCGTGATTTCCGGAGCAATCGCGGGCGGAATTATCCTTGGTTTCATGGAAGCCATCGGTCTGGCTGTCCTGTCTCAATATGGCGATATCACTTACCTGTTGATCTTCGTCTCACTGATGATTTTCCTGGCCATCCGCCCGCAGGGCCTGATGGGCAAACCGTGGGGATAACGCAGTGCCAAAACTATCAATGATTCAATGGGCCGGTGTGGCGGTCTTCCTGCTGGCCATCTTCATCGCGGTTCCCGGCTTTGTCGCCGCGTCCGGTCGGTCTGACCTGTACTACACGCTGACATCGGTGGCACTGCTGTCGATCGCCAGTGCCGGTGTCTGGCTGACCTTCTATATCGGCCGCATTAACATCGGGCAGGGTGCCTTTGCCCTGATCGGAGCTTATGTCTCGGCCATTCTGGTGACAAAGACTGGCATTTCGTTCTGGCTGTCCCTACCGCTTGCGGGCCTCTTTGCAGCTGGTGTGGCGGTTCTGATCGGTCTGCCGATCCTGCGGCTGCGGGGTGTGTATTTTGCAATGATCTCGCTGGTGCTGACACAGGTCGTCACCTTGACTGCGCTGGCCCTGCCCGTCACCAATGGTGCCAAGGGCATCACTTCGATCCCGCTTCCGGGTGGGGTGTCGATCCTTGGTATCCCTCTGATACCCGATTTCGGAACGCTGGAGAACCCAAGGCTGGCCTTCTACTACACGGCCTGTGTTCTGATGGTCCTGACCTTTGCCGCCATGTACCGGCTGGTGAATTCGCGCCTTGGCCATCTTTGTCGCTCGATGCAGCAGAATGAGGAACTGGCCAGCTCCATCGGTGTGAACATCTCGTATATCCGGGTCATCGTCTTTGCCATCTCGTCCTTTCTGGGCGGCATTGGCGGCGCGATGTTCGGATCGATTGCACAATCGGTTTATCCGTCCAGCTTTCAGGTCGCCGACAGTGTAAACTTCATGCTGAACTGCTTCCTCGGTGGTCTGGGATATGTGTTTGGCCCGATGCTGGGCACGCTGGTTCTGTATTTTGGCTGGGACCTGTTGTTCGAATTGGGTCGCTTCCAACTGCTGGCCTATTCCAGCTTGCTGATCATCCTGATGCTGTTCTTGCCCAACGGGCTGCTCAGCCTGCGTCTGCCCGGCAAGAAAGGAGAGGACAAATGAGCCATCTTCTGGAAGTCCGCCATGTCACCAAGAAATTCGGTGGTCTGACCGCGAACAGCAACATCTCGTTCAATGTCAATGAGAACGAGATCCTGTCGGTGATCGGACCGAACGGTGCGGGCAAAAGCACTCTGTTCAAGATGATTTCGTCCTTCCTGCCAACCACGACCGGAGAGGTGCTGTTCAAGGGTGAGAGGATTTCAAACCTGAAACCGCACGCAGTGGCGCGTAAAGGCGTTGTCCGTACGTTTCAAGAAACGACGATCTTCAAATCCATGACAGTGCGCGAAAGCATCATCGTCGCGCAGCACTTACGGGCCCGTGCCTCGCTGGCCGGGTATTTCTGGGGCACAAAAACGGCGCATGAGGATGTCGACAGTTTCGGGCAATATGCCGACGATCTGATCGAATTCCTCGGCATGACCGAGATCGCCAACGAACAGGCCTCAAACCTGCCACAGGGAAACCTGCGGGCGTTGGGGATCGCGATTGGTCTGGCAACAGATCCCAAGGTGTTGCTGCTGGATGAACCCTTCGCCGGGATGAACCATGACGAGACCATGAAAATGGTCAATCTGGTGCGCAAGGTGCGGGATGACCGGGGGGTGACCGTTCTACTGGTAGAACATGACATGCCTGCGGTGATGAATATCTCGGACCGGATCGTCGTGCTGAACTTCGGTGAGATGATCGCCGAGGGCACACCGGTAGAAATCCAGAACAACGAAAAAGTTATCGAAGCCTATCTGGGCAGCGCCGACGACGAGATTGGGATCTGAGCCATGACCAAGATGTTAGATTTCAAGGACGTCGAGCTCTACTACGATCACGTCTATGCCCTTAAAGGGGTATCAATTGATCTTGAGCAAGGCGAAACAGTTGCTCTGATCGGCGCCAATGGGGCAGGCAAAAGCTCGATCCTGCGGGCGATTACCGGGCTGGCGAAAATCAAATCCGGATCGGTGGCGTTTGAAGGTGAAGATATCGCTGGAACCAACCCGGCCGAGATTGTCTCGAAAGGCATCGCAATGGTTCCAGAAGGGCGGCGCGTCTTCCCGTACATGTCGGTAAAAGACAATCTTCTGATGGGGGCGTTTACCCGCTCAGACAAAGCGGATGTTCAACGCACTCTGGATTCGGTTCTGGAACGGTTTCCGCGTCTGAAAGAGCGCTACAGCCAGTCGGCAGGAACCTTGTCGGGTGGCGAGCAGCAGATGATGGTGATCGGGCGCGCTCTGATGGCTAAGCCACGCCTGCTGTTGCTGGATGAGCCGTCGTTGGGAATTGCGCCCAAACTGGTGCAGGACATTGCGCGGTCTATTGTGGCTATCAACCGGGACGAAGGTGTGTCTGTACTGCTGGTGGAACAGAACTCGCGCATGGCGCTGTCGATATCGCACCGCGCCTATGCACTAACCACAGGAAATGTGGTGATCTCCGGCAATTCCAAAGAGCTTTTGACCGATCCACGTATCAAAGCCGCCTATCTAGGCGGGGAAGTGTGAGTATGTTGTGAAACTGCTGGTCGTCAATCCCAACACTACATGTTCCATGACCCGTAAGATTGCGAAAGCGGCGCACGCTTGTGCACATCCCGAGACCGAGATCATAGCAGTGAACTCGCAAGATGGCCCGGCCAGTATTCAGGGGTATCTGGATGTTTCGACCTGCGTTCCGGGTCTGCTGGATGTGGTGAAGGCACACCCGGACGTGGACGCCATTGTTGTGGCGTGTTTCGACGACACCGGAGTCGACGCTGTGCGCTGTATAACTTCGGCGCCGGTCATCGGCGTCGGGGAAGCGGCCTACCACGCGGCCTCCATGATAAGCCCAAAATTCAGTGTAATTACAACCTTGTCCCGGTCTCTCGCAGGATTGGAAGCAAATTTGCTGCGCTACGGTTTGGATCGCAGATGTGTTCGGGTTCGGGCATCGGATGTACCGGTTCTGAAGCTTGAGGAAAACGATCCGGCGACCATCGACAAAATAAGGGTCGAAATTCGCGCCGCAATTGAGGAGGATAGAGCGGAAGCAATTGTTTTGGGCTGTGCGGGAATGACCGACCTCATGGCGCACCTATCGGAAGAATTCAAACTACCCGTTGTCGATGGCGTTGCCTGTGCCGTTACCTTTGCCGAAGCTTTGGTCAAAGCCAAGCTCACGACTTCGAAACTTTGTTCCTATTCCTAGGTGCTTGTTCCCAGAGTTTGATGGTGTGATAAATTCTTTGGAATCGGATAGGGGCTTTGGGACCACGTCGTCGCTGGAGCGACTTGTCATGCATGCCGTCGAAGCAGAAATACGGTGGTCGCAGGCTTTCAGCACAATACTGTGCTCGGAGCTTGAATTTAAACCAAAGGCGGTCGCGATTTAGAGTAAGCGGCAGACGGTAGGCGACAAGATGCCTTCAACCAATTTTTATCTTGAGGGAGTATGCGATTGTCGTTGTCTTCCAATGGCAACCACTCTTGCCTTTGGACAACACCCCCGATCAGCTTCGCCCACATTTGCAGAATCCGCTCCACAAGATGCCGTGACTAAGCACCAAACCAATCCTTGTAAGATCGCTGAAAAAGTTCGGCTTGCTCAATACTTTGCGACAGTGCCCAATTTAGGGGCCGGAACCCATCGATCCTTTGCGCGTGGAAAGATCAAAGTCAAAGTCTTCGCTATAATTGGCGCTCATGAACATAACAAACCGGTCGTGGAAATGCCTCGTGTGGGCGTGGGCCAGTCTATCGGCCTCCGGCACATCCCTGTCGCGAATTGCGTCAATCATGTCGTAGTGATCCGGGCTCAGAAGATGTTCGGTCGCCGATTCCGCCAGATAATCAAAATGCATGTGCAATATGCGACGTCCTTCCGAAAGAAGCTGACCATAGGCACGTCCGAGGTAGGGGTTTCTACCTGCTGCGGCGATCACCATGTGAAAGTCGTAGTTCGTCGCCGACATCTCTAGATAGTTGTTTTCGGCGCAGGCGCGATCAAAGGCCTGGGCCTTTTTCGTCATATTCTGGATTTCGTCCTCGGTCCGGTTTTGCGCCGCCAGACGCGTGTTGATCCGCTGTAGAAAATCCAGGGCTTCGACATAGCGGGGAAAGCCTTCAAAGTCGATTGGTGCAACCAGGGTTGAGCGGTTCGACAGCATCACTACCAAACCTTCGGCGGACAACCGAACCAGCGCTTCGCGCACGGGTGAGCGCGACATGGCGAATCGTTCCGACAAGCTGGTTTCATCCAGTGGCGATCCCGGCTTTAGCTCGAGTGTCAGAATCTCCCTCTTGAGTTCGCCATAGACAAACTTCGATCCACGACCCTTTGCGTGCCGTTGAGGAAGTTGCTGTGAATCAACCATTTTTTCTTAGTCCCTAATGAAGTGCCTGGGTCAAGTAGTTCGGCTTCGACTAAGTTTTTATTGACATGTCGCCATCGTGTCGACAGAAATCATGCAGACAAAATGTCGACACAGGGAGGTGAAAATGAAATTTGCCAAGGCTATTGCATCATCAGCGGTGGCGGTTGTTGCTGCGTCTCAGATGGCGCATGCGCAGGTCGCTGAAGACAGCCGTCTGAACACAGTCCTCGAACGCGGTTCGCTTCTGTGTAGCGGCCACAACGGTTCGTTTCTTGGATTTGCCGAGGTTGACGATCAGGGGAACTGGCGCGGTGTGGACATCGATTTGTGCAAGGCACTTGCGGCAGGTCTGTTTGGAACGTCCGAAGGTAACCTTGAGATTGTTCCGATAAGCTGGGCCCAGCGTTGGCCGTCTCTGCAATCCGGTGACATTGACGTTGTCATCAAGGTGTCCGGTTGGACCCAAAGCCGGGACACGGAGCTCAACCTGGCCTATAGCCGCCCGTATTTCATTGGTGCGTTTCAGGCAATGACGCGCACGGATCTCGGCGCCAAGACGATAGCGGATCTGGCCGGAGGGTCCATTTGTGTTGCTGCCGGTACTTCGACCGAGCGCGCCACTGCAACTTATCTCGACACGCATCAGATCGACGCCGAATTGCTGACTTTCGAGAATGGCGACGAACTACGCAATTCCTATTATGAGGGCCGCTGCGACAGTATTATCGAATGGGCGCCCAGCCTTGCCGCAGGGCGTGTCGATGCGCCGGACGGCGCGGATGCTCATGTCATCCTGCCGGATGTGATCGCACTGGAGGCGGAAGGCATCATTGTCCCGGAAGGCGACCCGGATTGGCTGGACGTCCAGAACTGGATGCTGTCCTCGCTGTGGTTCGCCGAAATGGAAGGAATCACGTCGGAGAACATCGACGACATGCGCGCCAACCCGCCTTCAGCGACGGTTGGTACATTTCTGGGAGTAAACCCGGGATATGGTGCGCGCCTGGGTCTGTCGGATGACTGGGCGTACAACATGATCAAAGAGGTCGGCAACTTTGCCGAAATCTACGACCGCAACATCGGATCTGGCTCTCCCTATAACCTGCCGCGTGGGATCAACAATCTCTATAACGCGGGCGGTGTCTTCTATCCGATGATCATCGACTAATACGTCGATGCCTACCGGGCGCAGCCTTTGGATTGCGCCCGGCTCAGGTCAGGTTGCCGCTTGGGGGATAAGCCGATGCAATCACTCATCAAAAGCAGAAAGTTCCGGGATACCGGACTGCAATTCGCATTTGTAGGCGGAATTGCGTCAATGCTGATTGTCATGGTGCTGGTTGGCCGCGCCAATCTCGAGGCGCAGGGAATGACTTCGGGGTTCGGGTTTCTTGAACGGGCCACAGGCTGGCGTATCAGCTTTTCTCTGATCGACTACAGCACGAACTCGACCTATGCGCGGGCAATTCTGGTCGGAATCCTCAATTCCCTGTTCCTTGGCGCTATTGCCCTGCCGATCGCCACGATCATGGGTGTCGCGGTAGGGGTCATGCGGACATCGGGCAACGGAATGGCCGAGCTGGTCGGCACCACATTTGTCGAGCTGTTCCGTAATGCGCCCCTAATCCTGCAGCTGTTGTTCTGGTACACGCTGCTTTTGTCTCTGCCCAGCCCCCGAAATGCAGAACCGATGCTGGGCGGTATCGCCCTGACAGGGCGCGGCATCTATATTCCGGGGCTCAATGTAACCGGTGCTTCTGTTTTTGTCTCCGTTCTGGTCATCGTCGCCGCGTTTGCGGCAGCGCTGTGGCTGGGGGCCAAGCGCTGGCCGGATTTGCATTTGCGAAAAGCCAGCAAGGAGAGAAAACTGTTGTGGTCTGCGGCTCTGGTTGCGGCCATTACAGCGATGTGGCTAGGGCGCATTCCCGAGACGCCCTTGGTAAGTGTTCCCGAAGCAGCCGGTTTGAATTTCCGCGGTGGAATCCGCGTTTCACCGGAACTGATGGCCTGTCTCATTGCCATCGCGATTTACGGCGCAGCCTACATTGCTGAAATCGTTCGGGCCGGCTTCAATGCCATTCCGAAAGGTCAGTCCGAGGCTGGACGCGCCCTAGGTCTGTCCTCGTGGTACATCTTCAGTCGCATTCGCCTTCCGTTGGCCATCCGCATCGTGATGCCAACGCTGATCAACCAGTATGTCTGGCTGTTCAAGGCGACTACGATTGGTATCGCTATCAGCTTCACCGACTTCTTCATGGTGATAAGCACTGCGATCAATCAGTCGGGGCAGACGCTGGAACTGATCGCGATACTGATGGGTGGTTTTCTGATCATCAACTATTCGATGGCCTGGGTTCTGAATCGCGTGAATGATGCGATCAAGCTCAAGGGCACGCAGCTGAGGATCTGAATGATGACCGATCTTTCAATTCCAAACACGCCTGCGTTCGGCAAGATCAAGAAACACTATTTTGCGACCCCACTGAATAGCGCGATCACCGTTCTTCTTGCAGCATTCACGGCCTGGGTTTTGTGGAACCTTTTCAACTGGGCGGTTCTCGAGGCGATCTGGGGCTATGGCAAGAACGAGGAGTGCCGCGCGCACGAGCATGGGGCCTGCTGGTCCTTTGTTGCGACGCGCTGGCGGATCGTGCTGTTCGGCCTCTACCCGTTCGAGGAACAGTGGCGCTCGGCGCTTGCCTGTATCGTCATGCTGGTAGTCGCGATCCTGTCCTGTGTTCCGGTGTTCTGGAATGCAATGCGCCTGCCGATTTTGTGGGTCGCCGGGTTCGGAGCCTTTTACATTTTGATGCGCGGTGGTGTCTTTGGCCTGACACCCGTGGTCGAGCGTGACTGGGGCGGGCTATCCCTGACGGTGTTCATATTTTCCGCCGTCTGCTTGATGGGCATGCCGTTGTCGATTGTTTTTGCCCTGCTGCGTAGGTCTGAACTGCCTTGGATCGCCAAAACCATGGCGCTGGTGATCGACGTCATCCGGTCCTTGCCGCTGCTGTCGATCATGTTCACCTTCGCCATCGTCTTGCCATTCGTGCTGCCGGGCTGGGCGATCGGTGACAAGCTGTACCGCGTGATCATTGGCTACGCGATTTTCTTTGCTTGCTATCAGGCCGAGATCATACGTGGCGGCATGCAGGCTATTCCGGCTGGTCAGGAAGAGGCCGCCAAGGCGCTTGGCATGGGCTACTGGCACCGGATCGGGTACATCGTGCTGCCGCAGGCCTTTCGCAACGCATTGCCGCCGACGATCAACCAGTTCGTCATCACGTTCAAAGAAACCTCGCTGGTCACCATTATCGGCTTCTTCGATATCTTGGCCTCGGGCCGTGCCGCCGCTGGTACCGCCGACTGGAGCTTTGCGACGATCGAAATGTACGTGTTTGTCGGCCTCATCTTCTTTGTCTTCGTGTTCTCACTGTCCCGCTATGGCGCCTATCTGGAACGCCGCATGAGCGTTGGCAGCCGTTGAGGAGGAAATCACATGTCTGAGCAAGCCATCTCGATCCGTGCCATGAACAAGTTCTATGGCGGCTTTCACGCGCTGAAGGACATCGATCTTGACGTTGGTCGGGGTGAGAAAGTGGTCATTTGCGGCCCGTCGGGGTCGGGAAAATCCACCCTGATCCGCTGCATCAACCGGCTTGAAGAATATCAGGCTGGAACCATAGAAGTTAACGGCATTCCGTTGGATGACAATGTCGACAACATCGACGAAATCCGGCGCGAGGCGGGAATGGTATTTCAGAACTTCAATCTGTTCCCGCACATGACCATTCTTGAAAACTGCACGCTGGCTCCGACGCTTGTGCGCAAAAAGTCCCGCGAAGAGGCCGAGCAAATTGCCATGTCTTATCTGGAGCGGGTCAAGATCCCAGAACAGGCGCACAAATATCCCGGCGAGCTTTCGGGTGGCCAGCAGCAGCGCGTGGCCATCGCCCGCGCCCTGTGCATGGCGCCAGAGATCATGCTGTTCGACGAGCCGACTTCGGCGCTGGATCCCGAGATGATTTCCGAGGTGCTGGATGTGATGGTCGGACTGGCCGAGGAGGGCATGACCATGGTCTGCGTGACGCATGAGATGGGATTCGCACGTCAGGTGGCGGATCGGGTGATCTTCATGGCGGAGGGCGAAATCATCGAACAGGCCCCGCCCGGCGAGTTTTTCGAGAACCCAAAAAGCGAACGCACCAAAACCTTTCTTGGTCAGGTCCTCGGTCACTGATCATGGCGATGGATTCTCACGACATATCCACCCATGACGCCGAAGTGGACGCACGCAATGACGCGCTTCTGATCTACGTAAACGGCGAGCTTGTGCGCAAGGAAGAGGCCAGTGTCTCAGTTTATGACAGCGGCTTCATGTTGGGCGATGGCATGTGGGAAGGTTTGCGATTGTATGATGGCGAATGGGCCTTTTTCGACGAACATATGGATCGCCTCTTCAATTCACTCAAATCGGTCTCGATCGATATCGGCATGGGCCCCGAGGACATACGGGGCATTCTGGATCAGACGGCAGCGGCCAATGGCATGATCTCCGACGCCCATTGCCGTCTGATGATCACACGCGGTCGCAAGGCGAAACCGTTTCAGCATCCGGGCCTCAGCAGGTTCGGCCCAACGATTGTTGCGATTATTGAACACTCCAAACCCGCTGAGGGTCTGCAATCGCAGGGTATCCGGCTGGCCACCGTGCCGCAGGTCCGAGGGCTGCCGACCAGCCAGGACCCGAAGTTCAATAGCCATTCCAAGCTCAACTGCGTGATCGCCTGTCTTCAGGCGGAGCAGGCCGGCGCGGATGAGGGTCTGATGCTGGACCCGCATGGGTTTGTAAACACCACCAACGCCTGCAATTTCTTTATCGTCCGGCGAGGCGAAGTTTGGACATCGACCGGGGACTACTGCATGAACGGTGTAACCCGCGCCAAGGTCATCTCGCTGTGCCGCCAGAATGACATTCCGGTCTTTGAAAAGAATTTTTCGCTATACGAGGCCTATGGTGCGGATGAGGCGTTTCTGACCGGCACGTTCGGGGCGCAGACGCCTGTAGCCTCAATCGATGGCAAGACGATTGGCGATGAAGGTGGCGCAGGTCCGGTCACTCGGCAAATCCGAGAGCTCTACAAAGATCTAGTCGCCAATAACGTGGCAACCCAGAAATCCCAGCGCGGACGATCGTCATGAAACCAAACATCATCCTGTTCATGGTCGACCAATTGACCTCGTTCGTGCTGAATGCCTATGGGGGAACGGTCTGCAAAACGCCCAATATCGACGCGCTTGCCGCGCGTGGCAAGGTTTTTGAGAACGCCTATTGCCCCTATCCCTTATGTGCACCGTCGCGTTTCGGCATGATGGCCGGACGGCTGCCGTCGCGCATCGGGGCCTATGATAATGGGGCCGAATTCACCGCGTCCACACCGACCTTCGCCCACTATCTGCGGCTGAACGGCTACTATACCTGCATCTCGGGCAAGATGCATTTCGTGGGCCCGGACCAGTATCACGGGTTCGAGGAACGGTTGACCACCGAGATTTACCCAGCCGACATGTCCTGGACGCCGGATGCGGATTTCCGCGATTTCAACAAGGATGAAGAACGCGCCTATACTTTTGGCGTCTCGACCATCGACACAGTGCGCGACGCAGGCCCGGTCGCCCGTTCGATGCAGATCGACTACGACGAGGATGTTGTTCACCACGCGGTGCGAGAGCTTTACACCCGAGCCCGCAGCGACGATGACCGCCCGTTTATGATGACGGTTTCACTGACTCATCCGCACGATCCTTATGTGATTACCCGAGACTATTGGGACAGGTACGATGACGCACACATCGACGCGCCACGCGTGCCACATATCCCAGTCGATCAGCGCGACGCGCACAGCCAATCGCTCTACTACCACTATGGTCAGGACAAGTGCGAACTGAGCGATGCCGATTATCGCAATGCCCGGCGCGGGTATTACGGCATGATCTCATATGTGGATGATCTGTTCGGTCGGCTGATGCAGGCGCTGGAGGACAGTGGCTACGCCGACAACACAGTTGTAATGTTCGCCTCGGATCACGGCGACATGATCGGCGAGCGCGGGATGTGGTTTAAGAAAACCCTGTTCAACCCCGCGATTCAGGTACCGTTGATCATTGCCCATCCCGAACACGCTCCGGGTCGCGTTTCTGCCCCGGTATCGCTGTTGGATATCTTTCCAACCCTCCTCGATATCAGTGGCGTGCCCGCCAAGGATATACGGACACCGCTTGACGGGCGCAGCCTGTTGCCAGCGCTGCGCGGAGAGCCCCAGTGCGGTCCGGTTTTTTCCGAACATATCGACGGCGGCACGTCAGCCCCGCGTGTCTGCATCCGCGAGGGTGAGAAAAAACTGATACTCTCGCGCGCCTATCCGCCACAATTCTATGACCTGTCCAACGACCCGCTGGAACAGACAAACATCGCGGGGCAGGGCGATCCTGACGAGGCACGCCTAACCCAACTGGCCGAGGAGACCTGGCCGCTGGACACTTTGCTGGACGACGTCGTGGCCAGCCAGGTGGCCCGCAAGCTGATCGACACTGCACTGTCAACAGGGCGTGAGGAAATTTGGGATTTTACACCGCGTCCCCTGACCCAGAACACCAACTATGTCCGTCGGGGCGACGCGTTTCCAACCGTCGAGCGGCGTGGATACCTCTACTACAACAAATCACAGGACTCTGACTAATGAGCTACAACGTGAAACTCTCTGGCATCATGCCAGCCCTGGTGACGCCGTTTGGCGACGATAACAAGATCGATTTCGACGCGTTCGAAAAGCTGTTATCGCATCTCCGCGAGGCTGGCGTCGCAGGTTGGGTCCCAAATGGTTCAACTGGTGAGTATTTCTCGCAGAGTAATGAAGAACGCCGAGCCGTCCTGCAATTCGTCAAAGACTTTGCCAACGACGGCGAGATCCTGATCGCAGGAACAAATGCCCCTGCAACGCGTGAGGTGATCGCGCAAACGGCGATGGCCAAGGAAATCGGCTATGACATCGTGCTGCTTGCGCCGCCATTCTATACACGCCCGACGCAGGACGAACTGATCCGGCATTATGAAACCGTACTGGAGGAGGTGGATGTCAATCTAGTTCTCTACAGCTATCCGGCAAAGGATGGCGCTGATATCAGCTTCGAGCTCATGGATCATTTCGCCGACAATCCACGCGTGATCGGCATCAAGGAAAGTTCGGGCGTGCTGCAACGCGCCGTCGACATTGCCAGCCGGTATGAGGGCAAAATTCAGCTGATCTCAGGTTCGGACGACATTGCGCTAGACTTCATGTTCTGGGGCGCGGACAGCTGGATCTGCGGACCGTCGAACTGCATGGCCCGGGCCTGCTGCGATCTGGACCGTGCCTATCGGGCAGGAGATTTGGACAAGGCGCGCGAGATGATGAAGAAACTCTATCGCGCCATGAATATCCTGGAATCCGGCAAGTTCGTTCAAAAAATTAAATACGGCTGCGAACTTCAGGGCCTGTCGTTGGGCGAATGTCGCGCACCGTGGGGGCCGCTGACGGATGAAGAAAAGGCAGACATGCGCGCGGCGATGGAGCCAATCCTGAACTGGTAGTCCCACCCAGGGTACGCTTGGCTACATGCCGTTCGCGCCCGGTCGTCCTTCAAGTTTGCGAACTGCGATGCCCCAGACCGAACATCAGTTTGACACAGCCATCATCGGCGCCGGTATCATCGGTGCTGCGCTTGGCCATGAGCTTCAGAAACGGGGACACAGGGTGGCCCTCATTGATCGTGGGACGCCTGGAAACGGTGCGTCTTTCGGCAATATGGCCTCGATCGCCGTGACCGAATTTATGCCGGTGTCGCGCCCTTCTGTCTGGATGCAAACGCCGCGTTGGCTATTGGACCCCGAAGGACCCATACGCGTGGCTCCGGCTTATGCTCCACGTCTTGTCCCGTGGTTCCTACGGTTCTTCAGGGCTGGTTTGCCATCGCGGCTGCGGCAGTTGGAGGCGAACGGAGCGGCGCTGTGTGAACGTGCATTGCCGGACATGCAGGCCCTGATGGCTGAGATAGGCCTTGCGGATGATGTCAGCGAAACGGGGTGCTTGTCGCTTTATGCCAACGATCAGGAGTTCGAGGCGGATCGCGAGCGGCTGGACATGCTCGACCGGTACGGCTTCGATTATGAAGTGATCGGCGGCAATCGGTTGCGCGAACTGGAGCCAGACATTGCTCCGGTCATTCAAAAAGCGGTCCTGTTGCCGGATAACCGGACTGTTCGAAATCCGTTCGACATCGTGTCCCGGCTTGCTGAGATTATTGCAGCCAGGGGCGGACAGATCGTTCGGGGCGATGTCATCGGGTTTGAGGCAACGGGCGAAGAAAAGACCGTGTGTCTTGGTGACGGCGCTCGTTTGCGTGCGAAACATGTGGTCATCTGTGCTGGGGCTTTTTCGGCCCGTCTGTCCAAAATGCTGGGTGAACCGCTGCCATTGGAGACAGAGCGTGGCTATCACACGCAGATCATGTCTCCGGGGGTCACACTGGGCCATTCGATCATCTGGCCTGCCAAGGCGTTCATGGTGAGCCCGACTGCCAGTGGAATTCGTATTGGCGGAACCGTCGAGATGGCGGGTCTTGAGGCCGCGCCCAATTATAGCCGCGCCAGGATCACTGTCGCGCGGGCACGTCTGGCGCTACCGGGGCTATCTCTTGATGAAACATCCGAATGGATGGGACACCGGCCGGCCTTGCCGGATACGATCCCGGTGATGTCAACCTCAGGCAAGATGCCGGGGGTGTTCTATTCCACGGGACATGGACATCTGGGTCTTACCTATGCTGCGACTGCGGCCCGGTTGATGGGGCAGCTCATTTCCGGAGAGATACCCGATGTCGATCTGCACCCCTATAGGGTCGACCGATTTTAATTTGAAAACAGGAGCGGACCATGACCGAAAAGATATGTCTTATCATTGGTGGTGGGCGCGGAATGGGCGCAGCCACGGCGCGCGAAATGCACGCGCGGGGATACAATCTGGCGCTGATGTCACCATCGGAGTCCTGCGAGTTACTGGCTCAGGAGCTAGGCAGCGTTGCCCACCGAGGTAAGGCCGAAAACGCAGAGGATACGCAGGCGGTCTTTGACCTTGCCATGGCCACCTTTGGGCGCATCGACGCTTGCCTGATCCATGTGGGTGGCCCGCCTAAAGGAGATCTGCTTGAAATCCCGGAAGAGGACTGGGATCGCGCCCATGAGATGGTTCTGAAACCGGTCATCCGCATGGCGAAGCTGCTGGCGCCGGTGATGGAGGCGCAGGGTGGTGGCTCAATCGTCAACATCACAACCTTTTCAGCATTTGAGCCATCTCTGACCTTTCCGACCTCCAGCGTCTACCGCGTTGGTGTCTCCAGCTTTACCAAGCAATTCTCGGACCGGTATGGCCCGGCCAATATCCGCATGAACTGCCTGCTGCCCGGTTTCACCGACAGCCTCGACTTGCCGCATAAATTCGCCGAGATGTCGGCCCTTGGCCGTCTGGCTCGGGCCGAGGAACAGGCCAAAGCGGCTGCGTTTCTGCTGAGTGACGACAGCAGCTACATCACCGGTCAATCTCTGCGCGTCGACGGCGGCGTCACCCGGAATATGTAAAGGAAACGCCATGCGGGACAAACTGTTTATCAACAACGAATGGGTTGCTGCCGCCTCTGGCGAGGTGTTCGACGTGGTGGACCCATCGAACAATGAGGTCGTGCACAAAGTCGCCAAAGGTGGTCCAGCCGATGTCGACGCGGCGGTCAAAGCGGCCCGTACGGCTTTTGACACCGGCCCCTGGCCAAAACTTTGCGGTGCCGAGCGCGCCACTGTTTTGCGCAAGATGGGCGACGAAATCTCTGCGCGCACGGATGAGCTGGCCCGGATGGAGGTGATGGATAACGGCAAACCCCTACCCGAGGCGGTGTGGGATATCGAAGACACGGCCGGAGTCTTTCACTTCTATGCGGATCTGGCGGAACGTCTGGACAATAATGCCGAAGAACAAATTCCTTTGGGCATGGAGGGGTTCACCTCAAAGGCTGTGAAGGAACCTGTTGGGGTGGCGGGTGCGATCATCCCGTGGAATTTTCCGATGCTGATGGCCTCGTGGAAAGTGGCCCCAGCGTTGGCCGCAGGGTGTACGGTTGTGCTTAAACCCTCGGAGATCACACCGCTGACAGCGCTTGAGCTTGGGGATATTGCACTTAAGGCAGGTCTGCCTGCCGGAGCATTGAACATCGTCACCGGTTTCGGCCCGGATGCAGGCGCGCGGCTGGCTGAACACCCGGATGTGGACAAGCTTGCTTTTACCGGATCGGTGCCAACCGGATCGCGCATCATGGCGGCAGCGGCGCAGAATGTGAAAACCATCTCATTGGAACTGGGCGGCAAATCGCCTTTGGTTGTGTTTGCAGATACGCCCATCGAAGAAGCCGTCGAGTGGATCATGTTTGGTATCTTCTGGAACCAGGGTGAGGTGTGCTCGGCCACCTCGCGTGTGCTGGTCGAGGCTCCGATCTATGATGCGGTGATGTCCCGGCTGGTTGAAGAGGCTGGCAAGATCAAGATTGGCCATGGGCTGGAGGATGGCGTGTTGCTAGGCCCGCAGGTCAACAAGGTGCAGCAAGGGAAAATTCTGGCCGCGATCGAGAAGGGCAAGGCCGAGGGTGCCCGGCTGGTCTGTGGCGGTGGCGTTCCAGAAGGCTTTGAGCAGGGCTGCTATGTTGAACCCACTATCTTTGCCGATGCACCGCTGGATGGTTTTGTCTGGAACGAAGAGATATTTGGACCAGTGGTCTGTGTCCGCTCCTTCACCACAGAAACAGAAGCGGTCGCGCTTGCCAACGCATCGGAATTTGGTCTGGCTGCAGCCGTCATGTCCGCCGATACCGACCGCGCTGAGCGTGTTGCCCGGGCCTTTCAGGCTGGCATTGTCTGGATCAACTGCTCGCAACCGACCTTCACTGAAGCGCCTTGGGGCGGATACAAAAAATCGGGCATCGGGCGGGAACTGGGAGTTTGGGGCCTGAACAACTACCTCGAAACCAAACAAATCACGTATTATGACCGCTCTAAACCCTGGGGTTGGTATATCAAGGAGTAGGGATGCGACTTGGCTTCATCGGAACTGGCGTCATAACCGAAGCGGTGGTGACCGGATTGCTGGCGTCAGATGTTGATGTCACTGCAATCTACGTCACCGAACGCAATCGCACCATCTCGGCGCGGTTGGCAGCGGTGAGTGAAAAGGTGCAGGTCTGCACAGACGCGCAGGCCGTTGTTGATGGGTCCGATCTGGTGTTTCTAGCTATCCGCCCGCAGGACGCGCAGGCGGTGCTATCGTCCTTTCGATTTGCCGAGGGGCAGCATGTTTGCAGCCTGATCGCTACGGTGACCCACGAGGCTCTGCAAGACTGGATCGGCACGTCTGTGCGCCTGTTCCGTGCAATTCCTTTGCCCTCGGTCGCCCATCATCGTGGCGTGACGGTTCTGTTTCCGCATGACCCGGTTGGCGAAGCGCTGTTTGGCCCGCTGGGGGCCGTGGTCAGCGCCCGAACAGTGGAAGAGTTTGATGCTTTCGCCGCTGCAAGTGCTGTGATGGGAACGTATTTTGGTTTTCTGGGTGCTGTCTCAGACTGGATGCAATCCAATGGGATTGGGCGGGTGGATGCGCAACACTATCTGAGCGGAGTTTTTTCCGGATTGGCGCATACGGCAATGGAAGATCGCGACAAACCTTATGAATTGCTGCGGGTCGAACACTCGACGCCCGCAGGACTGAATGCGCAACTGTTCGAGGTTTTTGCAAATGCAGGTGGCCCCGAGGCCTTGAAAGCGGGGCTCGACATCGTATTGCTACGGCTGAGCAATGCGCGCCAAGCGACCGAGGGAGGGGCGGATTGACTCGTTCTCTGCAAGATAAAACCGTTCTGTTGACAGGGGCCACCGGGTCCATTGGCCAGGCTATCGCACGCGAATTGGCAACAGTGGGTGCACGTGTTTTGCTGCACTATCACAGCAACGCGGCCCGTGCCGAGGCGTTGGCAACAGAGATTGGGCAAGGGGCGAGTGCACTTGCCGCTGATCTGTCCGACCCTTTGGGGCCAAATGCGCTGTGGGAAGCCGCCGAAACCCAAGCAGGCCGGATAGATGCGCTAATCAATAACGCGGGCATTCTAACGGCTTCATCCGTGGATGATCCTTTAGAGTCTTGGCATCGGGTCTGGCATGGCGATCTTCAGGTCAACCTGATGGCCACCGCTGATCTGAGCCGCGCGGCCATTCGGCATTTCCGGGCGCAAGGCGGCGGGCGGATCATCAACATGGCGTCGCGCGCAGGGCAGGGCGGATATCGGGCCGAGGCGATGTCTTATGGCGCGACCAAAGCGGCCCTGATCAACCTGACCCAAAGCATCGCGCGAGGCTTCGGCGCCGACGGGATTACGGCGGTGGCTATTGCGCCGGGATGGGTGCGGTCCGAGATGTCCGAGGATTTCATCCACACGCATGGCGAAGCTGCTGCCCTTTCGGGCATCCCGCTGGGTCAGATGGCCAAGCCGGAGGAAATTGCCGAACTAGTAGCCTTTGTTCTTCGGCCCTCGCAGGCTTCGCTTACAGGTGCGGTTCTGGATATAAATGGCGCAAGTCAGATGAGGTCATGATGCAGCGTTTTGAAGGAAAATCTGTTGTCGTCACCGGTGGAGCAGGGGGTATTGGCACCGCGATCTGTCAGCGGTTTGCAGATGAAGGGGCTTTGGTTTGTGTCGCCGATGCAAATTTGACCAGGGCGGAAACCGTCGCCGGGAACATACGGGCGGCTGGAGGTCAGGCGGAAGCCCAAGCGTTTGACCTAACCGATCCTGCAAAGATTCGGGGCTTTGTCCGGGACTGGACTTGCGCAGGGCGCAGGATAGACGTGTTGTGCAACAATGCCGGGCTGATGCGGCGGGGCGCTTTGATGGAACTGTCTGCTGAAGACTGGCAACAAACCTTCGCCGTCAATGTCGATGCACTATTTCATGTGTGTCAGGCCGTCATCCCGGTGATGCAGGGTCAGGGTGGTGGGGCTATCGTCAATACGGCATCGCAATGGGGGATTCACCCGGCGCCAGGCCACATCGCCTATAACACTGCCAAGGCGGCTGTTGTTGCTTTCACCCAGAACCTTGCTCGCGACTATGCGCCGGACAATATTCGCGTGAATGGCGTTGCCCCGGGCGAAGTCCGGACGCCGATGCTGGAAAGCAATCTGGCACGCTCAGGGCGCAGTCTTGCCGATCTGAATGCACTTGTGCCGTTTGGCCGGATTGGAGAGCCAGATGAGATTGCCGCCCTCATCGCTTTTCTGGCCTCGGACGAGGCGCAATACCTCTGTGGCTCGGTGGTGGAAATCACCGGTGCGCAGGCTGTGGCTTAGAAAACGGAAAGGACAAACTCATGCGCTGGTCCCGAATTCTACAAACGGTCGACGTGCATTGCGCCGGCGAAATCGGCCGTGTCGTGACCGGAGGAGTGCTGGACATTCCCGGGGCAACCATGGCCGATAAGCTGGATCATTTGAACAAGGTCGATGACAGCCTGCGCCAGCTCTTGTGCTCGGAACCGCGTTCGGCCCCGGCCGGGTCTTTTTGTTTGCTGGTCCCGCCTTGCGACCCTGCGGCAGACATTGGGTTCATCGTGCTGCAACCTGATCAGGCCCATGCGATGTCGGGATCCAATGCAATGTGTGCAGTCACGGCCCTGCTTGAAACGGGCATGATCCCTATGGTCGAGCCCGAAACAACCGTGACGCTGGATACCGCTGCTGGTCTGGTGCGCGCGGTGGCCCGTTGTTCCAACGGGAAGGTGACCAAAGTGTCGCTGGATATGCCGCCTTCATTTGTTGCCAAGAAGGACAGTGAAATCGATATCCCGGACTGGGGGAAGATCCGCTATGATCTGTGTTTTGGAGGAGTATTCTATGCACTGGTGGATGTGGACCAGATCGGGTTGTCGATCACTCCGGGCAACGCCCGCGAGCTTGCCACGCGCGGAGTCGCCCTACGTGATATGATCGCCGAAACCGAAGATGCGCCGCATCCGACCACTCCGGCTCTGAACGGTCTGGCCTATGTCATGTTCCGGTCAACGGACTCGGATGGTGCGGTGCGGACCTGCACAACGCTGCGCCCTGGGCGCGCTGACCGATCGCCTTGCGGCACTGGATCGAACGCCAACATGGCGGTGCGTCATGCGGCAGGATTGGCATCACCGGGCGACAT
Organism: Ruegeria sp. N10; assembly: GCF_056531545.1. NCBI lineage: Bacteria > Pseudomonadati > Pseudomonadota > Alphaproteobacteria > Rhodobacterales > Roseobacteraceae > Ruegeria > Ruegeria sp. N10. Next base: position 67,205 of record NZ_JBQFLY010000014.1, on the reverse strand, counting down.
TGTGGTGTCGCGTTCGATCATCGGAGGCGAGTTCACCACCGAGCTTTTGGACATCACCAACGTGGGATCATATGCGGCGATCCGGAACCGAGTGTCGGGGCAGTGCTGGATCTACGGGTTAACCCAGATCGGCTTGGATCCGACCGACCCTTTCCCTCAGGGTTTTCGTCTATCAGACACTTGGGGCGGTTAGATTGGAAGTTGCAAGGAACTTTCGGACTTCAAGCAGCTTGAGTGGCAGCATTCCAGACGTCAAGTGCCTCGAGGCGGTGACATCGGATTGTTAAGGCGGAGCGGCGGCGAGAGGGAATACAGAAATAACTCCGAATGGCTGAATGGGTGGCAATGAACCTCGGTAAACCTCCTGAAGAGCGTTGGGCTTGCATCGTCCGTTCCCTCTTTCGGAAAGGGAGGTGGCTGTTCTCGGCTCGATTGTTCAAGCCTTTGAGCGACCAGTGATCCAACTCCTGCGCCAGCTCGCGCTTGGCGGTACCATATGAACGCAGTTTGTCAGTGATTATCTGCTTGGGAAGGAAACCAAGACGCTTAATAAGGCGGCGCAACATCCGAATGGCCGCCCGTTTGCCCTATTTCGGCTGGAGGACTTCGTCCAACACGAGGCCATGCTGATCGACTGCGCGCCAAAGCCGATACTTGCAATCTGAGATTCTCACCTCAACTTCATCCAAATGCCTGATCTCACCTGAACGCTTCTGTCTCTGCCGCAGGTTTCGAGCTACCGCCGGCCCAAACTTGATGATCCAATGCAGGACCGTCTCGTATGATGCACTGATTCCGCTCTGCAGCAGCATCGCTTTAACTTCCCGGAAGCTCAGGTTGAAGCGAACGTACAGCCATACCGCGTGCGCGAATATCAAGTGGAAACTGGTGGCGCTTGTAACTGATCGACGATGACTTCATCGACGTCACCTACGTCCAACTGCGGGCAAGAGCAACAAAACACAGTTAACGTGACAACACCCCCCGTACCGTCCGGCGCCATCGGGTAGTCAGAAGTCGGGTGACCTAAAAACAGCAGTGGTCTTTGTCGTGGACACCACGATATCCACGGAGCGGTATATCCGCGCTACCCGTGCAGCACTGCAGGAGGTTTATCGAGAGGCCGCGGGATCAGCGGGGCAGCAGACGCGATCAGTTTCGGGCTTGTCGGCTATCGTGACCGCCTCGAGGCAGCTCCGGGCCTTGGGTATGACCTTCGGACTTTCGCGGACCTTCAGCAGGGCCTTGACGTTGACAACTTCCTGAGTGGCATCGATCAGATGCAAGAAGCGGAATCCAGCAGCAAGAATTTTCGCGAAGACAGCTATCGCGGTATTGAATACGCATTGGAAGACATGGACTGGAGCGACTTTGGGCGTCGGCTTATCGTACTGGTTACAGATGCAGGTCCTCGCGAATTCGATGATCAGTATTCTACCACGGGGCTGAGCGCCGAAAGTCTGAACCGGATTATCCGTGAGCGCATAACCTGGAAGAAGCATTGCAGATGATTGTCGACCAGGCCGAGCGGTACGTCGTGAACCCTGATCATTTCTTTGCACAGGTTCTTGGAGTGGCCGCAGAGCTGATCAGGTATCACGCCAATCAGACCCCAGCCTTGCCGAAGCTGTGGCGTTGGACGAATACCTGCCTGACCTGTCCTATAAGTCTCAGATCATGATTATCACTGAAGATGATTGGGTGCGCTTTCCGATTTCAGAACAGCAAACCATCGTCAACGGGCTGTATGACAAGATCGAACGGTACCGGTGGTACAACGAGTCGACCGATCAATGGGTTGATTACCTCTGGGCCGGGCCGCAGGCAGGAAACTTGCTGTGCCCGATGTTGTTGGATGATCTGCCAAAATCCCAGAGGTTTTGCCGCGAAGTTTTTGCTCGAGCGAAACCCTCCAAAGCGGTTTCTAGATCATTTGACCATGCACCCAGCGTGCGATGGGTTCCTTTTCTGGCCAAACGATTTGAAAGAAGTGCTTTGCCGCACCGCGCAGATCGAAAAGGGCCAAGCTCAATCCGGCAACCCAGCTTTCCGAAGATCTCCGGCAAACCTGTCAAGATTGCTTTGTTGCAGGTTTTCGAATGCCAGACAGACACGGGAACAGGTCATGTCAGGGCGTTTTTCTTGGCTCTGTACAATTATTCGTCTCGCCTCGTCTGTGGCTTTCTGCCGTATCAGTATCGCCGCCAGCACATAACGGCCGAATGGATCAACCGATTTGCCCTCCAATGCCGTTCTCGCACAAGTTTCGGCCTGGCTAAAGCGGTCGAGAAAGTAAAGGCAAAAGGCCTTAGCCAACAATTTCACCTTGAAATAAGGACCCGATGGTCCAAACCGGGTTGCGGTCTCGAAATGCGATAGCGCTAGCTTTGCTTGCCCGTTCGCGAGATGCGCATATCCAAGAACCAAGTGAGCGTTTGCCGCGCTTGGGTTGAGGCTGACGGCAAGCTGTGCCTCCGCAATAGCGGCATCGTGTTTGTTGAACTGCGTGTAGGCACGGGCAAGACTGGCATGCGCAAAACTGCTTTGTTCATCCAACGCCACAGCGCGCTCTGCGTGATAAAGCGCGCGTTCTCTGGCCTCATTTCGATTATCGACCTGTACGAAGAACAGTTTCCGAAGCTCGGCATTTGCCATCACCGCGTGCGCAAGTGCATAGTCTGGTGCGATATCTATTGTTCTGTTTAGAATATCCCTTGCCTTCTGAGTATCTTCATCTGTGAATTTGAACAGATGCCACAGTGCTTTTTGAACGCTGTCCCATACGTTGACTTCGCCACGTTTTAGCCGCGCTTGCTCACGCACGTCGAACCGCAACTCCCAATCTATGTGCCCCACAACGGCTGATGCGATCTCCTCCTGCAAGGAAAAGACATCTTCTGTCTTGTGATCCAGGCGATCGGCCCAAAGATCATGCCCGGTCGATGTATCTACCAGATGGGCAGTTACGCGAACGCGCTGATCGTCATAACGGACGGTGCCCTCAACCAAATAGTGAGCCCCGAGACGTTGCGCGATCTCTTCTCCGAGCAAAGAAGCATCCTTGAGGAGCTTGGTGGAGGAAGGTGAGACGACTGACAGCCAATCCACTTTGGCAAGTTCGGTCACGAGTTCATGGTTGATGCCAGCCACAAATCCGTTGGTGTCGCTTTGTCCACTAATGCAGTCAAACGGCAGCACCGCAATGACCGGCTTCTGTGGCGTCGGTAGCTGGGTAACCATCTGATCATACAGTCGGTCTTTTTCGGCGGGAGGTTTGGTTATTGGTGCAAGTGTTTCGGCCTCAGGTCGAGGTTCGGTCAAAGGTTCCAGCGTTGTTGGAAAACGGAACACAGGTCCGAGCCTGGGCCATTCAACATTGTTGAGCGTCATGTAGTCTTTGAGATTGTGAGCTGCATACAAGAATGCGTGGCTGCGCGCACCGACGCTGAGGTTCTTATGTGCGAAATTCAGTCCCACTGCGACACGGGCCAGCAAGTATTGGCTTTCCATAAAGCTGAGCCGGTGGCTTTCGTGGCGCTCAACCCAACTCATAGCGCCTCGCCGCAGAGTTCTGACAAACTCGACGATGCCGACGTCATCCTGCCAAAGCCCTAATGTGTGGTGTTTTGAATGAAAGAGGCCAAGGTCATCAAGGATAGCATCCCATTGGGCAGGTACACAATTTCCGCGCCGCGCCAAGAGGTATGCCAACTCGAAATAGGCATGATCATAAAATAAGAACTGCTTGTCTTCGTACAGTGCCAAATCGATTAGAAAATAATCTGGATCGCGGCTTTTGTGCGCTTGAACCAGTACATTGTAGCCATGCAGATCCCCGTGCACTCGACCTTTTGCTGCTCTTACGCTCAACCGGCTTGGAAGATGCTCGTCACAGGCAAAAGCCAGTGGGTTCGGGTACCAATGTCCTTCAAACATCAGACAACGTTCATTCGGGTCATGACCGCAAATACCCGAAAGAAAGTGATGAAGCCGACCTAGCTTAGGATCCAATCTATAGCCGAGCCATCCCGAAAGCAGATCCCGAGGCGATTGCAAACCAGGCGCCATGCTGTAATCAACGTTCCAGTCATCAAGCAGGCTTGTCGACAGCCGCTCAAGTACGTTCAAGGCCAGTTCGTAGCCGCAATCGTTCCAGGGAAGTGAGTATTCAAGCCCTTGAGCCACAACGGTGGAAAGTATCGCAATCTTACCGTCGTATTCCAAAGAGTGGACGATGCGCGCCAAATGCCTTGATCCAAACGCGGGAACTGCTTCGAACGCCTCCCGATGCCTTTGGTTTTCGGCCTTTTCATTCCATTCCGGATCGGGAAGAGCGTCAAACTTAAGAATGGCGTGGCCGCTGAACGCGTCGCATGTAATGTCGACAATATAAACAAGGGCTCCGGACTTACCGGCACTTAGCTGACGGTGAAAATAAATTTCATCCTCTACTGACCACTTGTCAGCAACCAGTGGCAAAAGCTCGATAAACGCTTCAGGCCATGAGAGATCATTATTGGCGGGCACTAACTACACTCCGCAGAAGTGTGGCCAAGGGTTGTGTAAATCTTTAAAGCGGCACCGTTTTGTGACATGATACACAAACAATTGTGTGAACCAAGGCGCTAAAGCTGACCGGTCAGAGCGTTCTGCGCGACGGATGACCTTGCCAATTGAGCCCGAAGGGCTGCAACACACATGAAAGTCCGCCTTGCGAAGAAACATCGATGCGCATTTGAACGCGATCCATGTCTGCTCTTGGCCGTCCGTGTCCTTCGCCCTCAAGCGGATTGGGTGGAAGGATTAAGGACCGCCTAGGACGATGCGCCACTGTACCGGTGTCCTTGATGAATGTCTCTTGCCCGAGCGCTCAGTTTCTCTTTGAAGGCTTGCGGAAAGGCCTTGCTTCTCCGCCCTTGCCGTTTTTGCTTTTTGAACGCGGCGCTTTCTGGTCTTTGGTGTCGGTCTTGAAACGCGCCTTTTGTGCTTTCAGAGATTTGGATGTGTCAGAAGCGTTCTTATCTTGCTTTTGTCGCTTCTTATCCGTTGCGACGGGCTGTGGTTTGGCATTTCCGCGCTCACGCGTCGGTCGCGCTTGCGGAGCCGAGTCCCGTTTTTTCTTGTCTTCGCTTGCTTGTTTGTTCGACGTGCGTGCCGCAGATTTTCCTTTGCTCTTAGGGCGCTCGGATTCAGTCCGGACATCTTGGTCAGAACGCTCGAAGCCAGGCGCAGCTTTCGACGGCTTGCCTGAATCAAGCCCTCGGGATTTGGCGGGCTCGTCCGATGATTGTGGGGCTGCAGGCGGGCCTTTGGGCGAGGCATCGAAATCTGGCGTGCCCACCAGCTCGGTCAACGTCGCACCTTGTTCTATGATGAGATCAGCGCCCAGTTCTTGTTTCATTGCGGGCACAGCATCATTGGCGATCTCGACAAAGGTCTCTTGATACTGAACGCGGATTGCGCCGATAGCGTCTTTGGACAAACCCGCGTTGCGGCACAGCATTGGCAGCAACCAACGCGGCTCCGCACGCTGTTTGCGTCCCAAAGAAAGTGAGAACCATGTGCTTGGCCCAAACGCCACGCGCCGATCAGTGTCGCGTTTTCCAGACTCTGGTGCCGTTCCAAGGATCTCGGGTGCCGAGTGGCGCTCTCGGTAGAGGCGCATATAGGCTGCGGCGATCTGCTCGGGAGTTCTTCCGCTGAGCAGCCGCTCGGCAAAAGCCGTTTCCTCAGCACTTGGCGGCTCATCCAGGGCGGGATTGGAAATGATGCGTTCCTCTTCCCGTTTAAACACCTCATCGGCTGAGGGTGGTGCGCCCCATTCGGCCTCCAGCTTGGCGGTTTTCAGCAATCGTTGTGCCTTTGAACGCTGCCGAGCCGGCACGATCAGAATGGATGTTCCCTTGCGTCCGGCACGGCCTGTCCGTCCAGAGCGATGCAACAAAGTTTCCGCATTTGAGGGCAGATCCGCATGGATCACCAACTCCAACCCTGGAAGATCGATGCCGCGGGCGGCCACGTCGGTCGCAACGCAAACCTGCGCGCGCCCGTCACGCAGGGCTTGCATCGCGTTGGTGCGCTCTGCCTGACTGAGTTCCCCTGACAGTGAGACGACAGAAAACCCCCGATTGGAAAGTTTCGCGGTCAGGCGCGCCACCATAGACCGGGTGTTGGCGAACACAATCGTGGTTTGAACGTCGTGATAACACAGCAAATTGATGATCGCTTTTTCAATATCCGACGGAGCTACGTTCAAGGCACTATAGGTTATATCCGAATGCTGGACATCTGCGCTTCCGACCTTAATCCGCTGCGCACCCTCTTTCTGGTAGGTCTGGGCAAGCCTGGCAATGCCTCGTGGAACAGTGGCAGAGAACATCAGGGTGCGCCGGTTTTCGGGCGTTTGATCAAGGATGTATTCAAGATCTTCGGCGAACCCCATGTCCAGCATTTCATCGGCTTCGTCGAGGACGACGGTCCGCAGATCGCTCAGGTCGATCACCCCACGTGTGATATGATCGCGCAGCCGCCCAGGTGTGGCGACTACGACATGTGCGCCGCGTTCAAGCGCCCTGCGCTCTGTGCGCGCATCCATACCACCGACAGCCGATGCAGTAACGATCCCGGCTTCGGCAAACAGCCAGTCGAATTCTCTCCGCACTTGCAGAGCCAGTTCGCGCGTGGGTGCGATGATCACGGCCAAAGGCGCTGCTGGTCGGTCAAAACGGCCGTGCTTGTCGAGAAGTTCTTCTGCCATCGCCAGCCCGAAGCCCACGGTCTTGCCGGAACCGGTTTGCGCAGAGACAAGCAGATCTTTTCCTGCCAGCGCTTCATCTGACACAGCCTCTTGTACAGGCGTCAAGTTGCTATAGCCTTTTTGGGACAGAGCTGCGGACAGGGTTTTCGGGAGGGCAGAGAAATCATTCATGGGTCACCAATTGCCGGGAAAGATCTGGCGATAGTGGTTTTTGGTTCAGATGTATAGCCCGTAACGCGCGCCCGAATGCGTCAAGGATATGTCGCAAGCTTTTGTGTCTGGATTGACGATCATGCAGATTCCGGCTTGGACCTGTTACAGTCGTTAAGCGATTGACGCTCGTGCCGCCACCTATCACAGATTTGGGTCGACGCCATTAGTGCCGCGGCCTTGTTGACCGCCGAATGATAGTGGTTGAGCGATGACGCGAGGCGAGAATAGGTACTTAACACGATTTCACGCACCTTTTTTGCCCGGGCGACAGACGGGTAGTAGGCCTGATTATCTTTGCTTTGCGGGAAATAGCCTGTGCTTTGCCACCTGTTTTTTCAGTGGCTTGTGTTTCCACCGGCCAATCTAGGTTCTGGACCCATTAAATCGGTTGCCAGGACTTAGACTGCTTGGTTCATGTCCCAGATTTTTTGGGGCGTGTAACAAGCAATCTATTCTAGATGAATGACGAACAGTGGGAGCGTCTGAAGCCTTACGCTCCGAAGAGTATGGCAAGCCGAGGGTTGAAGACCGACGTGTCCTGAGTGGTATTATCTTTATTAACAGCAATGGGTTGCAGTGACCTGATGCCCCTCGCGAATATGGACCGCCCAAGGCGCTGTACCACCGTTGAAAGCGGCGGAGCGACATGGGAGTTTGCTCGGATCATGGCCGGGGCGGCAGCGGAGGGGCCGATCACAAGACCATCGCGATTGACGCGACCTAACTCAAAGCGCTCCGCACGGCCTCAAGCCTGCAACTGAAAAAGGGGGGCGTGGCATACTGATCGGACGAACCAAGGACAGTATGAATACAAAGTTGCATGCCATTACCGATGCTCTCGGACGCCCGATACGCTTCTTCATATCCGCTGGCCAGGTGAGCAATTACACAGGCGCCAGGGCTCTGGTGTACAGCCTGCCATTGGATGATTGGTTACTTGGTGATTGCGGTTTTGAAGCGGATTGGTTTCGTGAAGCCCTGATAGACAAAGGCGGAATGCCCTGCATCCCGGGCCGCAAGACACGCGACAAGCCTGCCCGGCACGACAAGCGCCGCGACAAACGAAGAAATAGAACTGAAATCATGTTCGGTCGCGTGAAGGACTGGCCCGTTTGGCCACCCGTTGCGACAGATGCCTAAAGGCCTTCCTCCCGGACATCGCGCTCGTAGCCACCGTCTTGTTCCGGCTGTAAATAAATGAGTCTGAAGCCTAGGGCAGGATTTCACCCCAGCCGCAACCGACCCCGAGTTGGCCGAAAACACGCCTCGTGCTTCCCTTAGTTGTTCTTGCGCATTTACACAATTCTGTTCTCGGATACCGGGTCGAACACGACGGCCTTTTCCATATTGAAAGCAAACTCGGCCTGTTGGCCGGGCGCAACCTCAGCATCCGCGCGCATGCGGGCGACACATTCGGCGCCTCCGATCGTTGTGGCCACAAAGGTGTCCGAGCCTGCGGGTTCTGTCACCGTCACCGTGTTTCGGATCGACACAATGTGCGTTGACCGATGATCAGCGCCTTCCACATCGGTAAGCGCTTCGGGGCGGATACCCAATAACACATCTTTACCTTCATATGCCTTTATAGCGTCCGAAGACGCACAAAGCGCGAGTCGCACTTCGTCGCCGCGATCATCAAATGTAACTGCATATACCGAGGCCCCTTCGATCCGTACGGATGCCTTGATCAGGTTCATTGACGGTGAGCCCATAAATGTAGCGACGAACAGGTTTGCCGGCGTATCGTAAATCTCTTTTGGCGTGCCCAGTTGCTGAACATATCCGCCATTCATAACGGCAATCCGGGTCGAAAGTGTCATCGCCTCGATCTGGTCATGGGTCACGTAGACAATGGTTGTGCCGAGGTTCTGGTGCAGTTTCTTGATTTCAGTGCGCATATCGACCCGCAGCTTGGCGTCGAGATTGGACAAGGGCTCGTCGAACAGAAAAACGTCAGGGTTGCGCACCAGCGCCCGACCCATGGCAACCCGCTGACGTTGACCGCCCGACAACTGGCCCGGTTTTCGGTCAAGCAGCTGTTCGATCTGCAGCAGCTTGGCGACATCTGCCATCGCCTTTTCACGTTCGGGCTTGGGAACCCCATGCATTTCCAGGCCAAAGGTAATGTTCTGACCGACTGTCATGTTCGGGTAAAGGGCGTAGGACTGGAATACCATCGCGATATTGCGATTGGACGGGTGTACTCCGTTCATGCGCGCATCCTTGATCCGGATTTCCCCCGACGTGATGCCCTCTAGGCCCGCAATCATGTTCAACAGTGTGGATTTGCCGCAACCCGAGGGCCCAACAAGCACCAGAAACTCGCCTTCTTCCACGGCAATATTGACTTTATGCAGAACCTCGACAGAGCCGTAGGATTTGGTGACGTTGTCGATATCGAGAAAACCCATCGGTTACCCCTTAACAGAGCCCGCCATCAAGCCGCGCACGAAATAGCGTCCGGCAACGATGTAGACGAGCAGGGTTGGCATTGCGGCAAGGATCGCGCCGGCAAAATGGACGTTGTATTCCTTAACGCCGGTCGAGCTTTGCACAAGGTTGTTCAGGGCGACTGTCATCGGGGCGCCATCGCCCGAGGCGAAGGAGGCACCAAACAGGAAGTCGTTCCAGATGTTGGTGAACTGCCAGATCACACAAACCACGATGATCGGGCCCGAGGATGGCAACAAGATGCGCCAGAAGATCTGAAAGAATCCGGCGCCATCGATTTGAGCGGCCCGAACCAATTCGGTCGGGAACGCCGCGTAGTAGTTCCGGAAGTAAAGCGTCGAAAAACCGACGCCATAAACCACATGGACCAGAACCAGTCCGGCGGTCTTGCCGGACAGGCCAAGAACGCCGAGGATCGCAGCCATGGGGATCAGTACGATCTGGAAGGGGATGAAGCAGGAAAATAGCATCAACCCAAACAGGATCGTGTCGCCGCGAAACCTCCATTTGGTCAGAATGTATCCATTCAGCGCCCCTAGTACCGTTGAAATTGCAACGGCCGGGACGACCATCGAAATTGAGTTCCAGAAATAGGGTCTGAGACCTGTCGGCTCGACCCCGACCTGCGCGGTGGACCACGCCTTTGCCCATGGTTCCAGCGTGAAGGCATTTGGAAGGGACATCATCCCTCCGCCGGTGATTTCTGACAGCGGTTTCACTGAATTCACCAGCATGACATAAAGCGGAAGCATGTAGAACAACACGAACAGGATCAGCACGACGTAGATCAGCGTGCGAGTGAATCGGCCCGTTCGGATAGCGGTGTCAGGGCTTGCGACGGCCATCACTTCTTCTCCTTCAGCTCAGCATAGAGATAAGGGATCATGATTGCTGCGATCGTCATCAGCATGATGACGGCCGAGGATGCACCGATCCCCATCTGATTGCGGCTGAACGTGTAGGAATACATGAAAGTCGCAGGCAGTTCCGTCGCCCTGCCGGGGCCACCTCCGGTCATCGCGATGACAAGGTCGAAGGTTTTAATTGCCAGATGCGCAAGGATCACGAATGCCGAAAGGAATGCTGGTCGCAGTTGCGGGATAATAATACGGCGATACAGGTTCCAGTTCGATGCGCCGTCCATCTGAGCGGCCTTGAGGATTTCGTTGTCGATGCCGCGCAAACCGGCCAGAAACATTGCCATGACAAACCCGGAGGTTTGCCAGACGGCCGCCAGAACGACTGTATAGATTGCGAAGTCCCGGTTCTTGATCCAGTCGAACTCGAAGCTCTGCCATCCCCAGGACTGCACAATGTTTTCCAGTCCGATGCCGGGATCCAGAAACCATTTCCAGGCGGTGCCGGTTACAATGAAACTCAACGCCATTGGGTAGAGGTAAAGCGGGCGCAAAAATCCCTCGCCGCGGATTTTCTGGTCCAGCAAAATGGCCAGTGTCAGGCCGATAAATGTGCAGACTACGATATACAGACCGGCAAAGACGGCCATGTTGGTCAATGCGATCTCCCAATGGGAAAGCTTGAACAGCTTTTCGTAGTTCGACAGCCCGATCAGGTCGAATGTCCGCTGCCCGTCCTTGTCGACGAACGGCAAAATGCGGCTGTCGGTAAACGATACGTAGATCGTGAACAGAATGAACCCGTAGACAAAAATCAGGACCATAGCCAGTGACGGCGATAGGACGAGCTTGGGAATCCAGTTTTGCAGACGGGTCTTGAAATCTGCCTCGGCAACCGTGGCCATGGCAACTCTCCTGAGAACGGGTTACGTGGATTTCAAAGCCGTGAGGGGCGATCCCTAGGAACCGCCCCACGCAGGTTGATCACTTTGCGATGGAAACCGCGTCGACCAGTTCCTGGACAGCGGTTTCGCTGTCATACTCGCCGTTGAAATGCGCGGTGACCACATCATAAACCGCATTCTTCACCGAAGCCGGAGCAGCATGACCATGCGCCATCGAGCCGAACAAGTTGCCCGAGGATGCCGCTGCTGCAAGGTCCTTCATGCCCTGCTGGCCGCAGGCATCCAATTCGCTTCCATCCACGTCGGTGCGGGCAGGGACAGACCCTTTCACCTTGTTGAAGGCGATCTGAAAGGACGGGGACAGGATGGCGCTGGCCAAAGCGGCCTGTTCCGTCGAAACGGTGCCGCCCTGATCAAACATCATGAACTGGTCTGCATTGAATGTGACCTGATCCTGAGTGCCGGGGAAGCGGAAGCACAGGAAATCTTCGCCCGGGACCTTGCCTGCATTCAGGAACTCGCCCTTCGCCCAGTCGCCCATCATTTGAAAGCCGGCTTCGCCATTGATGACCATCGCCGTCGCCAGATTCCAATCGCGGCCCGAGAAGTTGTCATCGACGTTTTCGCGAATGAACACCATCCGGTCGAATGCCTCTTTCATGGTCTCCGAACCCAGAGCTTCCTCATCAAGATCAACGAAGGCGGCCTTGTAGAAATCTGGCCCACCCGTTGACATGGACACCGCATCGAACACTGTTGCGTCCTGCCAGGCCTGGCCGCCATGCGCGATCGGCGTAATGCCCGCCGCTTTCAGAGTTTCAACCGCAGCTACGAAATCCTCCCAAGACTCGGGCACGGCAATACCATTGGCATCAAGCACGGATTTGTTGGCCCAGACCCAGTTTGTTGAATGCACATTCACAGGTGCTGAAATCCACTTGCCATCAACTTTGGCAAAAAACTGCAGCGCTTCGGGAACAACTTCATCCCATCCTTCCTGGGCGGCAAGTTCATTCAGGTTGGCAAGCGCCCCCTGATTTCCCCAGTCCAGAATGTCAAAACCAAGCGCCTGAACTGCCGTGGGCGGATCACCTGCAGTGACACGGGCACGCAATACAGTCATAGCCTCGGTTCCACCTCCACCGGCAACGGGCATATCCTGCCAACCGATGCCCTGGCTTTCCAGATCCTGTTTGAGCACGTTCAGCGCCGCAGCTTCGCCGCCTGATGTCCACCAGTGCAGAACTTCCACATCTTCGGCCTGAGCAGCTGTCACGGATAGGGCGGCAACTGCCGTCGTAAAGTGCAGTATCGTGGCAATCTTTTTCATGATGTCCTCCCTGATTGTACTTTTGTAACTGGTCGGTTACTTTTTCTATAGTGACGCAAGTGTTCACCAAGTCAAGAAAACTTATTCGGTACCTGGCGTGGGCACTAAGTAACGTCGCGGCCACGCAGGAAAGGATTTCTTAGATCATCCAACTGTCAGCATTACTCGATGCTTTTGTTTCACTACATCTAAGGCTGCTCCTTTCGAACGATCCGCAGAATGCTGTCGACATTGAAGTCCAAGCGCTCGTTCAAGGCTTGTTCGTCCATCATATCCCGTTGAAACAGAAATGAGCCAGTAAACCTGTTGGTCAGGTAGTAATACCCGATGGCGGCAATTGTGATGTTCAGCTGGGTGGCGTCTATACCCGAACGAAACTCGCCACTTTCTTCGCCTCGCTTCAGAATTTCTTCCACCATCTCAACGAGACCTTTAGTTGTTTCCGGAAGACTCGAAAGCGATTTTATGTGGCGCGCACGGTGCAGGTTCTCACTATTGACGAGTGTAATGAACTCTGGGTTCCTGAGGTAGTATTTCCAGGTGAATCTCACCAGGGATTCTAGGGCATCGGACGGTGACAGGCTTTCCAGGTTTAGCTTGCGTTCCGCGGTTCGGATGTCGAGATAGGCCGCTTCCAGAACGGTTCGGAACAGATCTTCTTTGCTTCCGAAATAGTGGTAGAGCATCCGCTTGTTCGCATCCGCGCGCTCGGCAATTTCATCCACGCGCGCGCCACCCAAACCATGTTTGGCAAACTCTTTCTTCGCGGCGTGAAGTATCCGTGCCTTTGTCGCCTCAGCATCTCTTTTCTTTTTGTTTTTTGTTTTTTCGACCACTACGAACTTCCTTTCTTCCGGGCTTCTTGCACGGTGAAAATGGCCAACGCGGTCCTATTGCCTGACCTTCCGATTTAAATTGCACGCTACTGCGTGCCGCCCACCTTCGTTTCTACCTCATTCTTAACGCTTGACATAGCGTTTCGTAAAGAAGTAACTGGTTAGTGCATTAATGGTGCAAGTTGCCGTTATGCGAGATATGTGTCGGGGAGGGGCCGACATGGGAAGTACCTGTGGTCCCAAGTGCTGATCGAAAGGGAGGACATTATGTCATTCATCAAAAAATACATCGAGCAGGAGACGATAACCCGTCGTAGCTTCCTGCTCGCATCCGCCTATGGTGTGGGCGGCGCAGCAGTATCGAGTATGCTGGGCGGCATGGCGCGCGCGGCGATCACAGACCCGACGGTTGCATGGTCGTACCGCAACCGGACCAATCCGTACTGGAACGAGATTGTTTCGGGTGGTGAGGCTTTCGTTGAAAGTCTCGGCAAGCCCAAGGATTTCCTAACGCATCTGATCAATGAAGGCTCGTCAGAGAAGTCGCTGGCAGATGTTAAGGCGCTGCTGTCCAAAACCAATGGTGAGCTGGCGTTGGCTATCGACACCAATGACGCGCCAAACGCGCGCCCGGTGGTGGAATCCTGTGTGGAAGCCGGCGCCTATGTTTCGACGCTTTGGAACAAAACTGACGATCTGCATCCCTGGGATTTCGGGGACAACTATGTCAGCCATATGAGCTGGTCTGACGAGGGGCCCGCCGAGCAGACCGCGCGCATCCTGCTGGATGCGATGGGCGGTTCAGGCGGCGTTGTCCATCTAGGTGGCATCGCGTCGAATAACCCTGCGATTGAACGTTTAGCAGGTCTGAAGAACGCACTGAAAGACTATCCGAACGCCGAGCTGTTGGCCGCTGAGCCTGCCGACTGGGATACTCAGAAAGCCAATCAGGTCATGAGTGCCTTCCTGACCCGTTATGGTGATGAGATCAAAGGGGTTCATTGTGCCAACGACACAATCGCCTATGGTGTGCTCGAAGCGCTGCGCGCCGAAGGTATCGAGGACATGCCAATCGTATCTTATGACGGCAACCCGCAGGCAGTCCAACTGGTGGGCGAAGGCAAAATCCTGGCTACCGTCTTTACCAACCCGCATTGGGGCGGCGGCATAACGGCGGCGTTGGCCTACTATGCGGCGACCGGCCATTTCAAGCCTTCGGAAGAGCCCAATGAACATCGCGAGTTCTATGGTCCGACCATCATGGTCCGGCCCGAAGATGCGCTGGCGTTCAAGGCAGAATATCTGGACGATGTTCCCACCTATGACTGGAAAGACTTTTGGTCCACGTCAAACGGCCAGATTCAGTACAAGTAGTGGCCTAGGCGGACCGGGTTATAGCCCGGTCTGCCACTTCATGTCTGGCTAAGAAGTTCAAGGGCAGTCAGCCCGAATAATTTACTCAGTGGGAGGAAGCACATGCGTAATGTGCTGGCACGGGATGTTCTGATCAAATGGGCCCCTCTGATCGTCCTTATCGTCCTGGTTTTGTTCTTTACGGCGATTGAGCCCCGTTTCTTCTCGCTGCGCAACTTCGCACGGATCGGTATCTCGTCCACGCCTGCGCTGATGGTCGCTATCGGTGTGACATTCATCATCATCATGGGATCGATTGACCTGTCGATGGAAGGTACGGTTTCGGTCTGTGCTGTAGTCTTCGCCTTTGCCTTTATTGGTATGGGGGGCACATTGTCATCCTGGGCGTGGCTGGCCCTTCCACTGGCAGGGCTGGTCGGCGCCGCAATCGGGCTGGTGAACGGGCTTGTCCATGTCATTCTCAGGGTTCCTTCCTTCATGGCCTCTTTGGCCATGGGCTTTGTAGGTACCGGGTTTGCATTGCTATTAACCGGGGGTGATCGGATCCGGGTCGAAGATGAGCTGTTCCGTTCGCTCCTGACCGAGCGTTGGTTTGGGTTTCCGATTATGTGCTATGTGGCCCTGTTTCTTCTGTTGATTGCCTGGTTTATCCAATCGCGTACGACCTTGGGGCGGAATTTCTACGCCGTTGGCGGGGGTGAAGAGCTGGCCCATGCATCTGGCCTGAACGTCAAACGCGTGCGGATCATGGGATTTGCGCTGGCTGGGGTTTTCTACGCGGTTGGCGCGCTGCTTGCGGTTGGACGGATCGGGATTGCTGAAACCGCGACCGGGTCGAACTTCATGTTTGTGTCAATAACATCGGTCGTCGTGGGCGGCACCGCACTCTGGGGTGGAATTGGCGGTGTTTGGAACACGCTGATCGGCGTTCTGATCGTAAATGTCATTAACAACGGCATGGTTGTGATCGGACTGCCGGGCTACGTGCAGGACGGCGTTCTGGGCGTTCTGGTCATTGCCGCGGTGGTTCTGTCGACCGACCGAAAATCCGTAACCTTCGTGAAATAGGGGCGGGCAGATGTACGAACTTATAAACGTTGACAAAAAATTCCCCGGCGTTCACGCGCTGAAATCCGTCAACTTCAAGATTGAACGAGGCGAGATCGTTGGCCTTGTGGGTGAAAACGGCGCGGGAAAGTCGACCCTGATGAAGGTCATCTATGGCGCTTACCAACCCGATGGCGGCGACATCACGATCGACGGTATCAAAGTTCGATTTCAGAACCCGCGCCAGGCGATGGATCATGGGATCGGCATGGTGTTTCAGGAGCAATCCCTGATCACGAACCTGACTGTGATGGAAAACATCTTTCTGGGGTTCGAGCAGCAATTCGTCAGTTTTGGCGTCATCAACTGGAACGCTATGGCCGAGGCCGCGCGCAAGCAACTGGCCAAGGTTAAACTGGATATCGAGCCCAGAATAATCACGTCAAAGCTGTCCTTTGCACAACGGCAACTGGTGGAGTTGGCCAAGGTTTTGACGTTGGAAGAACGGATCGACGGTGATCTGGTTATCCTGCTCGATGAGCCGACATCGGTTCTGGCTACAGAAGAGGTCGAGCTTTTGTTCGGCCTAGTGCGCGAACTGACCAACCGTGCGTCGTTCATCTTTGTCAGCCACCGTATGGATGAGGTCCTGGAGCTTTCCGACCGCATCTACGTGATGAAGGATGGTGAGGTTGTGGATGTCGTTGCCCACGATGATGCCGATGTCAGCTCCATCCAGCACAAGATGGTCGGTCGTGACGTCGACAAAGAATATTACCGCGAGCAGAAGCAGAACCCCTACCAGTCCGCTGCGCATCCCCTTGTCGCGTTCAGCGACGTGTCGGTCAGCGGCAAATACACAGACATCTCGTTCCAACTGCATCCTGGCGAGGTTCTGTGTCTTGTTGGCACCGAAGGGTCCGGGAGAGAGGCCATCCTGCGAACGATTTTTGGCTTGGAAACCCCGTCCTCGGGTATGGTGATACTCAAGGGGAAAGCCGTCAGCAGATTTACCGCGCAGGCCGGTGTCGTGGGCGGGGTGGGCTACGTCCCCCGCGAACGCAAGGTCGAAGGCATCGTAGCCGGGATGAACGTCTACGAGAACATGACGCTCAGTCAGATGGGGAACTATGCCAACTCGGGCGTGCTGCGCATTGCCGAGGAAAAGGCGCTGGCCCGCAAATGGATAGATCGCCTCGCGATCAAGACACCGGATGTCTACAAGGATTGCGGCGGGCTGTCGGGGGGTAACCAGCAGAAAGTCGTATTGGCCAAATGGCGGTCAGCCGGATCCGACATCATCCTGCTCGACCATCCGACACGCGGTCTGGATATCGGTGCGAAAGAGGATGTCTATGACATGGTGCGCGAGATGTCGGATGACGGTGTCGGCATCATTCTGGTCGCAGATACTCTGGAAGAAGCCATCGGCCTCAGCCACACAATCATCGTTCTCAAGGATGGTGTCGCACAGAAACGTTTCGATTGCAGCCCGGGAGACAAGCCGTCGCTGTACGACCTTGTCCACCATATGATCTGAGGCACGCGCCATGAGTTTCGAACGCATCAAACCCCATCTGCCCTGGATCACCTTGCTGGCGCTTGTGCTGGTGGTTGGCCTCGCGGATTCAAATTTCCTGCGACCCGCGAACCTGATATCGATGGTGGCCGACATCGTGCCATTGTTCATCATGGCCCTTGGCATGACGTTTGCCATCTATATCGGCGGTATCGACCTGTCGGCCCAATCAATTGCAAATATGACAACTGTTGTAGCCACCATCGCTCTGCCAACCTTCGGCATTGGTGCGGGGCTGATCTGCATTCTGTCAGGCGTCGTTCTGGGCAGTATCTCGGGTTACGTAACAACGCGACTGTTCGTGCCGTCGTTCATCTCGACCCTGGCGGTTGGCGGTATCGCGTTTTCGACGGCGCAATACCTTTCGGGTCAGCGCGCCTTGTTCATGGACGCGGCGTTGCGGGATGCGACGTTCGGCTGGATGACCAGGTCAATTTTCGGTCTGCCAAGCGAGTTGATCATTGCGGCTGTTCTGGTTCTGGGTGCGTGGTTCCTGCAGTCGCGGACGATCTTCGGGCGTGCGCTCAAGGCGGTGGGCGCGGGGGAACCTGCGGCGGTCGCCTCGGGTCTGAATGTCAACCGGATCAAGATTATGGCATTCGCGCTGTCCGGCGGGCTGGCGGCGATTGCGGGCCTGCTGTTCTCGGTCAAGCTGTCCGGTGGTTCTCCCACACTGGCGAACGGGTTCCTGCTGCCTGCAATCGTCGCGGTTCTGGTTGGCGGCACCCCGCTGACCGGTGGCGTCGGCGGCGTCATCAACACGTTGATAGGTACACTTATCGTGGCGGTGATCCGGTCCTCGATGCTGTATTTCGAAGTGGACGCCACGAAGCAACAGATGGTTTTTGGCATCATCCTGATCGTGGCGATTGCTCTGACCATCGATCGATCAAAGCTCAGGGTCGTGAAATGACCGGGACCATGAAAGCCGCTGTCCTGACCAGGCCGGGACAGTTCGAGGTTCGGGATGTGCCGCGCCCTGATCCTGGTTGGGGCGAGGTGCTGGTTCGCATATCGCGGGTCGGCATCTGTGGCACGGACATTCATATCTTCAAAGGCCACTATTCGGTGGAAAAACTACCGATGATTCCGGGTCACGAATTTACCGGAACAATTGCAGCTTTAGGCGAGGGTGTGACCGGCCTGAGTTTGGGTGCTCCGGTTGTGGTTGATATGAATATTGGCTGCGGCACCTGTTATTGGTGCCTCCGGAACGAGATACTGAACTGCCCTGAGATGCAGCAGTTGGGTATCACCATGGACGGAGCTTTCGCAGAATATATTTCGGTTCCCGCCAGGCTGGTGATCCCGGCCCCGGACGACGTTCCCGCCGAGGTTCTGACCCTGACCGAACCTTTGGCCTGTGTAGTGCGCTGCGCGCGCAAGGCCAATATCACCTTCGGTCAATCCGTAGTGGTCTTGGGCGCAGGGCCCATCGGCAATCTGCATGTGCAGCTGCTTCGTACTATCGGTGCCGCTCCGGTCATCGTGGCGGATCTGTCCGAGGATCGGGTCAGCATGGCACTTGAGGCGGGGGCCGACATCGGTGTTACCGACGCGGCCATGCTGGAACAAACCGTCCTGAAACACACGGGCGGGCGCGGCGCGGATGTGGTGATTGAAAGTGTTGGTCTGCCGGCGTTGTACCGGCAGGCGATGCAACTGATCCGCAAGGGCGGCCACATAGCGGCCTTTGGCTTGACCGGTGCTGGGAAGACATTGCCGGTCGATATCTTGCAGACCATCCTGCAGGAGAACTCGATCAAAGGGTCCGTCGCAGGCATGGGTCAGGATATGCACGATGCCCTGACTTTGCTGACGCATGGCCGGATCAAGACCGGTCTCTTTACCCAAGCCACTTACACGCTGGATCGCATTCAGGAGGCGTTTGACAGCTTCCGGGACCGGCCAAAGGACCTGAAAACCCAGATTGTCATAGCGCATCATCCAACCGGGGAGGAGCTGTAATTGACTGTTGAAATCTACAAATCGAAACCCGAAGGTATGATCCCCAACAGCCGCTTTCCGCTGCTGGTCCATCGAGGAGCAATTCCCGGTGGTGGAGTGGATGCGGTCAAGTCGCGGTTTCGTTCAAATGGGTGGGGGAACAACTGGGAATACCCTGGCATTTACGAATACCCTCATTTCCACTCGACCTCACATGAATGCCTGGGCTGTGCCGCAGGCTGGATGGAATTCAACCTGTCTGTGGAAGGCTGGACCAGAGTGCGGATTGAAATCGGCGACGTGATCGTCATGCCCGCAGGTGTCAGCCATGAGATGGTCGGGTGCTCGGACGACATCATGATGTGCGGTGGTTATGCCGGAGGCCGCGACTGGGACAATATTCAGGAAGCTTTCCTGACGCCCGAGTTGTTTCAAGCAGCAGCCAAGCGGATCATGATGCTACCGATCCCAGACAATGACCCGGCGACCGGAGAGATGTTGCACCAATGGCATGATGCGCCGTCTTCGGTTGATGGTGGCTGGAACGATTTCCGCGACAGGCTGGACGCGTCGGCCTGAGTCGAAACGCAACGATGGAGCACATCAAATGGATCAAAAGAGCCACATTCTGACACCGCCGTCTGAGCCGCGGGAGTTTGGCTTTTTTCTGGATGGGCAATGGGTGCCTGCCGGAGACCGTGAGGTATTCGAACGATCCTCACCAGGTCACGGCGTTCCGGTGACCCGCATTCCCCGCTGCACCGAGGACGATCTGAACGCGATTGTCGCCTCGGCCAGAAATGCGTTTGATGATCGTCGCTGGTGTGGTCTGTCCGGCGCTGATCGCGCCGCGGTACTATTGAAGGCGGCAGAGCTGATCCACACTCGCACAGATGAGATTGCCTATTGGGAAACGCTGGAAAACGGCAAGCCAATCAGTCAGGCGCGGGTCGAAGTTAAGGGCTGTGTCGGGATGTTCGAGTTTGCCTCAGGCCTTGCGCGCGCGTTGCATGGTGACAGCTTCAACAACAGCGGCGACAGGGCAATGGGTATCGTCACCCGTGAACCCGTGGGTGTCGTCGGACTTATCACGCCCTGGAATTTTCCGTTTCTGATCCTTTGCGAGAGGGTGCCGTATATCCTTGCCTCTGGCTGTACGATTGTCGCCAAGCCTTCCGAGGTGACCAGCGCAACAACCCTGCTTCTTGCGGAAATTCTCAGTGAGGCCGGGTTGCCTGACGGGGTTTTTAATGTCGTCACCGGCGCGGGCAGTGTGATTGGCCAGAAACTGGCCGAGCATATGGATGTCGACATGCTGTCTTTCACCGGCTCGACTGCCGTCGGCCGGTCGGTGGTTGCGGCGTCTGGCCAGAGCAACTTCAAGAAGTTGGGGCTGGAACTTGGCGGCAAAAACCCGCAAATCGTGTTTGCGGATGCCGATCTGGAGGATGCCGCCGACGGCGTTGCCTTTGGTATCGCGTTCAATACCGGGCAATGCTGCGTATCCGGTGCCCGCCTTCTGGTCGAACGATCGGTCGCGGAGGAGTTTTCAAACCAAGTGGCAGACAAGCTACGGAAGGTACGTGTTGGCGATCCACTTGATGAAAACACTCAGGCCGGAGCAATTACTACGGATGCGCAGAACCGCACTATCCTGTCTTACATCGCAAAAGGCCAGGAAGAAGGGGCGACGCTGCTGACAGGCGGAACCACGCCCGAGATTTCCGGTGGCCAGTATATCGACCCGGCTGTCTTCACCAATGTCACGATGGACATGGCGATTGCCCAGGAAGAGATTTTCGGCCCCGTCCTGTGCGTGATTCCGTTCGATACGATTGACGACGCAATCGCGATTGCCAACGATACGGAATATGGGCTGGCCGCGAGTGTCTGGACCAAGAATATCGACACGGCACTGACCGTCTCGCGTCGGGTTCAGGCGGGCCGGTTTTGGGTTAACACCACTTTGGCCGGGGGACCGGAACTGCCGATTGGAGGTTTCAAGGCGTCCGGCTGGGGGCGTGAGGCCGGAATGCACGGGGTCGAGGAATATACGCAGGTCAAATCGATCCATATCGAGATCGGCAAGCGGACGCATTGGGTGGAGTGATGGCTGAAACTGGATATGACTATGTTATCGTCGGCGGTGGCTCGGCCGGATGCGTTCTGGCGAACCGCCTGACCGAAGACAGCGCGGCCAGGGTTCTGCTACTGGAGGCTGGCGGCAAGGACAGCCATCCGCTGATCCACATGCCTGTGGGTTTTGCCAAGATGACTGACGGTCCCCACACATGGGGTTTCACTACAGTTCCGCAGGTCAACGCCAACAACCGCGAGATTCCTTATGCTCAAGGTCGGGTGATCGGCGGTGGCAGCTCAATCAATGCCGAGGTGTTCACCCGAGGCAACCCCATCGACTATGATCGCTGGGCCAAGGAAGAAGGCTGCGAGGGCTGGTCGTTCAAGGGAATCCAGAAGTATTTTGTCCGCTCGGAACGCAATGCAATTCTTTCTGGTGACTGGCACGGGACCGAAGGTCCATTGGGCGTATCGAATATCGCTTCGCCACAGGAAATGACGCGTGCCTTTGTGCGTTCCTGTCAGGAGGCGGGCATTCCCTATAATCCTGACTTCAATGGCGCGGTTCAGGAAGGGGCGGGTGTCTATCAGACCACGATATGGAACGCGAAACGCTGTTCGGCGGCGGTGGGTTACCTGAAACCGGCGCTATCACGACCAAACCTGTCCGTTGAAACCGGCTGCCAGGTGCATCGCATTTTGATCGAAGGTGGGCGTGCGACCGGTGTTGAATACGACAAGAGTGGACAGATGCGGCGGGTGGCGGTCGATCAGGAGGTTCTGGTGACGTCTGGTGCGATCGGCACACCCAAACTGATGATGCTGTCAGGCCTTGGTCCGGCCGCGCATCTGCGCGCGCATGGGATCGAGGTCAAACAAGATCTGCCGGGAGTAGGTGAAAACCTGAATGACCATTTCGGCATTGATATCGTGGCAGAGTTGAATGGGCATCAAAGCCTCGACAAATACAACAAACCGCACTGGGCGATGTGGGCCGGGATTCAATATTACTTGTTCGGGTCAGGGCCGGTGGCATCGAACGTGGTGGAAGGTGGCGCATTCTGGTACGGTGACAGGTCCGAAAGTCAGCCTGATTTGCAGTTTCATTTCCTGGCCGGCGCCGGTGCCGAGGCCGGTGTGCCAAGTGTTCCCAAAGGCAGCTCGGGTATCACACTGAACTCCTACACCTTGCGTCCCAAGGCACGAGGTACTGTGCGGCTGCGCTCAAACCGGGTCGAGGACATGCCGCTCGTTGACCCCAACTTCCTTGGGCATCCCGATGACCTGAAAACCTCGATCGAGGGAGTGAAACACAGTGTCGAGATCTTCCGGCAGAAAAGCCTGCAGAGATATATCCGCAAGATCCGGTTCCCGGATGACAGTGTCAGGACACACGCCGAGTTCGAAGCTTATGCACGGCAATACGGGCGTACATCCTATCACCCCACATGCACCTGTAAGATGGGCGTGGATGAGATGGCGGTGGTCGATCCGCGGATGCGCGTGCATGGGATTGAAGGGTTGCGAATTTGCGACAGCTCGGCAATGCCCAGCCTGATCGGATCAAACACCAATGCCCCGACAATAATGATGGCAGAGAAAGCTTCTGACATGATCAGGGGTAATTGCTAAGCTATTCCGCTCTCAAAGGCTTGGATAACTCCCCGAACTGGCGGTGCCTAATAGCGGCACCGCCGTTTTTTTTGTTTAGTCCCATTCAGGCGCCCAAGGCACCAGATCTTCGCTGACAATCCGGTAGCCGGCCCGGGTCATGGCATCAACCCGATCCATGTCAATGCTGGAAAGCGTAAAGTCCATTACTTCGAAATTAGCCTGAATATTGGCGCGTTTGGTGGACATCGTGTTGATCGAGACGCCTTTTTGCAGAATCCACCGCAACACTACCTGACCTGCGGTCTTTCCATAACCTTCACCGATTTCGGCAAAGATCGGATGTTTGAAGACTTCGCCACGCGCAACCGAGCAATAAGAGGAAAGTGGAATCCCGGTTTCACTGGCCGCTGCAAGCAGGATATCCTGATTCAGCAACGGATGGAACTCGACCTGGTTCGTTACCAACGGCGTATCGATGATTTTGGTTGCGTCCCGCATCATCTGCGCCGTGTAATTCGAAACACCGATATTCCTGGCCAGCCCATTTGCATGTGCTAGTTCCAACTGTTTGAGGGATGGCGCGATGTCGCCGCCGATTGGAGGCCAGTGCAAAAGCAAAACGTCGACGTAATCCAGTCGCAGTTTCTTCAGGCTCTCCTTAACGGACGGTAGAAACGCCGCTGCGCCGAAATTGTCGGGATGGACTTTTGTGGTGACGCAAACCTCGTTGCGGGCAAGACCAAGCTCAGCCAGCGCGTCTCCAGTTTCTTTTTCGTTTTCATACATTTGTGCTGTGTCGAACGAGCGATATCCGACCTCTGCCGCGATTATCATGGCGTCCCGAAGTTCGTTTCCGGTTAGTGGGAATGTGCCAAAAGTACGCTGATTGGTGTTTTGAAAGTAGATATTCATAGCGGTTCTCCCTGATCTCAAGTTAGTAAGTAACTTATTGGTTACTTGTTGTTAGGTCAATTCTGCTGTGTGATTAATTCTGGTTGATTTTGGAAGCCTGCCAAGGCATACATATAACCAGTTAGTTACCTTCGTGAGGATCGCATGACAAAGCAGATGACGGCACGCGAAGCAGCAAACCTTGTTCCTGACGGGGCGACAGTGGCAATAAACTCGTCAAGCGGACTGTGCTGCCCCGATGCGGTTCTCAAAGGTCTGGGCGAACGCTTTGACGAGGAAGGTGCGCCAAGTAGCCTGACGACGATCCATCCTATCGCGGCTGGGGATATGTTTGGCACCAAAGGCGTGGATCACATCGCAAAACCCGGTCTGTTGACCCGGATCATTGGCGGCTCGTACCCTTCAGGTCCCAGCAAGGCCGAACCTCCGCTTATCTGGCAAATGATCACAGGCGAACAGGTGCGCGCCTATAATGTCCCGTCGGGCATCATCTTTGACATGTTGCGTGAAGCAGCGGCCAAGCGGCCTGGTGTTTTGACCAAGGTAGGGATGGACACATTTGTGGACCCCGACATCGAAGGTTGCGCCATGAACGATGCAGCCCGTGCCGAACCAATCGTCAAACGTATGGAGTTCGAAGGTGAGGATTGGCTGTATTTCAAATCCATGGCCCCAAACGTGGCGATAATTCGCGCCACCACCGCTGATGAAAAGGGCAATCTGAGTTTCGAGCACGAAGGCGCATATTTGGGGGCAATGGAAATGGCGCTGGCTGCGCGGAACAACGGCGGTGTCGTGATCGCCCAGGCCAAGCGCATCGCTGCCGCCAGCAGCATTCGGCCCCACGATGTCCATGTGCCGGGCATTCTGGTTGACGCGATTGTCGAGGCCCCAGATCAATTGCAGACGACGGCGACAGAATACGACCCGGCAATTTCAGGTGAACTGACGCGTCCCATCGAAAGTTTCCGCACGGCGGAATTCAACGTCGGGAAGGTCATCGCACGCCGGGTTGCGAAAGAGCTGAAAAATGGTTGGGCCGTGAATATCGGTTTTGGTATCTCGGCCAATGTCCCTCGCATTCTCGTCGAAGAGGGGCTGCACGGGTCGGTTACCTGGATGATCGAACAGGGTGCGGTCGGCGGCGTGCCATTGCTGGATTTCAAGTTCGGTTGTTCTGCCAATGCCGAGGCATTCGTCCCGTCGCCTCATCAGTTCTGCTATTTTCAGGCGGGTGGGTTTGACGCCTCGCTCCTGTCGTTCCTTGAAGTTGACAGGACCGGCTCTGTCAATGTTTCACGTCTGTCCGCCATTCCGCACAGAACGGCCGGGGCGGGTGGTTTTGTTGATATAACAGCGCGGGCCCGGAAGATCGTTTTCTCGGGCAATTTCAATGCAGGGGCAAGAATGACTGTTGAAGATGGGCAATTGAAAATCTTGCAAGAGGGTAAGGTTGCAAAATTTGTTCACGAGGTCGATCAGATTTCATTTTCCGGCATTCGCGCAAATGCGCACGGGCAGGACGTGACCTACGTGACCGAGCGCTGTGTAATCAAACTCACGGAACGTGGCCTGATGGTGACCGAAATCGCGCCAGGCGTGGACCTGAAGCAAGACGTTCTGGATCAGGCGGCCACCCCGTTGTTGGTTTCGGATGACTTGGTAACAATGGATGCAGACCTGTTTGATCCGGCCCCGATGGGTCTGCAACTGCAGGCGACTTGATGGAGCACTTTCTGCTGAACATCGAGGACGGTGTCGCACGGCTGACCATTAACCGGCCTGACCGGTTGAATGCGATCGATGAAACCATGATGGATGATCTTTTGATCCTCTGCCGACAGATCGAACATGCCGGCGATGTGCATGTTGTTGTCCTGACTGGCGCGGGCAAGGGGTTTTGTGCGGGCGGCGACATTGACGCATGGGCAAGCCGACCTCCGGACGGGTTTAGTCGACATTGGTTACGGGATGGGCATCAGGCGCTGGACGCGCTTGCACGCCTGCGGCAACCGTTGATTGCTGTGCTGAACGGCCATGTTTTGGGCGGCGGACTTGAGCTGGCGGCATGCGCAGACTATCGCATCGCAGAATCCCACATACGGATCGGTCAACCCGAGCCCGCGCTTGGTATAATCCCCGGCTGGTCCGGAACTCAGCGGGCGGTGCGCCGGTTTGGTGCTCAGCTTGTGCGGCGCATGGCTATCTTCGGTGAAGAGTTTTCGGCGGAAGCGGCGCTGGAGACAGGGATCGTCGATCGGGTGGTTGAAAAGGGCGAGGGTCTGGCGACCGCCGTCACCTTGGCCAAAAGCATGCGCCATCGTGGACCAGTTGCAACTGAGTTGGTGAAGATGCTGATCAATGCCGCCGAAGGAGAAGAGCGCGAGCGTGTCTTTGAGGCGCTCGCCGGTCGTATTGCTGCCGCACAACCCGAGCTGCAAACCGGTCTGTCCGCCTACAAGGGCCGTGAAAAAGCTAAATTCTGGTAACACCTCGCTGAAAGGGAAACTCAAAATGATACGTCACCTTGTTCACCTGCGTTTTGAAGTCGACGTGTCAGACGATCAGAAAACAGCTCTGTATCAGGACCTTGAGAGCCTTAAGGATCGAATTGACGGTGTTTTGGATTTCCAAAGTCGCAAGAATGTCTCGGTCGAGACGGACTTGGTTCGCGGGTTCAATGATATGTTCTGGTTTGATTTTCGCGACGCTATTGTCCGGGATGCCTATTTGGTTGATCCGACGCATCAGGAAATCGGAAGCCGTATTGTGGCAAAAGTCGCCGGAGGTCTAGACGGCGTCTTTGTATGTGACATTAAACTGTAATGTGGGATACTGCTTTTTTTTAACGTAGTGGCGATGAACCGAACGGGCTCGCGGGCAGTTTTACTCTCAGCAACAGCTTCGAAAACGATCAACGATTGTGTCCAGAACTTCGTTTGGGTCGCGCTTCCACCAGTTGTTAGCCGAAAAAACCTCGACTTCGCACAGTCCGTTATACCCGGCGGCTTCGACCGCACTACGCAGCGCGGGCAGATCGGCTACCCCGTCACCCATCATGCCCCGGTCCAATAGTACATCTGTTGTATCTGCCAGCCAATCACACAGGTGATATCTCAGAATGCGACCCTTCGCGCGAGTCGCCAGCGTGTCAGCCAGCGTCGTGTCCCACCAGACGTGATAGACATCAATTGCGACACCTACATTGCCTTCCGCAACCGCGTCGCAGACATTCAGCGCATCGGCAGCGGTCATCAGACAAGTGCGATTACCTGCAGTTGCAGGGTTGAGCGGCTCCAGCGCCAGTTGGACCCCGCGCTCTGCCGCATAAGGGGCTGCGCGGGCAACGCGGTCGGCCAGGATTTTCTGGCTTTCCAGAACACCCTTGGTGCCCGGTTCTGGGCCACCGGCGACAACGGTCAGCACCGAGGTTCCCAAGGCCGCAGCCTGATCAATGGACAGGTGGAAATCATCCATGATCTGCTGATCGGTTGGCAACGCCAAAGGGCCGGTCAGAAAAGGTGTTCGGCACAGACCCGCGACCTGCATTCCCGCATCGCGAACACGCTGCCCGAACTCGGCTTCACGTCCGCCCAGTTCGCGCCGCCAGAATGTGATGCCGCCATATCCCCGCTCGGCACAGGCATGGATGACACGTTCGGGCGGCCATCCGGCGCCATGGCCGTCAAGATTGTGGCCAAGGGTCGCCGTGTTCAGGGCCAGCGCGGAATGATCCTGCGAGAAGTCACGCATCCCCTCAGGCTCCGTATAAGTTCAGCAAGTTGCCCATCCGCTCGACGGCCAGATCCGGGTTGCGCAACAAACCACACGCATCCGCTATTTTGAAGCAATCAGTGAAATAGGGCAGAGACCGCGTTGCCTGCGCGCCGTTCAACATGATGAAATGGTCCTGAAAACCGTTGAGCCAGGCCAGAAAGACAACACCGGTTTTGTAGTATTGCGTTGGGGCGCGGAAGATATGACGCGCCAGTGGCACGGTGGGATCAAGCGTGGCACGGAAGGTTTTGGCGTCACCCTCGCTGAGTTTGCTGACTGCATAGGCCGCCGCCGGGGCCAGCGGGTCAAAGATACCCAGCAAGGCGTGGGAATGGCCTTGTTCGTCGCCTTCGATTAACTCGGGATAGCTAAAATCATCGCCCGTATACATCTTCACGCCGTTGGGCAGAAGACGGCGCATGACGATCTCTTTCTCTGCGTCAAGTAGCGAGATCTTGATGCCCTCAACCTTGTCCACATTGCCGCTAATAACGTTCAGAGCGGTTTCAAGTGCGGTATCGAATCTGTCGGTGCCCCAATACCCGGCCAGCTGGGGGTCGAACATCTCGCCCAGCCAGTGCAGGATTACGGGATGGTCGCAGGCGGACAGCACGTCATTATATACCGAGACATAGTCTTCGGGTCCGTTGGCAACCTTCGCCAAGGCGCGCGACGCCATCAGGATGATGCGGCCGTCGAGTTTCTGAATTGCATCGACTTGTTCCAGATAAGCGCGGCGCACATCGTCCAGACAGCGCGTTTCGGCAGGATCCAGATGATCAGTGCCGCAGCCATTGGCGACCAGCGCATCCGGCAGTTCTTCCCTGGTGCGGCGGATCAGTTCCAGCGCGCCCTTCCAGTCCAGACCCATGCCGCGCTGGGCGGTATCCATCGCCTCGGCAATACCCATACCCATACCGGCAAGATAGTGACGGAACTCCATCGTCTTGTCCCAGTCCACATGGGCTGGGCCTGTCGGGTCGTGATCGCCAAACGGGTCGGCCACCACATGCGCGGCAGAATACAATACCCGGGCCGAATTGGGTGTCAGTTTCGAGGGCGCGACGGGTGTTCCGACTAATGCGTAGTCAAGCAATTTGCCAGTTGTGTCGGGAAGCCTGATCTTCATCGGGTGACCTCAGTAACGGGGAACAAGCATCCCGGCATCCGCCGAGATTACCTGTCCGGTTGTATAAGGAAGTTTGCCGCTGGCCAGAGAGGCGATGATCTTACCCATCTCATCTGGGTGACCCACCCTGGGGAACAAAGTCAGCCCGTCCTTGGCGCGCTGGTCGTACTGCTCGATCACCGGGGCTGTCATGTCGGTGGCGATCAGGCCGGGCTGGACGTCGTAAACCGCGATGTTTTCGGGCCCGAGCCGCACTGCGAAGGTCTTGGAAATCATGGCGGCAGCAGCCTTCGAGGCGCAATATTCTGCCCGCGGGGCCGCAACAGCCACCGCGTTCGAGGAGGTCACGTTGACGATGCTGTGAAATGTCTCCGTGTCCCGATCCCGCGCCAAAAGGCGTCTGGCAAAGGCTTGCGACAGAAAGAACATCGCCTTCGTGTTCACGGACATGCAGCGATCATAGCTTTCTTCAGAGACGTCCAGCAGATCGCCTCTTTGCATCACGCCGACGCCAGCATTGTTAACAAGTGTCGTTAGAGGGCCGATTGCTGCCTCTACGGCTGCCAACTGCTCATCGTGGATTGCGGTGTTCGAAACGTCAAAAGCGGCGGTTACAACCGGAACGCCAATTGCGCGGATCCTGTCCACGGCGGCGCTCAGTTCATCGTCTATTTGGGGGCCGTTGACGGCGATGGCAAAACCTTCGCGCGCCAAAGCTACGGCTGCCGCAAGGCCGATCCCCCGGGAGGACCCGGTTACAAGTGCTGCGTGCGCGCTCATGTTGCTGCCCCTTTTGTCAGCAACTCCCGAGCTATGATCATACGCTGAATCTGGTTTGTGCCCTCATAAATCTGGGTGATTTTTGCATCGCGATACAGGCGTTCCACCTCAAATCCACGGATATACCCGGACCCGCCAAATACCTGCACAGCATCCGATGAGCGCTGAACAGCCATATCCCCGGCAAAGCACTTGGCCATTGAACAGGCCTTGGTTGCATCTTGGCCTGTGTCGATTTTGTAGGCGGCCGAGTGAACCAGAAGCCGGGCCGCTTCGACATCCTTGGCGATGTCAGCCAGCAACCACTGAACGCCCTGAAAATCCGAGATGGGTTTGTTGAATTGTTTGCGCTGCTGCGCGTAATCGGTGGCGGCTTCCAGACCTGCCTGACCTATTCCGACGGCTAGCGCCGCGATGCCGACCCGGCCCTTGTCGAGCACGCTCATCATCATATGAAAGCCGCGCCCTTCGGTACCCAACAAAGCATCAGCGGGCAGACGTACATTGTCGAATGACAAAGGCCCTACCTGACTGGCGCGTTGCCCCATTTTGAGTTCTTTCGAACCTCGCGAAACGCCATCTGCGTGCAGGTCGACCACAAAGATGGACATGCCGCGATGTCCCGCCTCGGGATCTGTTCGGGCCAGAACAAAGCCCAAATCCGCAACAGGTGCGTTGTGAATCCAGATTTTGCCGCCGTTCAAAACCCATCCTTCACCATCGCGTACCGCAGTGGTGCGGATACCCGACACGTCAGTGCCCGCCTCGGGTTCGGTGATGCAATAGGCTGGCCGCAATTTGGCGGCCAGCAGATTGCCCAGCCATTTCTGCTGCTGTTCCGCCGTTCCGTGACGCACCAGCAAGGTTGTAACCAGCTCAAGCAGGCCGCACTGATCTGCGATCGATGCGTAGCCGCGGGACAGCTCCTCCATCACCAGCGCGTAGGTTACGGTGTCAAAGCCAGGCCCGCCCAGCTCTTCGGGAACACCAATGCCAAACAGGCCAAGTTCGGCCATCTGATCATAAATTTCCGCCGGAAAGCGAGAGTCCCGATCCAGTTCTTCCGCCACGGGGCGGATTACATCCTCTGCGAACTGCCGGGTCATATCACGGACTTGAATGTGGGTTTCCGTCAGAAACATAGCTGTGCCCCAAGATGTAACTAATCGGTTACTAATACGTTGCCAGACCCGCCTTCGTCAAGTGGCTTGATCGGGTTGAAAAATTAGGATAAATAACCAAACAGTTACTTAATAAACAATAGAGATACGCAACCCGGTCGTTTTCCTGGTTCCGGTTTGCCAATGGGAGGCTCGCATGAACCCGAATGCAAAAAACAAATTTGGTAGGGTCGATCTAGAGGTGACCGCCTTTGGATTTGGCACAGCGCCAATCGGTAACATCTTTCGTGAAATCGACGAAGAAACATCGGATTCGATGATCCAGCATGCCTGGGGCAAGGGTGTTCGGTATTTTGACACGGCACCGATGTACGGCCACGGCCTTTCGGAAATGCGGACCGGTTATAGTTTGCGATGGAAGAACCGTGGCGACTTCATCCTGTCGTCCAAAGTGGGGCGCGTGCTGAAGCCTGCCCGACGTCAGGATATCGATTTCGCTCCGTGGACTAACGCTGCGCCGTTCACGATGCATTTTGATTACACTTACGACGGCGTCATGCGGTCGTTTGAAGACAGCTTGCAGCGGATGGCTTTGGAGCGGATGGATATCTGTTTCATTCACGATATCGATGTCTTCACGCGCGGTGATGAACAGCCCGAAGTGTTCAGACAAGCTATGGATGGTGCGTGGAAAGCGCTGGAAAGCCTGCGCGACCAAGGCGTTGTTAAAGCAATCGGTGTTGGTGTGAACGAGTGGGAAGTCTGCCACGCCGCGCTTGAGCAGCGTGACTTCGACTGCTTCCTGCTGGCGGGGCGCTACACCTTGCTGGAACAGGATGCGCTGGATAAATTCCTGCCACTTTGCGAGGAGCGCGGCGCGGCGGTGGTTGTTGGCGGTGGCTTCAATTCCGGCATTCTGGCGACTGGTGCCAAGGAGGGGGCCAAGTACAACTACGCCCCAGCACCAGCCGAGATCATGGGAAAAGTCGCCAAGATCGAAGCTGTTTGCGCGGAATACAACGTGCCCTTGCCCGCAGCCGCACTGCAATTTGTTGTGGCGCACCCGGCAGTCCCCAGTTTTCTGGCCGGGACCCGCACGGTCGAGCAGCTGGACCAGAACCTCAACTGGTTCAGCCACGACACTCCCGCAGAGTTTTGGTCTGACCTCAAGGCAAAGGGGCTTCTTCGAGAAGACGCCCCAGTCCCGGAATGAAGCGAACTGCGCTGCCGGCAGGAAGATATGGCTATCACGATCTAACGGTCGGGGATGTCATGAAAACGGGGTCCGCAGAGATTTCTGCGGATCGCATTGCCGCTTTTGCCGCGCTGACCAGAGATGAATATGAGCTTCATCTCGACGATGACGCAGCCCGGCGGCGGGGGTTCAAAGCCCGCGTTGCGCATGGCCTTCTTGTGCTGTCAGTGGTTGATGGGCTCAAGTTTCAGTCTCAAGCAAAACCCGATGGCCTGGCGTCGCTCGGGTGGAACTGGCGGTTCGAGAAACCCGTCTTCGCAGGTGACACGATCCGGGCTGATCTGATCGTCGTCTCAAAACGCATTACGACATCGGGAAAACGCGGGATCATTGAATTTCAGTTTGATGTTTTCAATCAAGATGATCTGAGAGTTCAGCAGGGAACCAATGAGTTGATCTTTGATCTGCACCTTCATCAAGATTGATGTGCGGACATGTCGACATCACGGATGTGTCAAACTTTTTGAGCGGCCAGAAGCAGCGACTTACCGGGCACACCTATCCCGCAATCTCGGCAAATAGCCGAAAGCCAGACCTCGTGGTACAAAAAAAGCCGCTTCGCGATTATTCTGGCGACCGCGATCCCGTTGGTTGTGCAGATCTCGATCAGTGGCGCGATGACTGCCGTAGGTGTTTCTTCCATGAAGAGCTTGGTTGAGCGCTTCAGTTGGGCCATTACTCTGAGAGGACGGTGATCAGGAACGCGGTACACCATCTCAATGACCGAGAGCCGAACAGAGCGGTCATGTATTCATTGTCCAGGCCGTGTCCCATGTGTGAAGCGACGTTGGATTTCACCAAATATTCTACGGCCGGGAAATCAGGGTCTGTAAGGGTCAATCCGTTCGCAAGATATGTATCCAAGCCACAACAGAAATGGCTAACCAGACACCCGCGCGAAGGGTCATCGCACCAACCGTGCGCATCTCGTAGGCGTTGCCTTGCAACACATGAACGCCGAAGGCCAGGAAAACCAGAACGGTGGCAACCAGAATGCCTGTTGATATCCAGGCCGCTGACCGGTGCCGAAGAAACAGCCCAATACCGGCCACGACATAGGCGAACCCCGCCAGAAAGTTGAACCACAGCACGAAGGGCACCGCATCGCCAACGGCGGTGCGTGCTTCCTCGCCACCAAACAAGGCCCACCCGCCTGAGAATACGGTCAACGCGCCGAAAACTAATGCTACGCTTGACGCTACTTTCAGGGCGCGGTTGCCAAGGATCGCATTTCTCATGTCACGCCCCCTTCCGTTCCATCAAGTAGGCCGTCGCGCAGGTGGAACAGCTTGTCGAACCGGTCATAAATCTTTTCATCATGTGTCACAGCGATGATGCAGGCGTCTTGCTCAGCCGCGAGCTTGCGCATCAAGTCCATCACGATCCCGGCCCGCTGGCTGTCAAGCGCCGCAGTTGGTTCATCTGCCAGAATGATGCGCGGGCTGTTGGCAAGGGCGCGTGCGATGGCCACACGCTGCGCCTCACCTCCGGACAGAAGCGCGGGCATCGCATCCCTGCGGTGACCGACCTCCAGATAGTCCAGCAGTTCGATAGCGCGCCTTTGCGCTTCGATCGTCGATTTTCCAGCCAGTTTCAGCACTAGGGCAACGTTATCTTTGGCATCGAGAAATGGCAGAAGATTATGGAACTGAAAGATAAACCCGATCTTGTCGAGCCGTAGCTTGCGCAGATCGTTTCGCAGCCATTGCTTGTCGTAAACCACCTCATTGTCCAGCGTAACCTTCCCCGTACTCGGAGCAATGATGCAGCCAATGACATTCAGAAGCGTCGTTTTACCCGATCCAGACGGGCCGAGTAGTGCCACGACTTCGCCTGCCTGGACTGACAGATCAACACCCTTCAATGCGTCGACGCGAGCATCACCTTCGCCAAAGTGCTTGGAGACATTGGTAACATCTACAATCACGCGGCGCGGATCATTGAGCATGACGTCACCCTCCGATTGCCGTGGCCGGATCGACCTTGAGTGCGGCACGAACGCCAAGGCCGCTGGCGACGATGCAGACAACGAGGATGATCCCTGCCAAAGCGACGGCGTTGATCGGCTCCAACACAACCCGGCGGGGGAAGTAGTCCTTGACTAGCAGGATAAGGATCAGGCCGAAACTCCAGCCAACCGCACCAAGTGCAATGGATTGCTGCACGATCAGCCCGATGATCGTGCGGTCGGGGGCGCCGATCAGTTTGAGTGTGGCGATCTGCTTTAGCTTTTCCATGGTCATCGTGTAGATAATTAGCGCGATTACAACGGCTGAAACGGACAATAGAATGCCCAGAAACAAACCTATCTGCCGCTTTGCTCGATCCACCACAGACATTAGCAAGATAGACTCCTGATCGGCTTGTGTCAGGGCCCCAAGATGTTTCCATTGGCGCACCGACTGCGCCACTTCTTGCGGGTCTGCAAGCGGTTCAAGCCGCGCGATCACAGCCGCAACGCTGTCCTGACTTTCGAGCAACCCCGCGCCTCGCGCCTGCTGGACGCGTTGAGCCGACGGGGCCAGTTGCGTCTGAAGCACTTGCGCATCGCGCAAGGTGATAAACGCCGCCGGATCACCGGCGGAATTCATCGTATCCTCGACCAACCCGACCACAGTGAAAGGATCGCGGCCCAGTCGGATCACATCGCCGACGGACAGTCCGGATTTGGCATCTGCCACGATTTCGAAATGGGACTGGCTGATCCCACGCCCTACCGAGATTGCTTCGGGTCCACCGGGGTGACCTGGCTCGTATCCGATCACGTACAGGCGTAGCGTTTCGCCGCGAAAGGGCGCTTCGACAGTCTGGTATGTGATGCTACCCGCTTCGGCCACACCGTGCAATCGCCCCAAGGCATCACGGGTTCCGTCGGGAATTTTTGAGGCTTCTGCAAACGGCCCGCGTGTACCAGTTTCAACAATCCAAAGATCTGCTCGCGGTGCTTTGACAATATTCAGCGCGTCTGCAACCAGCCCATTGTAAATACCAATCATTGCCAGCACGACCGCCATCAGAAGGCTGAGGCCGAGGCAAGTCAGAACGAAGCGGAACAGATTGTGACGCACATCGCGGTAGGCGAGGTTCATGGCGCATTCCTCTCGACGACTCGAACCATGCGCCCTTCAGACAGCCCTTTAACGGGCGCCAAGATGACCTGCGAGCCATTGGGAATACCACTAACCAGCTCGACCCGCGCATCTTCGGTCCGGTGCCCGAAAACTGCCGACACCTGATGCGCACGCCCATCCTGCGCGACCCAGATACGACCTTCATGCCCGTCAAAACCGGTTATTGCGATCTCTGGAACCAACATCGCTTCGACCAGCTCTGTCACTGTGATCCAAACTTCGGCCTGTTCGCCGAGAAAAACCTGTTCCGGGCACCGATTGCATGCAATCCAGACTCGGCGTTCTTCGTTCACCCGGTCGCTTTCTATACCGATCCGCGCGATCTTGCCGGTGAAGACCTTGTGCGGCAAAGACCGCAACCTCACTTCGGCAACTTGTCCGAGTTGCAGGGGCCCGGCCCGCTCTTCATCAATATAGGCCAATGCCCAGACAGTGCTCGGGTCCACAAGGGTAAAGATAGGTTCACCAGCGACAACAACAGTACCTGCTTCGACATGACGCTCAACAACGACCGCGTCAAACGGTGCCCGCAAAACATGATGATCAAGCAGTACACGCTCGTATTGCAGAACTGCCTTGGCGTCATTGTGCATGGATTGGGCAACCTCAACATCACTTTCTGCGACGGCCAGATCAGCGGCTGCAACATCGACATCCCGCTGCGCTTCTTCCGCAGCCTGAGTCGAGACGGCGTTGCGCCCGGCAAGTTCCTGCTGGCGCGCATTTGTCGACTGCCGCTGCGCAAGAATGGCACGCGCGCGTATCACATTTGCCTCAGCCTTGCCCAAGGTAGCCTCTGCGGCGGCAACCCCCGCTTTGGCGCGCGCGACTTTTGCTTGTTGTTCCGTCGGATGAAGCCGGGCAAGGACCTGCTCCGCTTTGATCGTATCACCACTGTCGACCGAAAGTTCTGTCAGCGTGGCACCAACTTCAAATCCAACATCTGAGACGATCCGGGCCTCGACCGTACCCAGCCCATAAACACGTACAGGGACATTCTGTTCAATTGCGGCCGCGGAAACACTGATCGGGCGCTCTGTAAGGACAAACCTGCCAAAGACTGCGAGGACGACAACAAGGCTGACACCCAGGATGATACGGCGGTTCATGGCGAAACCTCTGTACTTGCTATTCGGAATAGCCGCATCTGAGCATCGAGCAATCGGCGTCCTTCGGATTCCAATGCGAAACCGCGTTTCCCCAAAGTCCAGCGGATCGCCAACCCTTGCACCAGCGAGACCAACAGTAGCGCTCCGTCTTCAGGCGGCAGGTCTGTGTCGAACAGGCCCGCTTTCTGCCCGTTGGTCAGCTCGATGGACAGCAATCCGACCAATTCAGTCATCAGCGTAAGAACAGATTGCCGGAGATCGTCGTTTTCGACCTGTAGCTCGCGCGAGAACAGAATGGACGGGATGGCAGGCATAGTCTCGATCTGGTGCAATTGTGCCAAGATCAACGCTTTGATCCGCTCTGCCGGATCGGCGGATGTCCTAAGCGCGTCACCCCATGCGGTTCGGAGGCGTTCAGAAATCTCTGCTGCCACCGCCAACCATAAATCCTGTTTGGTCGCGAAATGCCGGAAGATTGCGGGCTGCGTCAGCCCGACTGCATCAGCAACCGACTGCGTGGTCAGGCGATCCGGGCCCAACTCGTCCGCGAGACGCAGCATTGCCTGTACGATCTCGGTCTTGCGTTCATCTGCGGGCTTGCGTGCAGGCATTGGACATCATTGTGTTAGTGATTAATAACTAACTATCTAAGACGAGATACACTTGCCGTCAAGCGCACCTGCATTTGATTTCGGCATCGGGGGCGGAAAGAATGGCTTGGCACCTATTGGGAGCGAAATGATCGACAGGAAAATAGCGGAAAGCACCTAATAACCGCGGGGCACCTAAAGACAAACTTCGTGAAAAACACGACATCAAGCCGCTTGGGATCGTTGCAAATAGGCCGCATAATCAAACCAGTCAGATGCGCCGGACCCTCTCTTAGATCAGATAGCCATCTGTACCAAAATCCCTGACGACGGACAACAGGTGGGGGTGAAGTTTGCGACAGATCCCGGCAGCAGTCAGTGTTTTAACAGAACACTGGACGCCGCGTTTGGCGGCATCAATCTGAAATCTCGACCAAATCGACCCAGCGGCTTTCTCGGGCGGATTTGAGAACGGCCTCGCAGAAACGCATTTCATAGTGACCGTCTTCAAATGTTGCCCACGTGCTGCCTTGCCCGCGCGTGCCTGCGCAAATGTCCAGATAAACGCTGTTAAAAAAGTTAAAAAAACTGTCCGCGAAGCCTTCGACATGGCCCGGAGGCAAAGTCGCGGCGCGGATCCCGGCTGCATTCATCAGGGTAAAATCACGCATCAATACCTGATTGGCGGCGTCGCGATGACCTATGAACAGATGATCCGGCTTTTCGCTGTCCCATGACGAACTGGATTTGCTTCCGGCTATGTCCCAGACTAGGGAGTTCTTGCGTCCGAAATTGATCTGAGACGTGGTCATAACCCCCTTGGCGCCGCCCTCATACCGTATCAGGATTGCTGCGCTGTCGTCTGTATCAATCGCCACGGTCTCGGTTGCGCCACCTGCGTTTGAGAATGTTCCAACTGGCCCCATCGGGCGCTGCCGCTCCGGTAGAAATGTCGTCAAATCCGCGAAAACGGATTTTGCCTTTAATCCTGTAATAAAGCCCGTCAAATCGACCCAGTGCGTGCCAATATCGCCAACCGAACGCAGAACTCCTCCTGACTGGGCCTGCAATCGCCAATTCCAGTCCGTTTGTTTCGCAAGCCAATCCTGATGGTAGTGGCCTGTGACAAGGCGGATATCGCCCAAATCCCCTTTGTTGACCATTTCGTGTGCGTGCTGGTTCAGAGGATAAAACCGGATATTGTAGCACACCGCGCAAATCTTACCGGACGCTGCTGACATTTTGACCATTTCAGCCGATTGCTGGCTGGTCATTGCCAGTGGTTTTTCGCAGATCACGTGTTTTCCAGCTCTGAGGATGGCCATGACCTGCGGATAATGCGCCTGGTTCGGGGAAGTAACGTGAACCACATCCACGCAATTATCGGCCAGCAACTCCTCCAAAGACGAGTATGCCTGTGCCACACCGAGTTCTGCGGCGCCGGCTGCGCCTCTTTCCGGAGATGAGCCAAGAACGCCAGCTATCTGCACACCCAAGCGGCGCAAGGTCTGCACGTGAACTGTTCCGATAAAACCCGTTCCAATGACTGCCGCACGAACCCCTGATAGGTTTGCCATGTAGCTCTCCTTTTGAATACCGAACACCGTTCACTGACCGGCATACGCGGAGTTAAGATATTCTCAACCAACAAAAAAGTTCTTGCCACTTGGTGCGGTTCACCGCAACAGACACCGGTAACTTCGGACTGCTTTTTGCTGTAAACTTGCGGGTTTCGCAAAGCTTCTGCGCGAATGAAGCCGCTCAAAGCAGTCTCTAGATCATTTGACCATGCGCCAAGCGGGCGATGTGTTCCATCGGGTCGCGCTGCTGGTCTCCGACCAACGTATACTGCCAGGGTCCGTCCTGCCAGAAGACGACAAGATACCCGTCCTCTTGTCGAAACCGAAATGATTGAGTTTGAGTTGTGTCGCCATGCGTGGCCATCAAACTTAACCGATCACCCTCTGCATTCTCGTACATAAATAAAGCTGAGGCTCGGTCTCCTGCGGGCAAAAGGCGTCCTCCAATCAGGGAGAACCCGGTTTCCCCAAGTTGCGGCGCGATAATGGCAGAGCCCAGACGATTGGAGAGCCAGGTTTGCAAGTGGTCTTTTTCCGCAGCGGCGACTTCTACAGGGTGAAGAACCTCAACGGCGAATAGAGAATGCGCCGCCTTTGCGTGTTGCGAAAACAATGCCAGATCGTCGGTTGTTCCACTGTTCCAAGGTTGCAAATAAGATCCCAAGCCGAATCCGACTGTAAAAACCGCGACCGAAGCAACCAGCCTCAAAGAGACTGGCGAGGGTGGCGTGGCCTGTTTCCGCAGACTTCGAAGATGTGCCGCAGAAGGTACAGGGACCGCCTTGTTTATCAGATCAGATTGACGCTGCATTGCACGAACGCGCGCTGCATCGTCCGGGTGACGGGCAAGGTGACGGTCAAGGCGTTCGCTCTCTTCCGGTGACAACTCACCGTCTATGCTACGCTGAACCAGGTCTTCGATGGATGGGGTGTGCGTCATTTCACGCTCCTGATCTTCACGGCGGTCGAAGCGTCCATTTCAGATTTGATTTTAGTACGCGCGCGCGAGATCCGCGACATCAGCGTACCCTTTGGAATGGACAAAGTTGTGGCCGCTTCGTCATAGCTTAACCCACCAATCACAACAGAAAGAAGGGCTTCTCGCTGATCTTGAGGAACAGAATCCAGCGCCTTCCAGACAGCCTTGAGTTCCAACCGTTCTTCGGCCGTGCTTGTCGTAGCTGCCAGCGTCGAAATGTTGTCGAGATCGACAGTGTTGAATTTGGTCTCTCGACGCCACCTGTCCCGGTAGAGGTTCAACAATATTTTAGTGAGCCATGGTTTCAACGGCCGTCCCGGAAGCCATAGCAATCGTTTGCGAAGGGCGCGTTCAACACAATCCTGCACCAGATCATCCGCCGCATCCCGGTCACGGGTCAGCGACCAGGCATAACGCCAAAGATCGGGGAGGCAGTTTTCAAGCTGGTTTTCAAATGACTGAAGCATGTACGTAAGCCGGGGGAGGAAACTTTCCCCCGGCACCAAGGTTCAGGGGCGTGCGATATGCCAAACACCTTTTACACCGTCCCCTGTCATGTCCCCAGGGTTTTCGTCTTTGAACCATAGGTAAAGCGGCTTTCCTTTGTAGGCGACCTGAACGCTGCCATCCTTGCGTTCAATCAGGCTGTAGCCTTTTTTCAGTTCCATGTTGGCATCACCCATCAGCGGCGGCCATTTGGCGGCACAGTCATCATAGCAATTCGAAACGCCTGTCTCGTCCTTGTCAAAGGTATAGAGCGTCATCTTGTGCGCATCCATCAGGAAGGTTTCTCCGTTGAGCTGGCCAGTTACGGCTGGCGCACCGGTTTGACCATCCGCAAATGAACCGGTTGCAGTCGCAACCAGCGCGACACCGGCAAAAGTGAGGGATTTTAGGGACATTGGATTCTCCGACTTTTTCAGGTCTGCCGGATGGCAGACAATACAACTACGAAGGCGCCTGGAAAAAATTCCCCAAAGTGAAACTTTTTTTGTGGCGTGTAGGCATTGTTGTGGTGGCTAAGCCAAAATCCGAGCCTACAGGAAAGGTCACCCATGTACGGTTTGGGTACGAATAACCTGTATCTGTCGACAAGTGGACAAGCGCCTTAGGCCCGTGGGGCAGGGGGCTTCGTCACCTGACAGTGTCCCAAGTTTGGGTATGTAAGTAATGGCACGGCAGTCGCAGTTGTTTCAAAACGAAAGCACAGACGAGCTGATTGTATGCGCCCGGAACAATTTTCTCTCAGAAACTTCTGTCTCCGAGTTATCCAACTTGAACTAGAACACCGCCAAGGCTTAAACCTAGAATTTTCCAGGGAAAAGTCCGCATAAAAACCTTCGAACAAGGTTGACAGAGCGGCGGCGTGAAAATCCCTGCATATCGGTTAGGTAATTCACCCACATCCCCTCCAGCAAGGCGAGCGTTCCGCTGGTTGCGTCATCTACTAGGTTCGGGTCACGTCCGTTTTTAGGGGCTATCTCTTTGAACGCGGACCGCAAGGTTTCGACAAGTTTGTCATCCTGAGTGCTGCTGTAACGGGCGATACCTGGATGAGAGCTTGCGATACCCCGAAACGCATGCCAGATTTTCGTACTGCGCGGATTGAGCAGTGCTTCTGACAGGTCGGCCTCAATTACTGCCATAACACGGTCTTCGGGCGTTGCGCTCGCGCCCAGATCCGTCCTTCTGTCCATCTCGGCATAATACTCGGTGCTGAAATGCCGGGCGGCTGCGGTCAGCAAATTGTCCTTACCCCCGAAATGCAAATGGATCATTCCGCGCGACAGGCCGGAGCGCTCGCAGATTCGGCTGACCGAGGTATCGGTAACTCCAATATCGGCAATTGTGTCCAGAGTCGCGTCGATCAGTAGCTGTTTGTTGGCTTCCGGATCCCGCTTTGAACCGCGTTTTTGTTCCTTGGTGCTTTGCACTTTGTTCAATGTTACCAACCGTTTGTGAATGCCTCATAGAGGTAGATCAAAGGAATATTGACACGAAAGGCCTTTCTGGCGCAACATTTAATGGACGATCGTCCATTAGTAATTCGTGAATTTCGGGAAGGGAGGTTGGGTGATCTTTCGCAGCGAAGCGTCCCGGGGATATACCCTCAGCGCGCCAGCCACGGCTTACGTTGGGTTTCTGGTCGCGGCGCCATTGTTGATCCTGATTGCCTATTCATTCTGGACCCAAACCTATGTGACGCTCGACAAGACACCGACGCTGAAGAATTACAGCGAAGCGTTTGCGGATCCGCTGGTCCGTCACCTGATGCTTCGGTCGATCTGGATTGCCGGAGCGGTGACCGTAGTCACCGTCGCACTGGCCTATCCCATCGCGTATTTTATCGCGATGAAGGCCCAGAAAAAGACCATCTGGCTTCTGCTCATCACCATTCCATTTTGGTCCAGCTATTTGCTGCGCGTATTTGCCTGGAAACTCATTTTGGGTTTCAACGGCGTTATGAACTCTGCGCTTCTGGCGCTGGGTCTGATCAGCGAGCCTCTCGACTTCCTGCTCTACAACGAATTCGCAGTCGTGCTGACGCTCGCTCATGCCTGGGCGCCATTTGCGATCCTGCCGATCTATGTCTCATTGCAGAAAATCGATCCCAGTCTGCTTGAGGCTGCAACAGATCTTGGGAACAGTCCCTTTCAACGTTTTATGCGGGTGACGCTGCCGCTGACGATCCCAGGTATCATTGCCGCTTGCCTGATCATCTTCATCCCTACAGTTGGTGATTATGTGACCCCGGCTCTGGTTGGTGGTTCAGATGGGAAGATGATCGCCAATCTTATTCAGGTGCAGTTCGGGGCCGCCAACAACTGGCCCCTTGGGGCTACGCTATCGCTGATCGCAATGCTGTCGGTGGGTTTTGTGGCCATCGTGTTTATCATGTCCGCAACGCGGCTGGGGAGGCGGATCAGATGAGACGTCCTTCGACCCTGACAGCCTATGCGTTCCTGTATCTGCTGTTTCTGTACCTGCCGGTTCTGTTCCTGCCTCTGTTCTCGTTCAATAGCGGCACAATCGTTGCGTTCCCGATCAAGGGCTGGACACTGGACTGGTATCGTAAGCTAGGCGAGCAGGACACGTTGATCCAGGCGCTTTGGAACTCGCTTGCCGTCGGAACTGTTGTTGCCCTTCTGTCGACCGCCATGGGGCTGTTCGCCGCCCGTGCCTTTGTTCGGTACCGTTTTCGGGGTCAACGCGCGGCAGAAGGTCTGGTGATGCTGCCTTTGGTGATCCCAGGTATTATCGTCGCCTCTTCAATGCTGGTCCTGTTTCTGTTTCTTGGTCTCAGGCCGTCATTGCTGACTGTCATTCTGGGCCACACGTTTCTCGCGCTGCCGTTCTCTGTCTCGATCTTGAAATCCGCCTTTGATGACTTCGACGCATCACTGGAGGAAGCATCTTACGATCTGGGCGTTGGTGTGTTCGAAACCTTCCGCCGCGTGACGCTGCCGGTCGTCGCCCCCGGTATCGTAGCCAGTGTTTTGGTCACATTCACCGTCAGTTTCGATGAATTCGTCCTTGCCTTTTTCCTGTCCGGCAACCAGCCAACCCTGCCGGTTTACATCTGGAGCCAGATCCGTTTCCCCGCCAAGCTTCCAAATGTGTTGGCGCTGGGGTCGATCCTGTTGCTAACCTCGGTTCTGCTTCTGGTTCTGGCTGAATACTTCCGCCGCCGTTCATCCGCATCTGAGGTCCGATGACAACCAGAAACATCATAGAGCTCAGGGATGTCGAAAAGCGCTACGGCACATTTGTGGCCGCGAGCGGCATAAACCTTGACCTCAGAGAGGGCGAGTTCTTTTCGCTCCTCGGTCCCTCAGGGTGTGGCAAGACCACGGTTTTACGCATGATCGCGGGCTTTCAGGAACCCACCAGAGGGAAAGTGCTGATTGACGGTCAGGATATGGAAGGAGTGCCCGCCAACAAACGCCCGACGAACATGGTTTTCCAAAGCTACGCAATCTTTCCGCACCTCAATGTCGGGAATAACGTAGCCTACGGGTTGCGGGGCAAAGCGCCTAAGGCCGAGATCGATCAGCGCGTCGCCGAAGCCTTGGAAATGGTCGAACTGGGTGGTCTTCAGGATCGCGGCGCAAGCGAATTATCGGGCGGGCAACGTCAAAGGGTGGCGCTTGCCCGCGCGCTGATCATGCGACCCAAGGTGTTGCTTTTGGATGAACCCTTGTCAGCGCTTGACAAGAAGCTGCGCGAACAGATGCAGTTTGAAATGCGCAATCTGCAACAGTCGCTTGGCATTACCTTTGTGATGGTCACGCATGACCAGTACGAGGCGATGACCATGTCCGACCGTATCGGCGTGATGTTCAACGGGCAACTCAAGCAGGTGGACACGCCAACAACGCTTTATGCCCGTCCCTGTGATCAGCAAGTGGCTCGCTTCATCGGTGAGATGAACATATTGCCGGCCCGGTTGCTTGGCGAAAGCGGTGGCACGTTGTCAATCGATGCGGCTGCCTTCGGGCGGATGGAAATCGAGAGAAATCCCAATGTGGCGATCAGCGCCAGAAACATGAATATCGGTATTCGACCGGAACAGCTGGAGATTGCTGCGGATCGGCCTGAAGACTACCTATCAACGGTTCAAGGCACCGTCAGCAACGTCGCCTTCTACGGTGAAAATATTCACTACCACATTCAGGTGGCAGGGGCCGAAAAACCAATCTCGGTCTCGGTTCCAAACTATTTTCACACGGTCGATTTCAATCGTGGCGACTCCGTTTGGCTGGGGCTTCAGGCGGCGAGTGTGATCGATCTTGGTACGAATTCGGAATAAAACAGAGGGAGGATAGAATGAAACTTCAGGGAATTGCGGCCTTCGCATGTGCGACGGCGTTAACGACAGGCAGTGCCAGTGCAGGTGGCGCTGATCTGACGGTTTTTGACTGGTCGGGATATGAAGATCCCGGGTTCTTTGCCAGCTACATGGAAAAATACGGGGATGAAGCGCCAAGCTATTCCTATTTCGGAAGCCAGGAAGAAGCCTTTACCAAGCTGAGTTCCGGTTTTACCGCTGATCTGGCACATCCTTGTTCCGACGCTGTCAGAAAATGGGTCGCAGCTGATCTGATTCAGCCTTTGGACGAAAGCAAGCTGACCAATTGGACGGATGTGCTGCCCGAGATCAAAGAGGTC
The DNA here is from genome assembly GCF_056531545.1 of Ruegeria sp. N10. Classification (NCBI taxonomy): domain Bacteria; kingdom Pseudomonadati; phylum Pseudomonadota; class Alphaproteobacteria; order Rhodobacterales; family Roseobacteraceae; genus Ruegeria; species Ruegeria sp. N10. The sequence goes on along the minus strand of NZ_JBQFLY010000014.1, from coordinate 22,684 downwards.
GACGCCATCGTTCTGGACGGCCAGCTTTACATGCTGCCATTTGAATGGGGGAACACGGGCCTGATCTATCGCACCGACAAGATCTCGGGGGATGACATCTCGCTGCAACTGATGGCGGACCCGGCCTTTGCGGGCAAAATCGCCATCCCGGATGCCGCATCGTCTGCTTATGCCCTGGCCGCGCTGGCCACCGGAAACGCGGATGACTACACCAACCTGAGCGATGAGCAATTCAAGGAAGCATCGGATTTCCTGCGCTCGATCCATCCAAACATGCGCTTTTACTGGTCCGATGCGGGTCAGTTTGACCAGGCCATGACCAGTGGCGAGATCGAAATGGGTTGGGCCTGGAACCAGTCCGAACTGAACCTGATCTGGAACGAAGTGCCCGCGGCCATGATGCGCAACGTGGACAAGGGCATCGCGACCTGGGCGTGTGGCTATGTGCATCTGAAATCGTCCACGACACCGGTCGATCAGGTCTATGACCTTTTGAACGCGCTTACGGACCCTGCCAGTGGTCAGTACATCATCGACAACTGGGGCTACCCGCATTCCAACGCAAAAGCGTTTGAAATCGCCGATCAGGCCAATATCGAAGCCTATGGTTTTTCCGATCCCAAAAGCTTCTTCGAAGGCAGCTTGTTCTTTGATGCTGTGAACCCCGAGCTTGAGGCGAAGATGCTGGCCGAATTCGAGCGGATCAAAGCCGGCTTCTAACACAACCCATCATCCGGGGCCTAAGGGCTCCGGAACCCAACTACAGGAAAACGCGTGATTATGTCGAACGCGAACCCATATGCTCTGCTTTTTGAACCGATCCAGATCGGGCCGGTGACAGCCAGAAACCGCTTTTATCAGGTGCCGCATTGCACCGGGATGGGGCATCTCAGGCCGCGGGCGGACGCTGCCGTGCGGGGAATGAAAGCAGAAGGTGGCTGGGCCGTGGTGTCTAATCAGGAAACCGAGATTCATCCGACCTCGGATTTGTCCCCGTTCCCTGAAGGGCGATTGTGGGATGCACGCGATGTGCCTGCGCTGCGGCTGATGACCGATGCAGTGCATGCACATGGCGCGCTGGCGGCCATCCAACTGGTTCATAACGGCAACCATGCGCAGAATCTACTGACCCGCGCTCCGGTTCTTGCACCTTCCGAAATGTCTGTGGATACGACGCATCCAAAGCATGCGCAGGCCATGGACAAGGCTGATATTAGGGAACTTCGCCGCTGGCACCGCGACGCGGCCCTGCGCGCGAAAGAGGCCGGGTTTGACATCGTTTATGTCTATGCCGGGCACAACATGACATTGGCACAGCATTTCATGCTGCCCCATATGAACCAGCGCAGCGATGAATATGGGGGGTCGCTTGAAAATCGAGTGCGGCTGACCCGTGAACTGCTGGAAGACACCCACGATGCCATAGGCGACAGCTGTGCCGTGGCGTTCCGCTTTGCCATTGACGAGATGATGGGCGCCGACGGTATGCAGGCGGCAGAAGAAGGCCGCGCCATTGTCGAGCTATTGGCCGATCTTCCCGACCTGTGGGACGTGAATGTGGCGGATTGGTCCAATGACAGCGCAACGACCCGTTTCCAGCCCGAAGATGGTTATCAGAACGCGTTTCTGTCTCACGTCAAACAGATCACCCGAAAACCTGTTGTTGGCGTTGGCCGACTGACGTCCCCGGACATGATGCTGTCGGTGGTCAATAAGGGAATTGTCGACCTTATCGGTGCCGCGCGGCCATCCATTGCGGACCCTTTCATACCAAAAAAGATCGAGGAAGGCAGGATCGACGAAATCCGCGAATGCATCGGCTGCAATATCTGCGTGTCGTCGGACAATCTGGGTGTTCCGATCCGCTGCACACAAAACCCAACGATGGGCGAGGAATGGCGCCGCGGCTGGCACCCCGAGATCATTGAGCCGAAAAAAAGCGAGGCAGAAGTGCTGGTCATCGGTGGCGGACCTGCGGGGCTGGAATGCACCATGCAATTGGCACGGCGCGGGTATCAGGTGACACTGGCCGAGGCCTCGACCGAATTTGGTGGACGGGTTGGCAGGGAAAGCAGACTTCCCGGCCTCGCCGCCTGGTCGCGGGTGGTTGACTATCGCCTGAACGATCTGAAGCAGCGGGCCAACGTACAGTTGTTCACGGACAGCAAGCTCGAAGCCGGACAAGTCTCCGAGCTTGGCATCGAACATGTCTTTGTCGCAACCGGCAGCTATTGGCGCGCAGATGGCGTGGGTCGCAACACGCAGCGCCGCCTGCCCACGGTCATGCCGGATGCCAATGTGTTGACGCCTGATGAGATCATGAATGGGGTTCTGCCCCCGGGCGGCCCGGTGATGATCTATGATGATGACCACATCTATCTGGCGGGAGTGATTGCCGAGAAACTGGCGACTGCCGGATATCAGGTCATTTTTGCCACGCCAGAGAGTTTGGTTTCGGCCTACGCCGTTCATACTTTGGAACAGTCCCGCATCCAGGCCCGTATGATTGAATTGGGCGTCGATATCCGTTGCAATCAGGTGCTTACGGCGGTTCAGGGCGGCGCGGTGCGGATCGGCTGTGTCTTTACCGGCCGCGAAATTGAAATCCCGTGCGCCTCAACGGTTCTGGTGACCGAGCGCTGGCGTGAAACCGCCCTTTTCGACAGCCTGAAGGGGGCCGGTTTGAAAACCCTTGACCTCATTGGTGATGCCGCGTCGCCGGGATTGATCGCAGACGCGGTTTTTGCCGGCCATCGCGCCGCCCGCGATTTCGAGCGCCCAAAGGCCGATGCAGACAAAGACTGGTTTCGCCGTGAGATTATTGATTTGGCAGAGGATGCGACATGAACAGCACCAATGAAACAACCCGTTCACGTCGTCGCGGGGGCGGCGGGCGCGCAGCGCGTCTGAAGGTACAACAGACGACCACGGGTAACGAAGCCGTACGCGGGGGTCTGAGCGGCGGACGCTATAGACCTCTGACTCAAATCGATATGGAGAACATCCATCATGCAGCCCTGACCGTTCTGGAACAAACCGGTATTACCGACCATTTCCCGGAGTTGCTTGAGCTGGTGCTTCCCAAAGGTGCAATGTTGAGTGACCTCAATCGGCTGTGCTTTCCACGCGCCCTGATGGAAGACATCCTGGCTGGTGCTGCCAAGGAGTTTTTTGTCTATGCCCGCGGAGAGCGTGAAGGCAAAGACGACATGCATTGTTCGGCAGAGAGCGTTTACTTCGCCAACTCTGGAACCGCCGTGACAACATTCGATGCCAAAACCAAAACCTATCGTCCGTCGGTTCTGCGTGATGTTTATGATTTCACCCGCCTGGTAGACCGATTGGAAAACATTCACATGCTGGGCGACACGGTTCTGGCGACGGATGTGACCGATGATTTCACCCATGACATGAACACCATTTACGCCATGCTTGCAGGCAGCCAAAAACCCGCCTGCCTGACATTCCGCGACCGCAGCCACATTCCACATGCCATCCGCATGTTTGACCTGGCTCAGGGCGGCGAGGGGGCTTTCCTGAAAAAGCCAAGCGTCATATTCGGCGGCTGCCCCATTGTTTCCCCTCTGCGGATCGGCAAGGAAAACATGGAAATCTTGATCGATACTGCCAAGCTGGGCCTGACTGTTGATCTGGCCGTGCCGCCTCAAGCCGGGGCCACGGCTCCGGCGACGCTTGCGGGAACACTGGTTCAAACCGTCGCCGAAACACTTGCCTGCGTCGCCATCGTCAACCTGATCACGCCGGGTTGCCCTATCTGCTTTGCGGCCTGGCCCTTCATTACGGACCTGCGCAGCGGGTCTTTCACTGGCGGCAGCGGCGAACAGGCGCTGATCGGTGCCGCAGCAATTCAGATGGGCAACTTTTACGGCCTTCCCACTTCGGTGGGTGCAGGTATGACCGATGCAAAAATACCCGATGCACAATACGGGTTGGAAAAGGCGCTGACCTTTACCCTTGCAGCGCATGCCGGCGCCAATCGCCTGTGCGAGTTTGGTGGTATGATCGGTAGTCTTATGGGATGCAGCTTTGAAAGCATGGTCATCGATGACGAAGCGGGCGGCATGATCCTGCGATCGTTGCGCGGGATAGAGGTTACCGATGAAACCATGGCGGTGGATGTGATTCACCAATGTGCCATAGATCCGGGTCATTTCCTCGGCAATCCGCACACGCTGAGCTATATGAACAGCGAATTCGTCTACCCTCAGCTTATGGACCGCGAGCGTACGGACACTTGGGAGAATGAGGGGAAAACGGATCTTCTGGACCGCGCCCGCGACAAGGCGAATTCCATCCTCGACAGCCATTTTCCTAATTATTTTGGCGCTTTGGACGCTCGGGTACGCGAAGAATTTCCCATTGTGTTAAGCGCGGAAAGCATGGCGCGCCATGGATAGTTCCAACGTAAAGCAATGGGACAACGACCACTTCCTGCACCCGTGGGAAGGGATGGAGGCTTTGGGTGAAAACGACCGCACCTTTATCGAAGGTGCCAGCGGCATTCATCTGATAAACGAAAAAGGTGCACGCCTGATCGACGGACCGGGGGGCATGTGGTGCACCCAGATTGGGTATGGACGCGCGGAAATGGCCGAAGCAATGGCCGAGCAAGCCCGGAACCTTGCCTATTTCTCGCCCTTCAACAACACAAACTCGACTGCGGCACAGTTTGCCCGCGAAATCGCCAAACGTGCGCCGGGTGACCTGAATAATGTCTTCTTTACAACCGGCGGTTCCACTGCGGTTGATACTGCCATCCGGTTTGTCCATTTCCGCAACAACCTAATGGGTTGGCCAGAGAAAAAGAAAATCATTTCAAGGCAAAAAGCCTATCACGGAAGCACATATCTGGCGGCCAGCGTCAGTGGGAAGGAACGTGACAGGCTCTGGCTCGACAAGGCCGACGACCTGGCGCATTTCCTGCCGGACGTGAACCCGCTTTACCGCGCGCCCGGTCAAAGCGATGAAAGCTTTCTGAACGAGAAAGTTGCCGATCTCGAAAACGCCATTGTGGCACTTGGCCCGGAAAATGTTGCCGCTTTTATCGCCGAACCGGTTTTGGCCTCGGGCGGCGTCATCGTACCACCAATTGGGTATCACGCACGCTGCCTGAACATCTGCAGGAAGTATGATGTATTGTATATTTCCGACGAGGTCGTGACGGCTTTCGGTCGTTTGGGCCATTGGTTCGCCTCCGAGGCTGTCTTTGGCATTCAGCCTGACATAATCACCTGTGCCAAAGGAATGACATCCGGGTATGCGCCGATGGGGGCCGCGATTATTTCTGACAGGTTGATTGCGGATGTTGCGGGAAAAGATGCCACCTTTTCGAATGGCTATACCTATTCGGGCCATCCGGTCAGCGCGGCTGCCGGGTTGAAAAACATCGAGATTATCGAGCGGGAAAGGATACTCGAACACGTTCGAAAAGTCGGCCCGGTTTTTCAGGATCAGTTACAGCAGTTGCGCCAGATTGACATCGTGGCCGATGCGCGTGGGATGGGATTGATGGGGTGTGTTCAGTGCTCAGTTGAGGGCGATCCCCAGAGCGAGCTGGGGCGCGACTATGAGATTGGCAGCCGTATCGATATGGAATGCCAGAAACGCGGTCTGCTTGTTCGACCCGTGATCAACATGTGTGTTCTTTCGCCGCCCCTCATCATTACACAAGGCGAAATCGAGCATATGTTTACTATCCTGCGGCAAGGGCTAGAAGCGACATCCGAATGGCTCGGCAGGATCAGTGGCCGGTGACTGGTGCGGGCTGTTGCTGCAATTATCTGGAGATCGGGTAATATAGCCTCATTTCGATCTTAGGGATTGCCAAGTTCATTTTTCGCTAAGGATTTGGCGTATTCGCTCTGTCTGAACGACTATGGCATCTACGCATTGGGTCCAGAGATGGAGTGTTTCTGACCTTTGGTTCTGTCGTGCATGTCATTTCAGGACCGGCCATTTTCGTCCAGAGAGATCCCAAACAAGGCCAGTGGAAGAATGGTGAATTCGCAGTACGTCAAGACAGTGGATGCAGGTTCAACCTCGGGACAGCGTAATCAAGAGAATTCCCAGTGCGATCAGGCTGGCCCAGCCGATACGGTGCAGAAAGCGGGATTCCTTGAGGATGATCGCTGCGAGGGTCACCGAAACCGGGATTGATGCTTGCCGGACCGCGCTGACTGTGGCGGCCTCAGCCCCAAGCTGAAAAGCGGTCAGGATGAACAGGTAGGACAGATAGGACACGATCCCGGCAAATGCGATCCGCACCGGTGCCTGTGCCCAGCCCCGCACGACCCCCAGGAACGGGGCTGACAAGTGGCGATCTTCCCAGGCCCTGATGCCAGCAAGCAGCGGTGTCACAAGAATATAGGTGAAAAACAGGAAAGGTGCCGGATTGGTCAGCTTCATCGCTTGGGCATCGCTTAACGAATAGGCAGCCGACCCCAGCATCGCCATACTTGCCAGCGCGAATGCTCTGTGATCGTGCAGTAGGCCGCCGGGCGACTTCTGGATCATCAGGCTGCCTAAAAGGACCAGCGCGATTCCCACCAATGTGAACCACGAATAATGCTGATCAAGGGCCAGCCAGCTGAAAGCGACAATGGCAATCGGCGACGAACGGATGATCGGATAATAGACCGAAAGGTTCCCACGTCTCAGGGCCGACAACGTGCCGTAGTAATAGAAGGCAAGCCCAAGGGCCGAAATCGCGACAAAGGGCCAGACCTCATAAGGCAGGCTCAGATCATGTCCCATGGCCAGCGTTTGAACCGCCGCCAGGATCACCCAGGTCAGGGAAACCCCGACATAGCACGACACCGGATGCGCAACCCCTTTCAGCGTAAGGTCGCGCAATGGGTGGGTTGCCGCCGAAACGAGAACCAATGCGATCCAGTAGGATTCCATGCCTCAGGTCTGATGCAATGGGTTGCGTTGCAGGAAAGTGTTGAAATGCACCGTCAGCTGATCCTCGGCAATCTGTACCACACCGTAGGCCGGAGGTTCGTCGCAGAACTCGCCATCGACGCTGGTCGCATTCAACGGGACCTGGTGGTTGAGGCTGGGCAGGCTGGTAAATGGAAAGCCGCGCCAATTCACGTAGGTCATGCGGTGTACATGACCGTAAAATACATGCCGAATATTGCGTCCGAGTTTGAGGGCATCAGCAAAGGCGTCCGCCTCGACCAGCCTGATATCGTCCACAAGGGGAATGCCAAGGTCAAAGGGTGGGTGGTGCAAAAACACATAGGTGGGCTTGTCCTCGGCTTCGGTCAATTGCTGCCTGAGCCAGTCCAGCCGGGCAGGGCAAAGCTGCCCTTCATGCACATCGCGCCCGTCTTTGGTTGAATCGAGAAATAAGAAAACACCCTCATCTAATTCGAACCGATGCTGGACAAACCCGTTGGCATCCTTTGGATGATCCGGGAAGACCGATTGGAAAACAGCTCGGTCGTCGTGATTTCCTATCAGCAGAAATGAGCGAAGAGGAAATGCGGCCAGTTTCGCCTTGAGCGCCCGATAGGCCTCATCCTCGGCAAATTCAGCCAAATCGCCAGAGATGACACAGAACGCCGCATCGGAATGCCACTGAAGGATATCGTCCAAACAGGCGTCCAACCGTTGGGACGGAAAACCGCCATTGAGCGGACCGGAGTCGCGGACGAGGTGTATATCAGTGATGTGAATGAACTTCATCCGCCATTTCCCCCGAGTAATGCAAGAAACAAGGTATCGACGAAGCTTGCCGATCGCACGGATTTAGTAAGAATTTCACTGGCATCACTCGCTCATACACGACAAGGTTGGCAGCCGAACACGACAGAGTTTGCGAAACTTGCCTCGACCGGTGTGAAACCGTATTCCAGATGATCCGGCCTTATTGCTATCGCGGTATTCAAATCTGAAACGGGCGTGGTGCCTGGCCGAAACGATCATGTGAAACCAGGGCAGACCTGCACAGTTAAGAAAAGGGTGAACCCAAGTAGCACAAACCGAGAATGGGAAGTGCGCCTTGGTTTGTCTTCTCTACACTTCCGTTTTACACAGCGCAGCCAGTGTCATCACACCGGCTGGCCTGACTGGGGTGCCGACTTGCGTCCTCAGCAGCAGCCTTACGGGCAAGCAGGCTGCCAATCTCTGCACCCACTTGCAGCTCTGAGACCTGGCCAAAGTGATGTGCTGCAATCCGTCCTGACTGATCCAACAGAACAAGGCTGGGCGTGCCGCGCATTCCGTATGCCGCCATGGTTTCCGGCAACGGCCCGGTGCCCTGTTTGTCGACCGCCACAGGAAATTTGATACGGTATTCGTGAAGAAAGGCTTTCAGTGATACTGGGGTCATCGCGTCATGATGTTCGAAAACGGTGTGCAAACCGATTACGGCGACGTGTTCGCTGGAAAAATGCTCCCGCACAGCTTGTGCCAGAGGAATGCCATGGAGGATGCAGCCTGGGCACAGCATCTGGAAAGCCTCAATCAGGACAACCTTACCCTGGAAATCCGAAAGCTTTAAATTCTTGTCAGTGTTGAACCATTCACTGACCTGTAGTTCAGGTGCTTGCATATTGGTCTCTCTTGTTCAGGGGCCGGACGCCTGCGTGAAGCGACCGGCTGATACCGTTACTGAAGCTTGCCCGGCAGGCTCAGGTCGCCCGACGCAATGTCGAAAACATCCGTGACGCACAACAGCGGAGCGTGAATGTTGGCGTTTACCCGCAGGGCAGAGGTCACGCCATCATAAGCGATGCCCTCAAGCTGAACGTCGCTGGAAAACCCAGCATTAACCTGAATTTCCGGGCCATCGAACAGCGGTGTGAACCCAGGGCTGTCCAGAAAGATTGGGAACCCAGGCCAGGTCGCAGGAAGCTTTGGCGTCGACCCTTCGGGAATATCGCGCACTGCAAGGGCGCCCGGGCCGCAAGCTTCGGTCGGGGTGAGTACAACCCAGTGGCTGTGCCACTCGATGCCATCATTGGCTGGATTGCCATCGCCGTTTTCATCAAAAAGAGGCGTGTCGTCAAAATCCGGGTGGCTGGTTGCTGCCATTGCCAGGATGCCGGTGCCGCCTTCGAAACCCACTGCAGACGGATCCAGAGATGTAGGCCACACATAGGACCAGACGTCTGACCCGCCCACTGACCCGGTTGCCGCTGGAACCGAAGCCCCGGCAGTGCCGCTGGTGGTCATGTGAAACGTAACAATATTGCCGTTGCGATGCGCATGCGCTGCAAGGATGTCGAAGTCAGCCGTCATGCTGGCATCAGCGGGAGAGATAACAGCCCCCTCCTGATGAAGGGCGTGAGTGCCGTCTGCGATGGCAGGTGAAGCTCCGATCACAATGGCAGCAAGTGATTTCCAAGTAAGTGTCATTTCTCATCTCCGGTCAAGTAATAGCGACTCGCTATAATAAGAAGAAACACATTGCAACTTTAATTTCGACTCGCTACTTGATGTAGCATGAGAAACGATCACAATATTCGTATCCTTATCAACCGCCTTGCCAGGATAGATTCCGCTGCGGGCTGGGCGGGCGACCTGAATCCGACGCAAAGAGCCGCGCTGGAGTACCTGTCCGAGGCAAATCAGTTTTCCCGTTCACCGTCACATGTCGCAGAATACCTTGGGACAACACGCGGAACGATGTCCCAGACCCTGAAGGCGCTTGTGCGCAAGGGATACGCCGCCGAACACCGGCAAAAATCTGACCAGCGGTCGATCTCGTATGAGTTGAACGAGGCTGGTCGCGCCGTTTTGGCAGAGGCCAATCCGATTGCAGACGCCATTGGCAATCTGCCCGCCAGCGTTCAGGTGTCCCTCAAGGAGGGTCTTCTTCAGAGCTTGAGGTTGGCATTGGCAGCGAACGGTGGCCACTCGTTCGGGAAATGCATGACCTGCGCCTATCATGAGACAGGCGTGGGAAATGACTTTTGCACTTTGCTGAACCTTAGCCTCGAGCGCGGCGAAGAAGAAAAGATATGCATCGAACACAAAGAAGCCTGAATGTTCCTTCCTGAACTATCCTCAGAAATCGGTAGCATTTTCCTGGGTCGTGTCACGAACCGCTGGGAAGCAAGGCCGCCCTCTGCCATTCAAAAGGACCGGGTGTCTGGCCGTCAGGTCATTTCTCTTACTGGTTTTTCTGACGATGCACAGGCGGACCTGACCGTGCATGGCGGTGCAGAGAAAGCCATTCACCATTATGCGCAGGATCACTATGCGGATTGGCAGAGAGAAGGGCAGCTGCCTCCCGGCGCAGTGCCCGCTGCTTTTGGTGAAAACATCTCAACAACCGGTTTGACCGAGGAAAATCTGTGCATTGGCGACATCCTGAGGCTGGGCACGGCAATCGTTCAAATCAGCCAGGGCCGTCAGCCCTGCTGGAAACTGGGACTGCACACTGGAAATGAAAGGATGCCCTACCTGTTTCAGAAAACGGGTCGCACAGGGTGGTACTACCGTGTTCTGGAAACCGGTGAGGTCGAAGCAGGAGATCGAATAACGTTGATTGAAAGGCGCAATCCGGACTGGAGCGTGTTGTACGTGACCCGCGCCCGTCTAACACGACGAGTTTCCCGTGAAGATGCCGAAGCCCTCGCAAATCTGTCAGACCTCGTCCCAGGCTGGCGGCAAGCCTTCGCGCGCATGGCCATGGGCGATGTAAAAGAAGATACGCGTGCAAGATTGGGGAGCATGCCGAATACGTCGTCCGAGGGGTCCACTGGGTGACGTCGGTATGATGGGCGGACGACTTGGGCAGGTACCCCGCTCCCTGCCGATAAGCTAAGCAAAGACGCACAAACCCAGGCCTCGATCAAACTGTCCGAAGGGTTTTGTCGGGATGTTTTGGTTTACCGGAACCTCAACAACTTCGCGTGGTATATTGGCGATACCTATGTTCAGCACGCCACCGCGTGTGGCGAGGGGCCGGTTGAGTTGATCGAGGCTGTTGCCGGTGAACTGGCCGCCGATCGTGATGTGCAGGTCGATCTGTACCGCGTGCTTGCCGAGGGTCTCTATGCTGCAATCCCGGCAATGTGCACAGGCGAGGATTTCTAAACAGGATGGCCTGAGGTTTGACTGCCGCCGCCAGTACAGCGATGATCGCGGATATGCTGGGTACGCGGGCTTACGCCAGCGCGGTTGATGGGAAGGGGGTTTCGAACCTCAGAAAAGGAGTCTTTGGCGTGAAAAGCAGTGAAGCCCCCGTGTCAATCGGCCGTGTGGCACTGATTGTGAACGATCTGGACGCTGTTGGGACCTTTTACCAACAAGTGCTCGGCCTTGAGGAATTGGCGCGGGATGGCGAAACCCTGAAACTGGGCGCTGGAAACAACGTTCTGCTCGAGTTGCGCCAAGACCGTACCGCGCGTCGCTATCCGCATGCGGCGGGCCTTTTCCATACAGCTTTTCTAATGCCGGACCGCGATTACCTGGGACGCTGGCTGATCTATGCTGCACAAAACCGCATCCCGTTGACCGGGGCGGCGGATCACGACGTCAGCGAGGCGTTGTATCTCAACGATCCAGAAGACAATGGGATCGAAATCTACGCCGACCGGCCTGTTGATACATGGCAGATGGATGGAAAGTATACCCGCATGGGCTCGCATCATCTGGATCTGGGGGCCATTGCAGGTGCAGCCCGGACAGACTGGTCCGGGGCTCCGGAAAATATGGTGGTCGGACATGTCCACCTTCAGGTCGGGGATATCAATTCGGTCGACGAATTTATGACGCGACATCTAGCGCAGGACTGCATGCTGCACGAAGGTTCAGCAGGGTTCTACAGTTCGGGCGGGTACCACCATCACTTTGCAGGCAATATCTGGAACAGCAATGGTGCAAAAGCTCGTCCAACTGACAGCAGCGGCTTGGACGAGATCGTGCTGTTGACGGATGGGACTGTATTGCAACCGCAAGAGCTGACGGACCCTTGGGGAACGCGGTTCTCTGTCGAAAGGAAGTGAACCTGCATGATTGGCTAAGGACAAAGGCGTATCTTGCAGGTGGGACAGAGGTAAACTCCGGCGGCCTGGCCGGAAGGTGGAAGCCGGGCGCGGCTTCCACCAAGGGGGAATACCAAGCGGGGTCATTTCCGCATGTCAGTTGCTATCATTCATGATCCGGTTGAAAACATGCGGATCTGTGACGCCCTCTGACCCGATTAACATCACTCTGGATTTTGGTGTAATTTGAAATTGTTGTCGCAGGTCGGTGCGCAATGACGCGCAGATCAAGCCAATCAGACCGGCTACGGCGCTTTCGCCAGCCTCGATTGGCTCATCTCCGAAAGCGCCGTTTGCCAATAGGCGGACGGCCGGTGCCACAAGCTGATCAGGGATCGTCATAAAACCGCTGGCGGCCTCTCCCAAAACGTTCCATGCCAATTCGGACGGCGCGCCGCAGGATAACCCAGCCATTATGGTTTCTTCGCCTACTTCGACGGCTGTAGGCCGATTTGCCTGGGCGCTTGCAAAAAGGCAGGGGGCCAATTCAGGCTCGACCACGATGACGCGCGGAGCATTCTGCCCCCAATCCTGGAGGAATACCGCGGTGACGGCAGCCGCCAAGCCTCCAACGCCGCCTTGCAGGAAGACATGAGTGGGTGGCAAAGCTAAGTCCTGCACGATCTCACGCGCCATGACCCCATAGCCAGCCATGACATCAAGCGGTGCCCGAGTGTAACCGGGCCAGGAAGTATCCGAAACGATCAACCAGCCGTGTTCTGCTGCATCAATGCGGGTCTTTGCTACGGAAGCGTCGTAATCTCCATCAACTCGGATCACTTCGGCCCCCAGCTGGCGCATTGCGTCGGCGCGAAATTCGCTTACTTCTTTGTGAATGTAAATTCGGCAAGGCGCGCCGAAGCGCTGGGCACCCCAAGCCACTGAACGCCCGTGATTGCCATCTGTTGCGGAGATGACGGTTATGTCTGCAATTCCGGCAGCATGGGTGCCGTTTCGAATCTCATCAGCGGTGACTTCCCGGCCTGCCTTTTCGGTCAATTCACGCTGTAATACCCGCAGAACCGCATAAGCGCCGCCAAGTGCTTTGAAACTGCCCAAGCCAAATCTTAACCCTTCATGCTTGTAACAGACTGTGCCCAGATTCAGCGCATCGGCTAGACCTTGAAGGGATAGCATTGGGGCTCTTTCATATCCATTCCAGCTTTGAATTTCCCGCTGCGCGAGGTCAAAACCCTCGCGGGGTAAAGTGGTTGCGGCGGCATGGCCAAAGCGTGGCTTGGCTGCATGGCTTTCAATTCCGACAGTCTCAAAGTTTGCGAGCATTTTGTGGTCCTTCCATTGATGGTGCAAAAATAAATCAATGGCGGTGATGTTTTTGCTCTAAGTTGCAGGTAAAATTGAAACAAACTTGCATGAGGTTGCCGTGAAGCAAAAATTTTCATCAGGAAGTCTGGATAGCTTCGATCTCGCGATTCTTAGGGTGTTGCAGCAGGACAATACGGTGCCGCACCGTCAAATCGGTGAAAGCGTGAATCTGTCTGCGCCCAGCGTACAGCGAAGGATCAAACGCATGGAGGCGGAAGGGATCATTGCCGCGCAATCAGCGCATATTGATCCGGCAGCCGTGGGATTGCCGCTGACCATTTTCGTCGAAGTCGAACTAAAAACCGAGACAGGCGGAAAAATCGATGAAATCAAGAACAGCTTCTTTGGTGCCCCTGAGGTTCAGCAATGTTACTATGTTACTGGTGAAGTGGATTTTGTTCTGATCGTTATCGTTCGAGATATGTCGGAATATGAAAAGCTTACCCAACGGTTATTCTTCTCGAACAAGAACATCCGAAAGTTCAGGACATTCGTTGCAATGGACCGAACAAAGTCATCCATGCAGTTGAACATCTGACTTGTGCCCCACCAGCGCAGGTAGTGCGGCGGGGTATTTGACGTTGCGCGGCGAGAACAGGAAACAAAGTGCTTGTGCATTCCAAATCTGCCGGCAACCTGGTGATCTGGACAGTAAATCCTGCCGGGACACCTCTTGGTTTAACTGGAAAATGAACACCTTTCCCGAGGTAATGAGGTTGGGACACATTTGCCCCAACCTCATCCAAGCTACAGGGGTTTGTGTTACGATTTGATACGGTCCATTTTGGGATCGTAAAGCGGTTGAAGTGTAACGTCGCAGGGGACACGTTGGGTCGCAACCTCCAACTCATATGTGCCGGACGTAACAAATTCCGCATCGACACCACCCTGGTTTCGGACATAGCCGTAACCGATGGATTTGCCGGTCGTGTAACCATAGCCACCCGACGTTAGCCAACCCACACGTTCTCCATCCCGGTATATCGTTTCGCGGCCCAACAGCACCACATCAGGGTCGACGGTAAAGCAGGCCAGCATCTTTTTGACGCCCTCGGCCTTTTGCTTTTCGCTTGCCGCGCGGCCCTTGAAGTTTATGTTTTTGCGCAGTTTCACAGCCCATCCCAGACCGCTTTCAAACGGCGTGTGATCGGGCCCGATGTCAGATCCCCAGGCGCGGTAACTCTTTTCTAACCGAAGAGATTCAATTGCGCGGTAGCCTGCATTAACCAACCCGTGTGGCTGCCCTACTTCCATCAGCGCAGTGTAGACTGTTTGTGCATATTCAACAGGCAAGTGCAGTTCCCAGCCAAGCTCGCCCACATATGTCACCCGCAGTGCCCTGACAGGGCAACCGGCGATACCGATTGTCCGGATCGTACCAAACTTGAACCCGTCATTCGACACATCGTCGCGGGTAACCGCCGCCAGAATGTCTCGTGATTTCGGCCCCATCAGCGACAATACTGCGTTTGAGGAGGTGATATCGAACAGCTGGCAGTTCAGCCCGTCCGGAATATTGCGGCTGATCCAGTCGAAATCGTGGGTGGCAAAGCCTGTGCCGGTGACAATGTAGAACTCATCATGCGCTACACGGCCCACGGTCAGGTCGCATTCAATTCCGCCCTTGTCATTCAGCATCTGGGTATAGACCAGAGCGCCCACCGGTTTGTCCACATCATTGGCACATATCCAGTTCATCGCAGCCAGGGCGTCGGGGCCTTTCAGCGCGAATTTGGCGAACGATGTTTGATCGAACAGCACGGCCGCCTCCCGGGCCGCTTTGTGTTCGCGACCAACGGCGGCAAACCAGTTCTGGCGGCCAAAGCTGTATTCGTCCTTTGGCGCCTCGCCCAGCGATGCGTCGGCAAACCAGTTCGGACGCTCCCAACCCAGTTTTTCGCCAAAGCACGCACCCTGATCCTTAAGCGAATCGTAAAGCGGTGACTTGCGGCAGGGGCGGCCGGATTCGTGTTCTTCGTGTGGCCATGCCATGGTGTAGTGTTTGCCATATGCTTCGACTGTGCGGGTGCGGACCCAATCGGTATCGAAATGCGGGCGGCCAAAACGGCGAATGTCGGCGGACCACAGGTCAAAAGGCGGCTCGCCCTTGGCGGCCCATTCTGCCAGCACCATTCCGGCGCCACCGCCCGAGGCGATGCCAAAGGCGTTGAAACCAGCGCCAACAAAGAAATTCTTCAGCTCTGGTGCTTCACCCACGATGAAGTTTCCATCCGGAGTAAAGCTTTCGGGGCCGTTCGTCAGTGTCTTGATCCCCGCAGTTTCCAACGCTGGCACCCGGCCCAGCGACAGCTCCATGATCTGTTCGAAATGGTCGAAATTACTGTCGAGCAAGGTGTAGTGGAAACCTTTCGGTATGCCATTCACCGCCCACGGGATCGGGTTCGGCTCATAGCCGCCCATGACGAGCCCACCGACCTCTTCCTTGTAATAGGTCAGCCGATCAGGGTCCCGCAGGGTAGGCAGATCGCCGGGCACACCAAATGGTTCTGTGACCATGTACTGGTGTTCCATTGGTACCAGCGGCACATTCACGCCGAACTTGGCGGCAAAGTCGCGCGTCCATTGACCTGCACACACGATCACTTTTTCGCATTCGATACGGCCATGTTCAGTGATTACGGCGAGGATCTTGCCGTTCTCGATTTCAAGATCGGTGACCTTTGTATCTTCGAATATCTTCGCGCCTGCCATGCGCGCGCCCTTGGCCAGCGCCTGGGTAATGTCCGAGGGGTTTGCTTGCCCATCGGTGGGCAGGAACGCCGCGCCTATGACGTCACCGATATCCATCAGCGGCCAAAGATCCTGCGCTTCCTTCGGGGTCAGCAGCTGCATGTCCAGACCAAAGGAATGGGCTGTGGTGGCCTGCCGTTTGACCTCGGTCCAGCGTTCCTCGTTGCAGGCGAGACGCAAACCACCATTCATTTTCCAGCCCGTTCCCAGACCGGTTTCTTCTTCAATCTTGTTGTACAGATCGACTGAATATCCCAACAGCTGAGTTATATTGGCGTTCGAACGCAGCTGCCCCACCAGGCCCGCCGCATGGAATGTGGTGCCCGAAGTCAGCTTTTTGCGTTCCAGCAGCACCGTGTCGGTCCAACCAAGCTTGGCAAGGTGATAGGCGGTCGAGCAGCCGATGATGCCGCCGCCGATGATGACGGCTTTGGCTGTATTTGGAAGGTCGGTCATATCTGTCCTCAGGTGTTTTTGTAATCGGTCAGGGCCGTGCGAAACCGTGCGAGATTTTCGCTCGTGTAGGCTGCGTAATCGAAGTCGATTTCCGAGGTGATCTCGGACACCATGCTCCACATGGTTTCACGAAGCAGCGAGGCGCATTTCATCGCCGAATAGCGATGACGTAATTGGTTGGTGACGGGTGCCTGGAAATAGGTTTCCAGAACCCAGTCTTCTTGTTCATTGGAAAGGGAGTTGTTCGAGGCCAGCCCCCCCAGATCAAATAGTGGCGAGTTGAATCCCGCGTAGTCGAAATCGATCAGCCACAGGCGGGTGCCATCGTCCAGAAAGTTGCCGCAAAGCAGGTCGTTATGGCCAAACACGATGTCGTACGGCCCGGCTTCGGCTTCCAGGTCATTTCCAATTTGCACAAGTTCCGGGATCAGGCCCTTATGCGAACTTCCACGCTCGGTGAGAGTGGCAGCATAGTCGCGGATGACGTGAAAGACCCAGAACACCAGCGACGGTCCGCGCAGGTGCTTGGGCACTTCAAGGTGGCAGGCTTTCACGAGCTCCAGCACCCGCGGCAGCATACTGGGGTCGCGTATGTCCTCTTCGGTCAAAGTGCGGCTTTCGACGAATTCCAGCACTGTCAATTCGTTGGACGAAAACACTACAGCGGGTGACAGACCCGCTGCATGTGCGGCCTTACTGGCAGCCAGTTCGTTGAAGCGCATCACCTGGTGCAAAGGGATGTCGTCACCGACACGCACCACATAGCATCCACTGCTGTCAGTGACCTTGTAGTTCACATTTGTAATCCCACCCGTCAACGGGGTGGCTTTGATCTCGCCCTGCCAGATCGGTAGCTTTCGAATGCGGGTCATCAGGTCGGATTTGGACATATCAACTCTCCATTCCAAAGCGGATGCGTGCCTGACGAGCGCTAGCGTTGATCAGCCTATCAGCGATGATGGCAATGAATGCGATGGACAGCCCTGCGACCAGACCCCGGCCAGTGTCAGCCTTTGTCAGGGCAATGTAGACCTCCTGCCCCAGATCGCGGGTGCCAACGAGGGCCGTGATAACCAGCATGGACAGCGCCAGCATGATGGTCTGGTTAATGCCCAGAAGGATTTCGGGCAGGGCCATGGGCAAGCGAATATGGCGCAGGAGTTGCGTGCGTGTGCAGCCAGAAACCAATCCGGCCTCGATCAATTCCTCACTGACCGATCGCACGCCGTGGGCCGCATAACGCACGGCCGGGGCCAGTGCGTAAAGGACTATGGCAATCAGGGCAGTGAAATCGCCGACCCGGAACAGCATCACTACCGGGATCAGATAGACAAAGCTGGGCAAAGTCTGCAACGTATCAATCAACAGGTTGATCACTGTCCCGGCGCGTTTGTTCAGTGCGGCCACAACACCCAGCGGAACTCCGATCAGAGTAGCAAGAAACACAGAGGCTCCGCAGAGATAAACTGTCACCATTGCCTTGGCCCACAGTCCTGATACGAGGATCAGCGACGCCAGTCCTCCGCACAGCAGTGCCAGCCGCCAGCCCCCCGCGTGCCAACCCAGCAAGGTCAGCATGGCAATCGCCCAAGGCCATGGGATTCCCAGCAAAACCGTTTTTATCGGGATCATGAACCACGTCAGGAAGAAGATCTTGATCGCCTCGAACGTGTCAAAATAATTGATGTTCAGGTATTTGACCGTGTCATCCCAGAACCCGCCAGTGGTGATCGTCTGGCTTTCAGGATATTCCAGCAGCAGGGGTGAGAACTGCCCTAGAACCCAGGTCAAAATCAGCAGGATCATTACCAGAACTGTCCGGCGATGGCGGGTGATCCACGAGCCGGGGAGCTCGTGATGTACCTGCCCCATACGCTCGGAGAAAGCCTGACTTAGGCGATCGACCGCAATGGCCAGAACCACAATGGCAATACCGGCCTCGAACCCAGCGCCGATATCGAGGCGGCGCAGCGCGGCAAGGACGTCAAACCCCAATCCTCCGGCCCCGATCATCGAGGCAATGATGACCATGTTCAGCGTCAGCATGATCACCTGATTGACGCCCACCATCAGGCTGTGGCTGGCGGAAGGAACCAAAACGCGCCACATCAACTGCTTTTGCGTCGTGCCTGCCATGCGCCCGAAGTCCAAAATCTCGGGGTCGACGGCTCTCAAGGCAAGCGTGGTGATTCGCACCATAGGCGGTGTCGCATAGATGATCGTGGCGACCAGCGCCGAAATCGGTCCAAAGCCGAACATGAACAGAATTGGTACCAGATAGGCGAAGATCGGGATTGTCTGCATCAAGTCCAGAATGGGCGAGATGATGCGGTCGAAAGTCAGGTGGCGATAGGCCAATATCCCCAACAACAGCCCACCGCCCGCGCCAATGGGCACCGCAATCAGGACCGAGGCAAGCGTAACCATCGCGCTGTCCCACTGGCCAAAGACGGCCAGATAGGTAAAGCAGCCGCCGACCAATGCCGCGAGCCCCCAGTCCCGGCAATACTGTCCCAAAGCTACTACGGCGGTGATCACTACAATCCAGCTGATCGCAGGTAGAATGACTTGCGCATCATTGCCTTGCCCGGTGACAAAACCTTCGGCCAGCAGGGACAATACAAGGTCATAGGGCTGTTCGATCAACCAAGCGGCAGCGCGGGTAACGTCGGTGAACGAAACTGGGCCGATTGCTGCATCCTCGATCAACCAGGACATCGCAGATGAAATATAAGTTTTGAACGGGACGACCCAAGCCGACGGGAATTTGGTGATCCAGCGCGCATCCAGCGCTTTTCCCAGGTTACTGCCGAAATACCCCAGCAGGATTGTCAGTCCGACAAGCAGCAGAATGACAAGCTGGCTGCGGGACAGGCGGCTCATACCGCGTCCCCTTCACCGAATAGCACATAGGCCACAGCCTTGCGATCAATGGCGCCAATAACCAGACCATTGCTGTCTGTCACGGGAATTGGTGCATCTGCGGTGATGATCCGTTCCGCCACGGCCGAGACGCGGGTTGATTGCACAATGGGCTCACCTTTACCCGCAGCGCCGACCGTCATTACACCACCAACCGTCAAAACCTTGGAGCGCGGAATATGCCGCGTGAATTCAGCCACATAATCTGTCGCTGGATTCATCACCAGCTCCTCTGGGGTGGCAATCTGGATGACTTCACCATCCTTCATAATGGCGATGCGGTCGGCCAAGCGAACGGCTTCTTCAAAGTCGTGCGTGATAAAGACAATAGTCTTATGCAACCGTTCCTGTAGTCGCAGAAATTCGTCCTGCATTTCGCGACGGATCAGCGGATCGAGGGCCGAAAAAGGTTCGTCCAGGAACCACAAATCGGGCTCTGTCACCAATGATCGGGCAATGCCCACACGCTGTTGCTGACCACCCGAGAGCTCTCGTGGATAGTAGTCTTCACGCCCCTTCAGACCGACCAGTTCCACCACGTCTCTCGCCTTTGCTTCGGCCTCGTGTTTGGGCGTAGCCTGAATGGTCAGGGGGAACATCACATTCTGCAACACAGTCAGGTGCGGCAGCAGGGCAAAATGCTGAAACACCATGCCCATCTTGTGCCGGCGAATTTCAATCATTTCTTTTTCGCCGGCGCGCAGCAGGTCGGCGTCGTCGAACAGAACCTCTCCGCTCGTGGGTTCGATCAACCTGGACAGACAACGAACCAGGGTTGATTTGCCTGAACCGGACAGGCCCATGATGATGAAAATTTCACCTTCAACGATTTCAATATTGGCATTGCGTACCGCTCCGATAACACCCGCATTTCGAATGTCATCTGCAGATGGGTTCGGATTTTGCGCCAGAAGGGTCTCGGCGTTTGAACCATAAAGCTTCCAAACGTTTCGGCAGGACAGTTTTGTTGTGGGGGTCATCTGTGGTGTCCGGTACTGAGACGGAAGAAGACCGAAGCGGTAGAGGAGAGCGGGGTAACCGCTTCGGCCAAGCAGATTATTTAGAGATCCAGCCAGACCAACGGTCTTTGTTCGTCTCCATCCAATCCGCGACAACTGCATCAATATCCACACCGTCCAGATCGGCTTTGCCGACCATGGCGCTCATCTCGTCGTTATTGATGTTATAGGCTTCGATGATGTCATACGCGCCCGGCCACTTCTCTTGCAGGCCAGCCCAAGCAGCCTTCCAGATCGGACCACGCGGTTTTCCGCAGTCATAGGCCAAATCCGGGTTCACACCAACTGACGGGTCGCTGTAGCACTCGGGCGAATATGGCGGAAACTCCACGAATTCGCCGTCATATTTGGCCGGGGCCCAGTGTGGAACATAGACCCAAAGCATGATCGGATCTTCACGCTGATATGCAGATTCCAGTTCTGCAAAAAGCGCTGCATCCGTGCCTGCGTGGACAACTTCAAACTCTAGCTCTAATGCTTCGACGCGCTCGTCGTCGAAACCGCCCCAGGTCACAGGTCCACCGACATAGCGCCCATTTGGCGAGGTTTCAGCGGTGGCAAATTCCCCTGCGCAGTCTTTCAAAGCTTCCCAGTTTGGCAGGCCTGGGCAGCGGTCTTTCATGTAAGCTGGGTACCACCATTCTTCGATCGCCATCAGACCGGTTTCACCAACGTTCACCACGTTGCCAGAGGCGGTGGCTTCGTCCAGCGCTTCACGCCCGGTGGTTTCCCAGATTTCCATTGCCAGATGTAGATCACCTGTCTTCAGGCCCGCAAACTGAGCGATATAGTCCGCCTGAACATATTCAACGTTGTACCCTGCCTCTTGAAGGATTGCTCCCATTATCTTGGTGTTGATCAGCTGTCCTGACCAATCATGCAGCGTCAGTTTGATAGGGTCCGTCGATTCGACGGCCCAAGAAGCCGAAGCAGTTACGCCAGCGACTAACGCTATTGCGTGTAGTGTATTGAATTTCCTGATCATGTTGTGCTCCCTGAATGTGGCTTTTTGAGTGTTTTTCGTTTATTACACTTCCATGCTGCGCCAATCTGACAACTACGTCAATAAAAACCACATTTCTCCACGATAATTCGTTATAATTCGCACACAAAGCCCCGAATGGCACCGTATTGGGAGCAATATTGTTTTATTGGGATGACTGCCGTATCCCCCTTTCAGGAGGTCGCATGTTAAAGCCACGAAAAACCACAAATCAGCGCGAAGAAGAAATCCTTCGAGAGCTGCAACATGCGGGCGGGTCGTGCAGGGTCAGCCTCTTGGCTCAAAAACTGAATGTTTCCAATGAAACGATCCGGCGTAACGTCAAGGCACTGGAAGAGCGCAAGATCGTGAGGAAGGTTCATGGCGGCGTACATCTTAGCGAAGACGCAATAGAACCACCTTTTGAAAACCGCTTGGGAACGCAAGCGCATGCGAAAGAAGCAATAGCCCGGGCAGTCGCAAATACAATTAGCGACGGGGACTCCTTATTTCTGGATATCGGTTCGACAACCGCCTACGTCGCGCTTGCGTTGCGGAAACATAAAGACCTGTTTGTGGTTACCAATTCGGTTTTCGTCGCTTACACGTTGTCAAAGCACAACAACAACCGGGTGTTTCTGGCCGGTGGAGAATTGCGCGCCCATGATGGGGGTGCTTTCGGTGCAGAGGCATTGGATCTTGTGAAGCGTTTCAACGTACAGTTGGCAGTGTTTTCGGTTGGAGCCGTGAATGGAGATTTGGGCTTTATGCTGCATGATCTCGAAGAAGCCAATATCGCACGTGCTGCGGCTGAAAATGCGCAAGTGCGCATCGTCGTTGCCGACAGCGGAAAATTCAACAAGCGGGCTCCGATATCTCTTCACAACATGGCCGGAATTGATGTGTTTTTTACCGACCGCCGTCCTCCTGCCAATATCCAGGACATGCTCGATAAAAATGATATCGAAGTAGTTATCGCAGGGTCGGACTAGGCGCTCTGTCTCATCAGGGCAGATCAGGTCACGTGATATTTCGGGCAAGCCGGTGTGAAGGAACCCTCCGATGCTCCACCTGTTTCATTGCAAAAGAAAGATTGACTACTGAGAGCACATCGTCCCAGCGTCGCGATGTCAAGATCATACGGGCGTTTATGGACTTTGCGGAGCGGGTTCTTGGGGAGAAGGAAACCGCCGGAGACATGTGAC
>NZ_JBQFLY010000013.1:0-121585 GCF_056531545.1 Ruegeria sp. N10 | reverse complement strand
CGGGCATAGGCCGTGTTGCCGAAGCGCGAGAGGCCGTAGTCGCGGTTCAGCCGATGGCGCGCCTTGGTGGCATGGGCGAGCTCATGCGCCCAGACCCCGTAGAAATTCCGCGGGTTCTCGAAACGCGCGATCGACGGCATGAACACCTTGTCCACGGGCGGCAGGTAGTATGCTTCCGTCCCCGTGAAAACGGTCGTGATGTCGATGGCGTCGAAAAACGTCTGCATGTGGGGGATGGGCTCGGACGGCGGATGTTCGGGTGCCGGCTCCGGATCTGGGAAGAAACTGTCGGGCAGGCCCTCGATCTGGCAGGCATTGAACACGCGGTAGGATTTCTGGAAGCGGAAGATACGGGCTTCCTCGGAGCGATCATCCCCGTCGCTGCGGTCATGCTCATCGCCGCCCGCGTCTTTCCGGCTTTGACCGTAATAAACGACGACAGAGGATTTTTCGCCCTTGCGGACCTTTGCGTCCCGCCATCACGGTCCGCATCGTCAGCAGGAAGTTGTTCACTCCCTGGTAGGGTTCCCCGCCCACGCGCAGGGGACGAGAGCTGCCACCTGCGGTCCAGGGCTTGCGCCACGGCAGGACGCCGCGCTCGATGATGCGGATGATTTCGTTTGTGATGGCCTCGGAGGCATCAAATTTGGGCGTGCGGGATCGGGCCATGGCTGGCCTCCTTTCGAGTATTGGTGAGAGGGAATGGTGATCAGATTGACTGAAGGGGCCTCGGATCGTTGGCGATCCTGGCACCGAGGACTTCGACCATGTCGATGTAGGTGGTCAGCGACACGGACTTGCCGGGACCCGAAGAGTCAGGGTCGACCGATCCGTCCCGCGCCACCCGCGGCAGGTTCGCGAAGGCGATGACATCGGTGACGGGTCGGATATCGATGAAGGGCGTCCCTCGTGCGACCGCAAGAGTGGCCAAGGGAAAGCGCTCGATCGGCGCGAAGGTAGAAACGGTGGTCCAACCAAGATGGATGAATGTCCCGCCCTCTCCGCAGATCACATGCGCGTTTGGCAATGACGCCACCTGCTTCAGATAGCCGAGGTCACGCAGGACAGTCTCGCGCTCGCGCCTTTGTGCCTGCCCCGTCTGGCCGGTTCGGCGTAGTTCCTTGTGTCGCCACCACGAGGCAGCGGTCGCGCGCAACACGCGCAAGACACCTGTTTGCATGGGAATGCCCTTCATCAGGAAAGACAGACCGGAATCCGGCCCGGACCCATCTGAGGGACCCCAAAGGCCCTCATCCGTCAGTCACAAAACCCGAAGAACACTTTCACTTTCACCGGGTCCGGACCCGGTTCTTGGCAAAATCATTGAGTCCTCACCACAGGACTCAATGCCGGCACGTCTACCGAAGCTCTTGATTTGGATCAGCAGAGCCAGTTGGGGATGAAAGATCGGCAACGAGCATCGGCAGTATCTCGCAACAGATTCGATATTATTTCTATACATCAAATAGTTAGACGATACTCCAGATCGGCAGCGAATATCTCTACAGGCCTGCTTAAAGCTGCGAACGCGTGGTATTTCTCAATCTTGCCCGATTATGCGGCCTGCCCGTTGAGCCTGCCATAAAAGCTGCGCTCAAGATGCAGCTCCCCTGCCACAGCTTTCTCGACCATGCCGCGCAGATATCCGCCAGGCGAGGCAACCTCGCCCGAGCTGTGCTTCTCGAAAACAAGCGCAAACGCGGCCGTGGCAACCTGAGTTCCCATTCGGTCCTGCGCCACGTTCCAAGCATGCTCCGAAATCCCGATCATCGGCCTGAGTTGTCCGGCAACCCGATGCAGATCGCTCCAATCCTTCAGGAACCCACCCATATTCCGCGCCCAGGATGCGAATTCCGGACAAGCCTGCATGATTGTCGGCAGATCGAGCGCCGTCCGCTTCTTGCGCACCTCGGCAACCCAGTCTTCCAGCTCCCTGTCGACCTGATCTTCGGGTCGAGCATTGGGCACCGCACCCGCCGCTTCCTCTTTCTCAGAGGAATTACTAGTTACAGGATTAAGTTGATTTGTAATTAGTATATGGGGTTCAGAAATGACCTCCCTGGGGTTCATTTCTTGAGTCTTCTTCACAACTTGGGCGTCATTTTTGCCAGTGTTTTCCACAGGGTTTATCGCACCAGTCGCCTTGAGATAGGCCGCCTCGACTCGTTCCTGAAGTTCCTTGAACCACGCCAGCAGTCGCTCCAGTTGTTCAGAGGCTTGATGGCGGCGCGGAAGTCGGTCCAGAAGCTCCTCGAAGAGACCCGTGAATTGCGTCCAGGGCCCGCGCAACGCGCCGCTTACCGCCGCCTCGATCCGCGCGCGGATCATCCGGCGCGCAACCGTGATCTGACGCTTCAAGCGCTGGCAGAGCTCGCGCTCGGCCTGCAACTCGGCCTGCAGATCTTCAAACTCCTCGACTCGAGCCGAAAGCGGCGACAGATCGAAGCCGTAGGCCTCGACGATACGCCCCTCAGCGTCTCTGCGGCCCCACCGTTTGCCATTCGGGCTATCCTGGAAAGAGATCACACCGATCTCTGCCAGACGCCGCGCATGACGCTTGAGTGCCGACAGAGAGAAGCCGGTTTGCTCCATCAGATAGGCGTTCGAGGCCCAGACTATTGGGCGCTGCCCCTCCTCCCAGTCCTGAGCCTGAGTGAAGGCCCCCAGGGTATCGAGGAGCATCATGTCGCCAGCCTTCAGGCCGATATGGGCCCCAACGCGTTTGAGCGCGACAAATGCTCGTGTTTTAGGTACTGCTACCTGTTCACCGGCTTGGGCAAGCTGCTCAGCAACCCCAAGACCCGGTGTCGGCTTGCGCCAACCTGTATGTTTCATGTCTGTATCTCACCTCCGGTTATGTGGAGGCAAAAGAAAGCCGTTCGCTCAGAAGCGTTCGTCGTTGACAGTGAATCCTGTGAGACTTATCTTGAAGGCGACCAAACCATTAAGATCAGCTCTCAGGCCACACCGCTTGGGGGCTTTTCTTTTGCCGTTAATTCACTTGTCGTTCCTTTTTTGCTCCTTGCCTCATCGTTCCGAAGAACATCTCACCAACGCTGTCTTCAGTCGGTGTCCTTCTCCGTGTCTTCGACGTTCAAATAGCTTGCGACTAAGTCTCCAAGCTTTTCGAGACGCTCTTGGTCAATCGGCACTCCTGCAACCTTGATTGATAGGTTTCCATCGACGGAAGTGACCGAAAGATTTCGGTTGCCCACCTTGCGCTTTACGGTGAGTTTTTGGGGCTTTGTCTTTGGTTTTGGCTTGGCTTTGTTCGTTCTCTCCAAGCTCGCTAAGGCACCCTGTAAATCGCGAAAGCTCATGTCGTAGACGTTCTTGAACGTGTTCAAGATTTGATCCTGCGCAGCGAAAACGGACCGTGCTCGCGAGACTAGGCTCTCATGCACACCAATTTTCTTGGCGAAGGCCACAGCTGTCAGTTTCTCTTCGCCAGAAGCCAGCGTCTCATACATTTCACCAATCGAAACCAATCGCTCAAAAGGGCTGAGATTCTCGCGCTCCTCATTCTCGCGAAACCGCAGAAACAACATCTCAAACTTGCTGTTCTCAGCGTTTCGCGCGTCAGGCGGGGCAAGGATTGCACGAAGGGGTACACCGAGCTCTGACGCGGCAGCCAGTCGGCGGCGTCCTGTCAGCATCACGAATGGAACCCCCGCGATATTCGACGGGTCCAACGGATCCGGCTGCCAATCCGGATCCTCCGGCCACACTAGAATGGGCGTGTCCTGCCCGTTCGAAGCGATGCTGTTTACCAAAGACCTGAAAGCTTCCTGGGACATCCAGTCTTGTCGGCGGTCGGTTCCCATCGGATCGGAGATTTGATCTGGCGACAGGCTTATCTCGTGGCGACCGTTGAGGATATCCAAACAGAGCTCTGCTCTGCTTCGCTCTACTGCAGCTTGCGACTGCGCAAGCGCTCCTGATTTCCAGGCACTGCCGGCCCCCTTGAAAGGAGTCGAAACAGCATCACTCGGTTCTGTCCTGCCTTCGGAACCGCTCGCACGTTCCTTGTTTGTATCGAGATTGGTAGCCTTGCTGACCAGCGACCTTGGAATACTGCGTTTCATGCTTCACCCTCGCCGTCATCTTCATAGAATTCGTCCATCCAAGTATTGGCGTAGCCACGTTCGAGTCCTGGCCAGAGTCGCGATATTATGGCGTCGTTCACGGCATCGGCATTCGTGATGAACCGGTTGATCCCCTTGCGCTTTCCTGGCGTGTCCGGCTCGTATTCGTATACGGACTGATAGACGTCCGACGCGTTCGAGATCGCGTCGGAACGCAGATAAAACACGGGCAGAATCTCCGTGGGGCAATGTTCTAGCAGGTTTCCGATGTGGTTAAGATCCTGGGCATTGGACCGTTGAACGATCGTTGGCAACAGCATGTTCGCACCGGTTCCGATCTCGATCCTTTCATGGGCCAGGATGTGCTGAAGCATCCCAAGCAGGCCAGTCACAAAGGTCGACAACGTCGCGATGTCAAACCCCTTCATGGTTTGCGGTATGACCAGCGAAGTCGACGCAATCACGTTATTCAACTGGAACAGTGTGAGCGCGGGTTGATAGTCGATGATGATGACATCCAGCGTCTCCGTTAGTGCGGTGTCGAGCCGCTCCTGGTCGACCTTGCCGTCGACTACCAATTCGTTGGGTAACGTTTTCGGTGGGTGGCCCGCTTTCCAGCGGTCGATGGCATCGCGTAGGTAGCGGTAAAAGCTCTTCCCTGCGGGGGCTTCGCGGACAAGCCGCGCAATCTGGATCTCACCCTCGGATGTTTCGCCGTGAGCTGGAAGCAGGCGCAGGCCTGGCCAGGAGGTCTTGAGAAGGAAGCTGTCGAGCGTTTGCGCATCGTGGTCGGTATATGGCGCGTCTTCCGACTGAAAGAGTCCAGCAAAGTCCACCATGGAGGCGGTGTTTTCGTCGGGCATTTGGGGAAGGCCCTCTCCCCCGACGAAGTAGAGCGTTATTGTACTTTGCGGGTCAGCATCCATGACACCGACACGCATGCCGTAGTGCAAGCTGAGATACTGGGCAAAATGCGCAGCGCTCAGACTTTTGGCGGTGCCGCCTTTCTGGCTTGCAAACGAGATGACGGGCAAAGGTGCGTCAGGCTTCCGCCAGGCCAGGTAGTCGTACGGCCGCTTTGCCGAGGCTGCCAGAAGGGCCCGCATGTGCATCAATTCTGAAAGCGTGAAAACACGCTCTCTTCCAACATATTCTCCTGCGGGAAAGTCATCGCTCGAATTGGCGAACTTGGTCAGATACTGAATACTCACATTGAGAAACCTAGCGCACTGGCGCATGGACCAGGTTCGCTTGATGCGCTGACGCAAGGTGAGTTCCTTGTTCACTGCCACCATCGTGCGCTCAAGCCCACGTGACAGATCCGTCAAAAACTGCTCTAAACTACCGCTCATTTATAAGCCCTGACTTCGGTTGGGTCCGAGTTCGACTCGATTCTGTTCCGATGGTAGCATGGTTCTGAGCAAAAGATAAAGATACCACGCGCCTATCGGTTTCAGGCGCTTATTTTGAGGCTCAGTGGCTCCAGAAACTCCAATCTTGAACGCGTTCAAGATTGGAGTTTAAGTCGGCTGACCAGAGCGAAGTCGATCAACCATGCATGTTTCACGCCGCGTCTTTCGGACCCCAGGAGATGACCGTCCTAGTTGGTGGCTTTGCCCATGTTTGCGTTGAAGCCGTGATCACAGATGCTCACCGTGAAGTAGCCAGCGCCGGCCTCCCCTTTCTGAATCTTCTAGATGCCGCCGCACTCGGTCAGCTTGCCTCACGGGGAGCGTCCGGCGACGCGTTGCGCGAAGGCCGTCCTGTTCGACCTCGCGACGGGTTCGATGGTAATTTCCAGGTCGGAGGTCAAGATGGAGATTGAGCCGAAGCCTTTGGCGGTTTCGTTGTCGGCGCTTGTGAAACTGATGCAGCCCGAAGGGTAGCTGCGCGGTTGACCAAGGCCTGACCACGCTGGATGCGAAGCGCCGCATAGAAGGGTAGGGGAGGAAGATGGGCCACAGCCGTTGTAGACGGGGCGGCCGCTCCGATGTGCATTCCATGCAACCGGTACGCACCGGGAGACCTGCGGGGACCGGAAGAAATGCCACAGGGAAATGCGCGGCGTCCTTAAAACTGAACAAAACAAGTAGACCCCTTACTCTCGTGCACGCGCGCAACAAGCGTTGCGCTATAGTGCTCTCAACAGCCCGATCCCTTGCTCAAGAGGCATTGCACGAACGCCTTCGGCCACGGGGACGTCATGCTCTCCGGCGTAGATCAACAGCTTCCGGCTGGCCTTGATGTCTTCCGCGCCCACATAGAACCCGCGCGAGACCTTTGGCGCAGTCGTGCGCTTGATCTCAACGGCCCAGATGTCGCCCCCAGGCAGGCGAAGGACCAAGTCAAGTTCAGCACCGGCAGAAGTGCGATAGAAGAAGGGTTCAGTGCCGGTTGGTGCAGCGGCAAGAAGGGCCTCGATACAGAACCCCTCCCAACTGCCGCCAACGACGGGGTGCCCGAGCAAGCCCTCGATTGTCCCAATGCTTAACAGGGCATGCACGACCCCGCTGTCGCGGACATAAACCTTTGGCGATTTCACCAAACGCTTGCCGACATTCTCATGCCAGGGCTGCAGTCGCCGCACCAGCATGAGATCAACGAGCAGATCGAGGTAGCGTCCAATCGTTTGGCCGGAGACGCCCAGCCCCTCGGCGAGGGCTGCAGCGTTCAATAGACCACCTTGCACATGCGCAAGCAT
The DNA here is from genome assembly GCF_056531545.1 of Ruegeria sp. N10. Taxonomy (NCBI): domain Bacteria; kingdom Pseudomonadati; phylum Pseudomonadota; class Alphaproteobacteria; order Rhodobacterales; family Roseobacteraceae; genus Ruegeria; species Ruegeria sp. N10. Next base: position 114,799 of record NZ_JBQFLY010000013.1, on the reverse strand, counting down.
TGTCCAGAAGCGCCGCAAGGTTGCGGCTGGAATACGCGGTCCGAGGGCAGGGATGTCACGTTCCAGATATGTACGCAGAAAATCCAGACGCCAATCCATGCTGGCTTGATCGCTTGAAGCCATGAAGCTGTCAGGAAAGCCACCACGCAGCCAGAGCGCATTCAACTGATCAGCCCCCACCTCGGTAAGCTGTAGAGGGGGCATTTCGATATACCTGACACGTCCAGCAAGGGATTCTGCCGACTGTTGGAGTAGGACGTTGGAGGCTGATCCCAAGAGCAGAAACTGGCCCGCTCGAAAACCGGCCCGCCTGCGCTGGTCGATCTGACCACGCAGGCTCTTGAAGAGGCCAGGCATCTGCTGCACCTCATCGAGGATGACGAGTTTTCCCGCCTGTTCATCCAGATATAGATCCGGTTCGGTCAGGATCTGCCTGTCCGCATCTCGTTCTAGATCAAGGTATACCGATGGTTGCTCCGAAGCGATGTCTAGAGCGAGCGTGGTTTTCCCAACCTGCCGGGGGCCGAGGAGGACAACAGCAGCTTGGCTCTCGAGCGCGGATTGCACAAAGTGATGAGTTTGGCGCTTATACATACCTTGCAATTACTCCGCACGATGGAAGATTTGCAAGGATAAACTGCTTAGCGGGTAAAGTTGCCACTCAATTGGAGATGTCGCCTGATGTGACGAACAGGCTTAGCGTCAAAACTCACTCATAACATCCCAAGCCGCTTCGCCCGCTCCAGCAACATCTTCACTGATGATGGCTGCCAGCTTGTCCGGCCGCGGGGTGTGCGCTCACGCATGTTCTCCAAGCGGGCGCAGATGGCCTGAAGCGTAATGTCGGGATCGGCGCCCTTGATGCCAGCAATAATGGCGGGCAGGCGATCGTCCGTTTCGCGGCGCCCGGCGCGGGCCAGCACCTCGGTAGGCAGGAAGCCGTCGCGGACATAGGCCTTCACAGCGCGCAAGAGACGGCTTTGGGTCCAGCGACGCGCCTCGGGCAGGGGGCCGTTGATGATGCGCACAACGTCTTCCCAGGCCAAGTCGGGGCGCAACCGGCGCACTTGGGGCACCCAGTCTTGAGCCGTCTCGTTCAGCCGCTCCATGTAGCCGTCTTGCCGCGCGAGCCGCACCTTGCGTAGCGCCGCTGGATCGCGGGCGCGTAAGCCCGGGTTCCCGCCGACCCGGCCCTTAGTACGGGCACTCGCCAGCCCCGCCTTGGTACGTTCGCGGATCAGCGCCCGCTCAAACTCGGCCGCGGCGCCCAGAACCTGAAGCGTGAACTTGCCTTGCGGGGATCCGGTGTCGATCGGGTCCTGAATGGACCGAAAGAACGCCCCCTTGGCCTCCAGCCGTTCGATCACCTCCAGCAGATGTGAGAGAGACCGCGCCAGCCGGTCGATCCGAACGACAACCAGCGTGTCGCCCTTGCTAATGCGCTCCAGCAAGCGGGCAAGCACCGGCCGCGCACGATTGCCGCCCGAGGCGTGCTCTTCAAAGATCTCGACGCAACCCTCAATTTGCAGGGCCTCAGACTGGGGCAGGGGGGTTTGATCCTCTGTGGAAACACGGGCGTAGCCTATCAGCGGCATGAAAACGGGCCGTTTGCAGTTTAATGTATCGCTACTAAACGACCGTTTGTAAACGAATGCAAGTAGGTGCTCTCTCGTCGCGCTCGTCCAAAAACCCTTGGTTTCCTTGCGCTGAGCGCGATCTGAGAGGTTTCACCGGCAGTCGCGCGCGCATACTATTTACAGAGCGTGGGGAATGGTCACAAAATCGCTTGGGTAATGTGCATAATATAAGTATTTTGCACACATGAAGCCGCAAGCATTTACTTTCAATGATGATTTTGATGACCCTCTCATCACTACCGAGGGGGATGAGGAGGCTCACGAAGAAGACCTCTGGTTTCTGCCCGGGCCGCTCGAAGAAGACCCGGATGATCTGCCTCCTGGGCCACGGGCGGAACCGCCTGATATTGCGGTCATCGACGATTGGGCGAAAGCAGAGGGGGCTCATGCTGCGCGGCTAGCAAAGGTGGCTGGACGCCTGGGTGCTCTGGATGACCGACTACTGCGTGGCCCGGAAGGTTGGCGGCATCGGCTCGCGTTGCTCGAGGCGGCGGATCTCAGTTGGTTCGCAGGGGATCGGGTGAGTTCTGATCGTCTGGCGCTCTGGATATCGATGCGATTGTCAGGTGTACAGGATGATCCGAATGCCTTGGCAAGAGTTGGGTGGGCTGTTCGGCGCCTGACGGGCGGTCCCGGACCGATGGTTGACTTGGCTGCCTTCCTGGATCGCCGCGATCCCGAAAACATTGAGGACAGTGCCGAGCGTTTAGAGGATAGGGCGGGCGGATGGCAGGACGTAATTGCAGCAGCAGACGATCTACACCCAATCACGCGGGCTTGCATGGGCTTTCATCTCTGGAGCCTAGCGGGCCTCGGACAACACTGCGAGCAGATCGAAGCCGCCGTCACCGCCTCCAGGATCGCTGCCGGCGATGAAAAGGGTGCCATATTCGCACCGGTTGCTATGGGCGGGGCAGGGGGGCTGCGTGTCTCGGGCTCGCCAGCCGAACGCTTGGCCCGCTGGTTGGATGGGATGAGCAGCGCAATTCTGACGGCGATGCGAACACTGGACGATATTGAAGCGTGGACGGGTCGGGCAGAAAGCGTCATGGCGCAATTGTCTGGCCGCACGCCGGTTGCCTTGCGAAGAACTTTCTCTCAGTGGCCCGTGGTTTCCGCCCCAATGGCTGAGGCGATGACCGGAGCAAGCCGCGCCGCCGTTCAGCGCAATCTGGCGTGGATGGAGGCAAGCGGTTTGATCCGCGAAGTGACCGGGCAGGGACGGTATCGGATGTGGCGGATCTACGGATAGATACCGTTGACGTTGTCAGTTTTTTAGGCGCTAAATGTCTATAGGAGCGCTAAATTCCAGTTGAGCAGGATCCGCGACGGTGTGTGAAAAAGTAATAATTCATTGTGCGCAATTTAACTTTTGAGACCGTGATCGGGAAACATTTGACCTACGAGACACAAAATTTACCAAGGGAAGCATGGCAGGATGTCCTTGTCGCCGTGGACAAAACCTATGCCGAACTGGTGGATTATCAGGAACGGCTTGAAACGCAGAATAACGAACTGAATGCGCTGCGTCGTTTCTTGTCATCTGTGCTCTCTTCCATCAGTGACTATCTGATCGTTATTGATCGGTCGGGAAAAGTAATCGAGGCAGGAGAGGCCGTTTGCGCAGCCGTTAATGCCCCGCTGGCGTTGATCAAGACCTGGACCGCCAAAGATGTCTTTCGCGCAACGGATTCATCAGAGCTCGGCACCCATCTTTCCTACGTCATCAGCTCCCGCAACACAGTGACACTGGATGCAGAGATCATTGGGCCTCAAGGTGCCGAGCCGGTTGAACTTCGGATTTCTCCTCAAATGGATCGACGGCGGAAAGTGATCGGAGCCGTCCTGACGGCGCGCCCACTAGGAGAACTCAGGCGGGCTTTTGCTGACCTTGAATCCAGCCACGAAGAATTGAAGATGGCACAAGTCCAGCTGGTGCGGAACGAAAAGCTGGCATCCTTGGGGCGTTTGCTGGCTGGCGTGGCGCATGAACTGAACAATCCTATCAGCTTTGTCTATGCCAACAGCCATGCCATGGAAAAGTACATCGAGGCATTTGAACGCTACTTTGAAAGCGTGGCACGCGGCGCGAGCCGTGAGGAGCTCATCGTTTTGCGGGCCGAGTTGAAACTGGACCGCCAAATCACAAACTTGCGCACTGCACTTGATGGATCGCGCGAGGGCGCCAAACGTGTTCGCGATCTGGTTGATGATTTGCGTCGCTTGTCCGCGGACGGATCAGGGGAGTTCGAGCGGTTTGATATTGTGGACTTGACCAAGAACGCGCTTGTCTGGATCGAACGCGGAAACAAGCAATCCTTCGTGGTCCAATATCACGGCGCAGATGAAGCATTTGCTATGGGCCGTGTCGGTCATATCCGGCAAGTCCTGTTGAACCTGATGCAGAATGCGGCGGATGCGGTCGAGACTATAGAAAACCCGGAAATCCATGTAGTATTCGAAGTCAGGCCGAATGATATCGTACTGCGCATCTCGGACAATGGGCTCGGGATTGAGGCCGATAAGGTCGAAAAAATTTTCGACCCGTTTTTTACGACAAAGGAGGTAGGCCGAGGGACTGGCTTGGGGTTGTCGATCTCTTACAAGATTGTCGAAGAGCACGGCGGTTCACTGCGATACTTGCCCTCAAAAAAAGGCGGCGCTTGTTTTGAGTTGGTTTTGCCTGCAAGGTTTGGGGCATGAATTTGCTTTGGCTTCAATCCGCTGGCTGCGGCGGTTGTACGATGTCGCTGCTATGCGCGGAGGCGCCCAATGTCCTGGACTTGCTGGAAGGTGTGGGCATCAAGTTGCTTTGGCACCCAACTCTGAGCGCTGAGACGGGCGCTGAGGTTCGTGCAATTCTGGAAGCGGTCGAGGCGGGTCATGTCGCGCTGGATATCCTCTGTGTCGAAGGGTCGATCTTGCGTGGGCCAAACGGATCGGGCCGTTTTCAGATGCTGTCCGGCACCGGGCGTTCGATGCTGGATTGGGTCACGTCTCTTGCGCCGTTGGCGCAGCATGTCGTGGCGGTCGGGACTTGTGCGACATATGGCGGTGTGACCTCGGCGGGGGAAAATCCGGCCGATGCCGTTGGCGTGCAATATGATGGTGCCGAGAAAGGCGGCGCCTTGGACGAAGCGTTCCGGGCGCGGTCCGGCCTTCCGGTCATCAATGTTGCGGGATGTCCGACGCATCCTGATTGGGTAACCGAGACGCTTATGCTTTTGGCGAGTGGCGCGATGAGCGTTGCTTCGCTGGACGGTTTTGCCCGCCCACGATTTTATGCGGATAATCTGGTGCACCATGGCTGCCCCAAAAACGAATTTTACGAATACAAGGCCAGCGCGACGGAATTGTCGGAAATTGGCTGTATGATGGAACATCTCGGTTGCGTGGGCACACAGGCTGTTGGCGATTGCAACATCCGCACCTGGAATGGCGAGGGCAGTTGCACGCGCGCAGGCTATCCATGTATCAACTGCACGGCCCCGGAATTTGAGGAACCCGGTCACGGTTTTACCGAGACCCCAAAATTCGCGGGTATCCCGGTGGGGCTGCCAACGGATATGCCAAAGGCATGGTTCATGGCGCTGGCCAGCCTGTCCAAGGCCGCGACACCGAACCGCATCGGGGCCAATGCCACCTCTGACCGGATCGTGGTGCCGCCCAGCCTGAGAAAGCCAAAGAAATGAGTGACCGGACGATGCTGGTCGGGCCGTTCAACCGGGTCGAGGGTGACCTTGAATTGAGACTGGACGTTGCTGATGGCAAGGTCGCTGCCGCCAACGCCAATTCTCCGATGTTTCGAGGGTTTGAGCGGATGATGCTGGGCAAAGACCCGCGCGATGCGCTGACGATCACCCCGCGCATTTGTGGCATCTGTTCGATCAGCCAATCAGCAGCGGCGGCGCTGGCTCTGGCGGATGCCGCCGGTGTCTCTCCGACACCAGAGGGGGCCAAAGTCGCCGCATTACTACACGCCGTCGAAAACCTTGCCGACCATGTGACCCACTTCAACCTGTTTTTCATGCCGGATTTCGCACGCCCCTTTTATCAGGGCCGCGCGTGGCACGGCGCGGTGGTCGGGAAATTTACCGCGCAGTCGGGTTCCTCCCTGCGCGATGGCGTCGAGGCGCGGGCGCAATTGTTGCACATAGTAGGGCTGCTTGGCGGGAAGTGGCCGCACACTCTGGCGATCCAGCCGGGCGGTGTAACGCGGTCTCCTTCAGCACGCGATCTAATCCGGATACAGGCCAGCCTGAAGTCGTTCCGCCGATACCTGGAGGACACTTTGTTCGGTGCTCCAGTTGAAGTATTCTCAGGATTGCAGAGCACCAGCGATCTTGATGCATGGGCTACCGGTGATGCAGGGCTTTTCCTGCGTGTTGCAAAAGATTTGTCGCTGGATGCGATGGGGCAGGGGCAGGGGCGCTACCTGTCGTTTGGGGCCTATCCCGTTGCTGACGGTCCGCTGATGCCGCGTGGCCTTTGGAACAATGCCGCCCTGCACGAGGTCGATCTGAACGCGATCACAGAAGATGTCAGCCACGCATGGATGCATGGAGAGACAGCTCACCCCGCCAATGGCATGACCGTTCCTGACGAAGCGATGTCAGAGCCCGCCTATAGCTGGTGCAAGGCGCCTCGGCTTGCGGGACAGACAGTTGAAGTGGGCGCTTTGGCGCGCCAAGTGGTCGCCGGGCATCCATTGGCCCGTGCCCTGGCCGACGAAGGCGGAGTGCGGGCCCGTGTCATCGGTCGCCTTCTTGAAATCGCCCAAACCCAGATTCTGCTGGAGAGCCTTTTGGCTTCGATTTCACCCGAAGCGGTTTTCATGGCGCATGTGGCGATGCCGCAAAACGGCGAGGGTGTCGGATTGGTCGAAGCCGCACGAGGCGCGTTGGGGCATTGGATACAGGTCGAAAACGGCAAGATCGCAGGCTACCAGATCATTGCGCCCACGACTTGGAACTTTAGCCCGCGGGATGCCACCGGCGCACCCGGTCCGGTCGAAGCCGCCTTGGTCGGTGCTGAGGTCGGGGCGGACGAGGATACGCCGCTGTCTGTGCAGCACATCGTGCGCAGTTTTGATCCCTGTATGGTGTGCACGGTCCATTGACGCCCTGCCTGCGAATCCGGGTCCGGGGACAAGTTCAAGGGGTGGGATTTCGTCCCTTTGTCTGGACGCTAGCCAAGCAGATGGGCTTGTTGGGGCATGTGCTGAACGACCCGGAGGGCGTGTTGATCCTTGCGGCGGGTGAGGGGGTCGAACGGTTGGCGGACCGTATCAGGTCGGAGGCGCCGCCTCTGTCCGTGATTACCGATATTTCAGTCGAAGACACCCAGGCTCCAACGCTGGAGCAGCCCTTTGTCATCGCACCCTCGCAAGGGGCGGGTAGCCAGACAGGTATCACGCCCGATGCCGCAACCTGCCTCGATTGCTTGCGCGAGTTGCGTGACCCCAAGGATCGAAGGCACGGGTATGTCTTTGCCAATTGCACCAATTGCGGGCCGCGCTTCACGATTATCACAGCGATGCCCTATGACCGTGCCAAAACGACCATGACTGCCTTTTCTCTTTGTTCCGCTTGTGCGGCGGAATATGCCGATCCCGCAGATCGTCGGTTTCATGCCCAGCCGGTTGCCTGCGCGGACTGCGGCCCACGCGCTTGGCTAGAGGTAGGGCAAACCGAAGTGTCTGTGGCCCCCATCGCGAAAGCGGTGACAATGCTAAAAGAGGGCAACATTCTGGCTGTCAAAGGTCTGGGCGGATTTCACATTGTTTGCGATGCCACGAATTCGGACAGCCTGGCGCTGTTGAGGCGGCGCAAGCGTCGACCGGCCAAACCCTTTGCCCTGATGGGAACGCGTAACATGATTGCGGCGCATTGCCGGATCAGTGCGCAAGAGGATGCGTTGTTGGCGGATCCTGCCGCGCCGATCGTTTTGTTGGAAAAGCTGCACGACATTTTGCCCGAAGCGGTCGCGCCTGGCCAAAATTGCCTGGGCTGGATGCTGCCAAACACGCCGCTGCACCACTTGCTGCTGGACGGATTCAACGGGCCGCTGATTATGACAAGTGGCAATCTGAGCGGTGAACCGCAGGTTATCGGCAATCCCGAAGCGCGAGAGAAGCTGTCGCAATTTGTCGACGGGTTCGTCATGCATGATCGTGACATCGCCCGCCGCCTGGATGACAGTGTCGAACGCGCTGACCCGCCGATGGTGCTGCGCCGCGCGCGGGGGCGGGTGCCTGGCACCTTGCCACTACCGCCGGGGTTTGAGGCCGCACCGCAGGTCGTGGCCTATGGGGGGCAGATGAAGGGGGCGCTTTGCCTCACCAAAGGCGGCTCGGCCTTGTTGGGGCATCATCTTGGCGATCTGGATGATTTATTGACTTTGGAAGCATTTGAACAGGCTGATCGAGACTATGCCAATTTGTTTGATCATACGCCGCAGATTGTCGCTGTAGATATGCATCCAAATTATCGCGCTACAATCTTTGGGCAGGCGCGGGCCGAAATCGAAGGGCTACAGCTGGAAGAGGTGCAGCACCATCACGCGCATCTGGCATCCTGTTTGGCGGAGAATGGCTGGCCTCTGGATGGGGGTAAGATCGCCGGGATTATCCTTGATGGGACCGGGCTTGGCGATGACGGCACGCTCTGGGGCGGTGAAGTGCTGCTGGGCGATTATTGTGGGTTCGAACGGCAATCGTGGCTGCGACCAGCGCCCTTGATTGGCGCAGATATGGCGGCACGGGATCCTTGGCGCAATGCCCTGTCCCGCTTGGATCAGACAAGCCTGTTCGATTGGGCGGATGAGCTGTTTTCGAACCAGCCACTGGCCATAGCGCGGAAGGCAGTCGAACGGGGGGTAAATGTGCCAATGTCGTCTTCCGCAGGGCGGCTGTTCGATGCGGTTGCGGCTTGCCTCGGGATTTGCCCCGACGGGCAGAGCTTTGAAGGTGAGGCCGCGATGCGGCTCGAGGCTTTGGCGAGACGAGCCGTCGGAAAACGTCGTTTCAGTTTCGATTGGGCAAACGAATTACCCGCTGCGCTGAAAGGCGAACTCACTATGGATCGCATGTTCCATGGCTTGCGGCGCGGGATGCAGGCGGGTGACGCGCCCGAAGACCTGGCCTATGGTTTTCACATCTGGTTGGCCCGTGTCATTTCGCTCCCGGCGCGGCATTTGGTTCACACAGGTCAGGCTGAGGGGATCGCCTATTCTGGCGGTTGTCTGCAAAACCGGCTTCTGGCCTTGATGTTACTTGAGATGAATGAAGACATCCCGGACATGTTCCACAGCAAAACTCCGGCGAATGATGGCGGCCTGGCGCTTGGGCAGGCGGTGATCGCGGCGGCGCGATGGGTGAGAGCACGCTAACCACCCTTTGTGCGATCCGGTTAGAAACATACCGCCCTTCTTTTGACGGTTCGCATCAATGACTTGATTTAAATAAAAAAAATCATTTCTCTCAAATCCCTGCATTCCTTTGCATGCCGATCTTCCATGCTTTTCCTTAATATAGAGTGCATCCACCCCCGGATGCGATTCCGCTTTTCTGAGGGAGGACCAGCTTTGAGCGAGATCGAAACCTTCTATGACGTGATGCGCCGTCAGGGGATCACCCGGCGCAGTTTCATGAAATATTGCTCGCTGACGGCGGCCGCGCTTGGTCTGTCGCCCAGTTTTGTGCCCAAGATTGCCCATGCAATGGAAACCAAGCCGCGTACGCCGGTGATCTGGGTGCATGGCCTGGAGTGCACCTGCTGTTCGGAAAGCTTTATCCGCTCGGCCCACCCCTTGGCCAAAGATGTTGTGTTGTCGATGATCTCTCTCGACTATGACGACACACTGATGGCGGCGGCGGGTCATCAAGCAGAGGCTGCGCTTGAAGAGACGATCGAGAAGTACAAAGGCAACTATATCCTTGCGGTCGAGGGCAACCCGCCGCTGAACGAAGACGGGATGTATTGCATCGTTGGCGGCAAACCGTTTGTGGATCAACTCAAACACGCCGCGGAACACGCAAAGGCTGTCATCAGCTGGGGTGCGTGCGCCTCTTACGGATGTGTCCAGGCAGCCAAGCCGAACCCGACCCGTGCGACCCCGGTTCACAAGGTCATTACCGACAAGCCGATCATCAAAGTGCCCGGCTGCCCACCGATTGCCGAAGTTATGACTGGTGTAATCACCTATATGCTAACTTTCGACCGGATGCCCGAACTGGATCGCCAGGGGCGCCCGGCGATGTTCTATTCGCAGCGCATTCACGACAAATGTTATCGCCGTCCCCATTTCGACGCAGGCCAGTTCGTCGAGCAGTGGGACGACGAAAATGCACGCAAAGGCTATTGCCTCTACAAGATGGGCTGCAAGGGTCCGACCACCTACAACGCTTGCTCCACAGTACGTTGGAACGAAGGTGTATCCTTCCCGATTCAGTCCGGCCATGGCTGTATCGGTTGCTCCGAAGATGGGTTCTGGGATCAGGGGTCTTTCTATGACCGTGTGACCGATCTGACCCAGTTCGGGGTCGAGGCGAATGCCGATAAGGTAGGCCTTGGGGCCGCCGGCGTCGTCGGGGCAGGTGTCGCAGCCCATGCGGCGATCAGCGCATTGAAAGCCGCGCAGCGGAAGAACCAGAAAGAGGACGCATAAGTCATGGTTATTCAGACACCAAACGGCTATCAACTGGACAATTCCGGGCAGCGTATTGTTGTCGATCCGGTGACCCGTATCGAAGGCCACATGCGGTGCGAGGTGAACGTTGATGAAAACAACGTCATCCGCAATGCGGTCAGTACCGGAACCATGTGGCGTGGGCTCGAAGTGATCCTGAAGGGCCGTGACCCGCGCGATGCGTGGGCGTTCACAGAACGAATCTGCGGCGTTTGTACCGGCACGCACGCGCTGACATCGGTTCGCGCGGTGGAAGATGCGCTTGGCATCACGATTCCCGACAATGCCAACTCGATCCGCAACATCATGCAGCTGAACCTCGAAATCCATGACCACGTCGTGCATTTCTATCACTTGCATGCGTTGGACTGGGTCAACCCGATCAATGCTTTGAAGGCGGACCCCAAGGCGACGTCGGAACTGCAACAAGCCGTTTCTCCGTCGCATCCGCTGTCCAGCCCCGGCTATTTCCGGGATGTTCAGAACCGGCTGAAAAAATTTGTCGAAAGTGGCCAGCTTGGGCTGTTCAAGAACGGCTATTGGGACAACCCCGCCTATCTGCTGCCGCCCGAAGCGGACCTGATGGCGACAACCCACTATCTTGAGGCGCTCGACCTACAGAAAGAGATCGTGAAGGTTCATACGATCTTTGGCGGCAAGAACCCGCATCCCAACTGGCTGGTGGGTGGTGTACCCTGCCCGATCAACGTCGATGGTGTCGGCAGTGTTGGGGCGATCAACATGGAACGCCTGAACATGGTCAGCTCGATCATCGACAAGTGCCATGAGTTCAACGTGAACGTCTATCTGCCGGACGTGAAGGCAATTGGCGGGTTCTACCGTAACTGGCTGCATGGTGGCGGGCTGTCCTCGCAGGCCTGTCTTGCCTATGGCGACATCCCCGAGAATGCCAACGATTTCAGCGCTGACAACTTGCATCTGCCGCGCGGTGCGATCATCAATGGCGACCTCAGCCAGGTTCATGACGTGGATCAGCGCGACCCCGAGCAGATTCAGGAATTCGTGGATCACAGCTGGTACACCTATGGCGAGCCAGGCAAGGGCCTGCATCCTTGGGATGGCATTACCGAGCCGAAATACGAACTTGGGCCAAACGCCAAAGGCACCAAGACCAACATTCAGGAGCTTGACGAGGCTGGCAAATACAGCTGGATCAAGGCGCCGCGCTGGCGCGGTCACGCGATGGAGGTTGGTCCGCTGGCCCGCTATGTCGTGGGCTATGCCAAAGGCCACGAAGACATCAAGGATCAGGTCGACCGCTTCCTGAGCGACATGAACCTGCCGCTTGAAGCCGTCTTCTCGACCCTTGGCCGGACGGCTGCCCGGGCGCTGGAATCCGAATATTGCGGACGTCTGCAACGTCACTTCTTTGACAAACTGGTGCAGAACATCAAGAACGGTGACAGCACCACCGCGAATGTCGAAAAGTGGGATCCCAGTACATGGCCAAAAGAGGCGATTGGCGTTGGTGCAACAGAGGCCCCTCGTGGAGCGCTTGGGCACTGGATCCGTATCAAGGATGGCCGCATTGAGAACTACCAATGCGTTGTTCCAACCACGTGGAACGGATCCCCAAGGGATACCCAAGGCAATATCGGTGCGTTTGAAGCCAGCTTGATGAACACGCCGGTGGAACGGCCCGAAGAGCCGGTCGAAATCCTGCGCACCATCCACTCATTCGACCCATGCCTGGCGTGTTCCACGCACGTCATGTCGCCCGAAGGCGAAGAATTGGTCGAAGTCAAAGTCCGTTAAGGAGAGACGAAATGAAGAAAATCCTGTTCGCATACGCCGCAATGACAACATCTGCCATGGCCCATACGGGCCATGGTGAGGCTGCAGGGCATTCGCTGACCCAGCCCGACCATATCCTTGGCATCATCGTGTTGGCGGTTGTGGGTGGCCTGGTCCTGACGCGTCTTCGCAGCCGTGAATGAGGAGGCGCAGGTATGACTGAATCCACCGAGCTTCATGGAGCCACCCGCCAAACCAGTGTTTACGTCTATCAAACGCCGGTCCGCATATGGCACTGGGTCAATGCTCTGGCGATCATTGTTTTGTGTATCACCGGATATTTCATCGGCTCACCGCCACCATCCATGCAGATTGCGGAGGCAACCCACCAGTTCGTCTTTGGCTATATCCGGTTTGCTCATTTTGCGGCCGGGATGATCCTGACCGTGTTCTTTATCGGGCGCATCTACTGGGCCATCGTTGGAAACGATCATTCCAAACAGCTTTTCTATGTTCCGTTCTGGAGCAAGGCGTACTGGAAAGAGGTCTTTTTCGAGATCAAATGGTATGCCTTTCTCGAAAAGGAACCGAAGAAATATGTGGGCCACAACCCGCTGGCCCAACTGGCCATGTTCTGTTTCTTCACTGTAGGCGTAACCTTTATGATCGTGACGGGAATGGCGCTGTATTCCGAAGGCGCGGGACAGGGAAGCTTTTACGACACGCTCTTTGGTTGGGTGATCCCGGCGATGGGGAATAACTCCCACTATGTGCACACCTATCATCATCTTGGCATGTACTGGCTGATTATTTTCATGATGATTCACATCTATGTGGCGATCCGCGAGGACATCATGAGCCGCCAGTCGATTGTGTCGACGATGATCTCGGGACACCGGACATTCAAAGACGATCGGCCCGATTAGTAGCTTTCCAACTTGGGCGAATCTGAAAGGGCGGGGATCACCCCGCCCTTTTGCTGTAAGGTGAGCGTCCATTGTCGCGACAAAGTGAAAAGAAACATTGCGCTGATGCGCCGCGATTTCCAGAAATATCACATCTAAACAGGGGCTTAACAAATTTTAAGAATTTGTATGCCCCGGTATTCCGCGCTGTATTCTGATCCGCGAGGGTCGTCCGACCCGCCCGAAGGGCGATCACGGACCATCAGGGGAGAGAAAATTGGATAAATCAGTCCTGATACTTGGCATTGGTAATGTCCTTTGGGCCGACGAGGGATTCGGCGTGCGCTGCGTCGAGCGGATGGCGGACAAGTGGAGCTTTCCAGACGGCGTGACACTTCTCGATGGTGGGACGCAGGGGCTTTATCTTTTGCCATTCCTTGAGGCTGCTGATTACCTCATCGTGTTTGATGCCGTGGATTACGGGCTGCGCCCCGGCACAATGAAGATTGTCGAAGGGGACGAAGTTCCATCGTTCCTTGGGGCCAAGAAGATGAGCCTGCATCAAACCGGTTTTCAAGAGGTGATCGAGACCGCCAAATTGATGGACTATTGCCCCGAAAACCTAATGCTTATTGGCTGCCAGCCAGAAGAGCTGGAAGACTATGGTGGCGGCTTGCGGGCAGTGACCGCGGCACAGATCGACCCTGCCATTTCAATCGCGCTTGAGCGTCTGGCCAAGTGGGGGGTCGCAGCGACACCCGGGCGCGGCAATGACAGCCTTTTGGCCGATCCGGCGATCCTGCGGGGCGCCTATGAAGCCGGCCGCCCCTCTGAAGCCGAGGCATGCCGGACGGGCGACGACCGTTTCTTCCCCGAGGATGTCTGATCTATGTGCGTCGGCATTCCTATGCAGATCCTCAGCGTGACCGGCATCGCGGCACAGGCCACTGACGGGCGCGATGAACACCTGATCGATATGTCGCTTGTCGACACCGCCGTGCCGGGCGACTGGGTGCTGACCTTTCTTGGCACCGCCCGCGAACTGATCACAGCGGATGAGGCGGGCAAGATTGCCGCCGCACTCGATGGGCTTCGCTCCCTTATGGAAGGCGGCGATCTTGGCGATGCCTTCGCAGATCTTGAACATTCGACACCAACCCTGCCACCGCACCTGCAAGCGGCTTTGGATCAGGGCAAAGCTACAGGATAGGAAGTCTCATGAGCCATCCACTCATCGACCGCTTGACGCAGGAAATGGGCTGGCCAGAACTGGCCAATGAACATGACGTGCATGAATTCACCAGCCGTCCCGGGATCCATTGCATTTTTGTGCCCGGTGATTTTAAGCGCAACCTGGAAAGCGCGGATGTGGCAGTTATCCTACCGGAGTTGAAAATGGTCTTTCAGGGCCGTTTTGACTGTGCTGTTGTTGCCGATAGTGTCGAGTATCAGGTGCGCGAGGCCGCAAAAATTCTCAAGACACCATCAATTATTTTCTACCGCGAGGGGGAGATGATCGGTGGCCTTCCCAAAGTGCGTGATTGGGATGAATACGTCGTGCGTATCAATCAAATTCTGGCGGCTCCTGTTGCTGCGCCAACCGAATAAGGAGGCCCAAATGGTCAACAATTTTCAACTTCCTCCCGTCGGTTTTGGCCCCGGATCGCAGCCAGACCCTGAGGACGGCAAAGAACTTGAATATATGAAAATGCCGCAGGATATGCGCGCCTATTCGGCGCACATCCCCTATGTCGAAGTCTCAGCTCACCTTGCCCCTGCGCTTGGGTTGCTGGCCGAAATCGCAGCAGCGGCAACAATCGTGGCTCAAGGAGCCCCGAACGTTCAGTTTGACCTGCGGGAGTTGGACAAGCCAAACCGAGACCTGATTGCTGAGACAATGGGCGAAGGGGAGGTCGCAATAAAAATGCAAGGACTACCGGCGATTGCCGCGCAGGAAAGCGTTTTTGCCGGTGTCTGGTGTCTGAGCGGTGCCGATGTCGACATGATCGAGGTTGGACCAGTCCCACAAATGGCATGCGACCGCGCCTTCGTGTCAAAATCCCCGGCTCTCGGCGTTCTGACAGAAGTGTCTCCCGGCGTGGTCAATGCGCCGCCGTTGGTGGTCGAACTGGTGGACAAATCCGCCAACTACTCCCAAGGCGATGAGGCCCATGTCGTCAACCTGACTTTGCTGCCCCACACCGAAGAAGATCTCGTCTGGCTCGACAAGGCACTGGGGCGCGGGTCGGTTGATTTCCTGTCTCGCGGATATGGCAACTGCCGGGTCAATGCCACCGGTCAGGCCAACGTCTGGCGGGTACAATTCTTCAATTCCATGGACACGCTGATCCTTGATACCTTCGAGGTGACAGATGTGCCCGAAGTGGTCGTTGCGGCCAAAGAAGACCTGATTGATAGTGGTGAGCGGATCATCGAAGTCATGGAGGCGATCCAATGACCTTCGAAGGTTCTTTCCTTGGCGCGAATGACAAGATCAGCCCACAGGCGATTATGGAATGTAAGATTTGCTGGACGCCATACGACCCGGCCGAAGGCGATGACACGCGGCAGGTCATGCCCGGCACACCGTTCATTGCGCTGCCCGCGGATTGGAAATGCCCCAACTGTGATGCTCCCAAAGAACAGTTTCTGGTCAGTGAAGACCCCGGTTCTGATGCAGCACAAGAGGCAGCAATCATCGAAGCGCGTACAAAGTTGCTCGAAACTGACTTCACCGAAGTCTGGCACGGAAAGATGCGCGACGTCCCCATCGTGAACAAAGTTTTGCACGTGCAGGCGGTGGGTTTCCAGATCCACGAAGGACGCCCCTTGGGGGTTTTGATTTCGCCGTGGTTCATGAATCTGATCCAATTGCCAGCCGAAGGAGAAGACTGGAGCGACCTGAACCCCGGTGCCAAGGAATATCTGACCTTTGCATCAGGCGAATACGAATTCATCCACAATGTGCGTGAGATGGTAGGTGGCTACAAAGCCTGTTCGCTGTTCTCACCCATGGGTGAATTCAAAACGCAGCAACAGGCAGTCGATGTTGCCAAGGCCGTCATGGTCGCGTTGTTCGATGAAGAAAATCGCGCCGAGACGGATCGTGCCGCTGATATTCGCGCAGCGCGCACAGAAGAGTTGGCTGCGATCGAAGCTGCTGAACAAGAAGCAGAGGAAGCCGAACAAGCGGTTCCAATCTTGCGGGACGCTCCTTCTCGTCGGCAGGTTCTGACCGCAGGTCTTGCCGATGCTGCGGAAAGCGAGGGTTGATAGAATGCATCAGGCGATTGCAGTCATGGGAATTGAGGTGGTCAAGCCGCCGGAATTACCCGTAGCACAATTGCTGATTGGCAAGTCTGTCGACCATGCGGTCGAATTGCTGCCGCGCATTTTTAATCTGTGCAAGACGGCGCAGTCCCTCGCTGTGCGCATGGCCTGCGGTCTGCCGACGGACACCACTGATGCGCAGGTGTTACATTGCGACATCATCAAAGAACATCAATTGCGTCTTGGCGTATTACTTCCTGCAAAACTTAGCCTTGAACCTGCGCAGGTGGCAGGCGTTGCAGCCGATGCCGTCCTTGACAATCTTTTGGCAACACGGCCGCTACTGAACGAAATAAGCGCAAGGTTTGCCCCGTTTGATGCTGCAGTTACCCCCGACTTTCCCGAAAACTCGGTCGCCGCTCGGCAGGCCCATTTGCCTGTCATGAGACAGGCGGAAAAGCGTTTCGGCCGTGGGCCGCTTTGGCGGGTCCTAGCCCGGTTCTGCGAGATTGGCGGTGCTGAGATTCCCATGCCCGCGCGGGCGGACGGGTGGATCTCGGTTCCAGCTGCGCGAGGCACCTACAAGATGCGGGCGGGCGTAGTTGACGGTCAGATTACTGATTTCGAGCGCCAGACACCCACTGATGATATGCTGCGCGCGGATGGGTTGCTTGAACGGACGCTTGGGGCGTTGAGAAATCGCGACAACGCGGCTTTACTCGTCGATGTGCTGGACCCATGTGTCCCGCTTGAACTCCGTCGGGTGCAGCATGCATGAGATGTCGCTTTGTGAAGGAATGCGCCAAGTGATTGAAGATCAAACAAAGGCGCATAACATAGCCCGGATCAAGGCCGTCCGGGTCGAAATCGGTCGGTTTGCAGGGGTGGAAAAACCTGCGCTGGCGTTTGCGTTTGATGTGGTCATGCGTGGCTCTGCGGCAGAGGGAGCTTCACTGGTAATGCTTGATTTACCCGGGCGCGCTACCTGCTTCGATTGTATGAAAGATGTGGAAATCAATGAACGGCTTGACCCCTGCCCGGAATGTGGTGGCGGCAAGCTGGTGCCGGTTGGCGGCGATGAATTGCGGATCAAGGACTTGGAGGTTGCCTGATGTGTAACGTATGCGGATGTAGCGGTGATGGTGCCACGATCGAAGGCCACAGCCACGGGCATGGCCATCACCACAGCCACGATCACGCGCATGGTCACCATCACCACCATCATCACGACCATAGCGACTTGCACTTTGGCCATGGTCCGGCTGGCACCGAGGTGCCCGGCATGACCCAAGAGCGCCTGATCGAGATCGAAACCGATATCATGGCCAAGAATGACCGCTACGCAGCAGCAAACCGTGCCATTCTGGACGGGCAGGGAACTTTTGCGATCAACCTTGTGTCCTCGCCGGGATCGGGAAAGACGACACTGCTTTGCAAAACGATTGAGGCGCTTGCCGATCAGCCGCTGGGTGTCATCGAAGGCGATCAGCAGACCGCCAATGATGCAGAACGTATCCGTGCAACTGGCGCGAAGGCGGTGCAGGTCAATACCGGCAAAGGCTGCCATCTGGACGGACATATGGTCGGCCACGCGATGGAGCATCTGAATCTGCCTGCCGGTGCCATGCTGTTCATAGAGAACGTCGGAAATCTGGTTTGTCCGGCGGGTTTCGACCTTGGAGAAGACTGCAAGGTTGCCATCCTTTCGGTCACGGAAGGAGAGGACAAACCTCTGAAATACCCCGACATGTTCACCGCCTCGCGCCTTGCGCTGCTCAACAAGATCGATCTTGCGCCGCATTGCGATGTTGATCTGGACCTCTACGAGGCTAATCTGCGCCGTGTGAACCCTCAGATCGAGATCATCCGCATCTCGGCCCGCACTGGCGAGGGCATGCACGCCTGGACCGACTGGCTGCGTCGCCATCTTGCCCGCAAGTCGGCTCGGCCTGCGGCGGAGTAGACCATGGCGCAGCCGCTTCCCACGATCTTGCTGGTAGATGACGAGAAACATTCACTTGAATCGATGCGCATGGCGCTTGAGGATGAGTTTGAATGTCTGACAGCGAACAATGCCGAAGAAGCCACGGCCTTGATGCGCGATAACTATGTTCAGGCGGTGTTTTGCGATCAAAGGATGCCGGGCAAGAGCGGGGTGGAGTTTTTGACCGAGGCTCGTGCCGAATGGCCGGAAACCGTCCGCATTATCATCACCGGCTACACCGAAACGAACGACATGGTGAACGCAATCAATGATGCTGGCATCTATCATTTTGTGACCAAGCCTTGGCATCCAGACCAGTTGTTGATGGTGGCGAAGAACGCCACGGATCTATTCCGTCTGAACCGCGAACATGAACAAATGACGTTGGAGATGCGGTATCTATCGCGCAACGTCGAAACAAAGCTTGCAGGCCAACGCAAGGTTCTGCGCGAAGGTCTGGGTTTTGAGAATGTTCTGCGCTCGACCAATTCGCCACTGAACCCCGCGATTTCTCAGGCGCGACAGTTTGCCAGTTTCGACATTCCGGTTCTGATCACCGGTGAATGCGCGACCGGCAAGCAAGAGATCGCCCGTGCCATGCATTATAGTTCGCTGCGGTCGGACAAATCCTTCCATACTCTGAATTGCGCTGGTGTTGATGACGCGGTGATCGAGCACGAGCTGTTCGGCGTCAAGCGCGGGGCGGTTCAAGGTGTGCAGTCCAATCAACTGGGGCTTTTACGCAAGGCCGAGCGCGGTACAATCTTTCTTGACGGCGTCTCGGAACTTTCGCCTCGGCTGCAGCTGGCGCTGATGCGGGTCATTCGGGACGGGCAGTTCTGTCAGGTCGGCTCGTATGAAAATCAGCGGATGGATGTCCGCATCATTTCGGGAACGGACA
The DNA here is from genome assembly GCF_056531545.1 of Ruegeria sp. N10. Taxonomy (NCBI): domain Bacteria; kingdom Pseudomonadati; phylum Pseudomonadota; class Alphaproteobacteria; order Rhodobacterales; family Roseobacteraceae; genus Ruegeria; species Ruegeria sp. N10. The sequence goes on along the minus strand of NZ_JBQFLY010000013.1, from coordinate 95,659 downwards.
AGGATCTTTTGGCCGAAGTGGACGCCGGCAGATTCCGCGCTGACCTGTATTATGCGCTATCAACGGCCCAGTTTTCGGTCCCGCCCTTGCGTGAACGCTCTGAGGATATTGGTATTCTGGCTGATGATCTTCTGATCAAGATTGCGCAGTCCCACGGGAAGATTGTACATGGCCTTGCTGATGATGTGCTGACGTTTTTCCGCCGCTACAGTTGGCCCGGCAACCTTAAGGAATTGCAAAACGAACTGACGCGTATGCTTGTCTTTGCGCAGGATGTCGTTCTGGGGTCCGAGCTTATTTCCCGTCATATTCTGCAAGCCGAGGCTAGCGATTGTGAAACGACACCTGACCTAAACCGCGTGCTGGTCGGGCAGGGCACCCTGAAAGACAGGGTTGATGTGATCGAAGCCCGAATTCTGCGTGAGACCTTAACGCGTCTGAAATGGAACAAAAGCCGTGCTGCCAATGAACTTGGCCTTTCGCGTGTTGGGCTGCGGGCAAAGATCGAACGCTACGGCATCGAAGAACCTCTCAAATCCAATACCTCAGAGGAGGAATAGCTATGTGTTTGGGCATTCCCGGACAGATCGTCGAAGTGACCGATGCCGACCGGCAGATGGCGATAGCCGAGATTTCCGGTGTCCGACGCGAAGTCAACGTCGCCCCGATCGCAGGCAATGACCTGCCAGGTGTGGTTGGCAAATGGGCACTGATCCATGTTGGCTTTGCCATGAGCGAGATCGACGAAGAGGAGGCTGCCAAAACGCTCGAAGCCTTGCGTTTGTTAGGAGAGGCGCAGGAAGAGCTCGAAGCAATGCAAGCCACGGCAGAGGCGCTAGGAGGTGCGGCATGAAATACGCAGATGAATTCCGCGACCCCAAGGCAGCGAAGGCCATTCTGTCGCAAATCGCGCGCGTGTGCGACGAGATCGGTGCGACGGCTGAAAAGCCTGTTCACATCATGGAAATCTGTGGTGGCCATACCCATGCGATTTTCCGTTACGGGTTGGACAAGCTCACACCGCCGGGGATCGAGTTCATCCACGGTCCGGGTTGCCCGGTCTGCGTGCTGCCGATGAGCCGCGTCGATGAATGTGTTGAACTGGCCGAGCGCCCTGAGGTGATATTTACGACCTTCGGAGATGCCATGAGGGTGCCTGGCACACGCAAGTCGCTTTTGCAGGCCAAAGCGGATGGCGCCGATATTCGCATGGTCTATTCGCCTTTGGATGCACTGGAACTGGCGCGGCGAAATCCAGAGCGTGAGGTTGTCTTCTTCGGGCTGGGGTTTGAGACGACCACGCCTTCGACCGCATTTTCGATCCAGCAGGCCGCCCGCGAAGACCTGACCAATTTCTCGGTTTTTTGCAATCACATCACGGTGCCACCACCGATCAAGGCATTGCTTGATGACCCTTACATGATTCTCGATGGATTTGTCGGGCCCGGGCATGTTTCGATGGTGATCGGCATCGAGCCCTATCAGTTCATTGCGCGCGACTATGGCAAACCGATTGTCGTGGCTGGGTTCGAGCCGCTTGATCTGCTGCAATCGGTTCTGATGGTGTTGGAACAAATCCGCGACGGCCGCGCCGAAGTTGAAAACCAATATTCTCGTATCGTGCCTGACGCAGGCAATCCCGCGTCGATTGCCGCTGTCGCTGACGTCTACGAAGAGCGCCCGACATTTGAATGGCGGGGGCTCGGCGAGATCGACCAATCGGGCCTTCGAATCCGCGACACCTATGCGGCCTTTGACGCCGAGGCCAAATTCGGCATCGGATATGGCGGTAAGCGGCGCGTTGTTTCGGAACCCGAAGGCTGTGCCTGCGGCGATGTTATGACCGGCAGGATCAAACCGGTTGCCTGCCCGCAATTTGGCAAGGGCTGCACACCGGAAATGCCCCTTGGCGCGCTGATGGTCAGCTCGGAAGGAGCCTGTGCGGCCTATTACCAATACGGTGGTGCGCGTGCAGCGGAGCCTGCAGAATGAAGGACGAAATTGTCACGCTTGCCCATGGTGGTGGCGGCAAAGCAATGCGCGATCTCATCGACAGCGTCTTTACCTCGGTCTTCGCCCCCGACACGATGGAGGATCAGGCCCGCCTGATGTCGGATGCTTTGCGCGAACCCGGTGCTCAACTGGCTTTTACGACCGATGGCTTTGTGGTCGATCCGGTGGAATTTCCCGGCGGTGATATCGGCAAAATAGCCGTTTGTGGAACGGTCAACGATCTGGCAGTTGGCGGCGCCTGCCCGCTGTGGCTATCGGCGGCTTTCATTATCGAAGAAGGCACGCCAGTTGCCCTGCTTCGCCGCATCGTCGCGTCAATGAAGGCCGAGGCAGACGCAGCCGGTGTCCGTATCGTCACGGGTGATACCAAGGTGGTCGGGCGCGGCATGGCGGACACAGTGTTTATCACCACATCGGGGGTCGGCGTGATAGCGCCCGGTCTTGATCTCAAGGCCGGCAATATCCGCGCAGGTGATGTTGCCATTGTGAACGGTGTTCTGGGGGACCACGGTGCAGCCATCCTTGCCGCGCGGGGTGATATGGCGCTTTCTGCCGATATCCAATCCGACTGTCAGGGGCTTGGGCACCTGATGCAGGCTGTCATAGCCGCTGCCCCAAATTTACGTGCTGCCCGTGATGCTACCCGCGGTGGGGTTGCTTCTTGCCTGAATGAAATGGCGCAGGACAGCGGTCTTGCTATTGAAATCGACGAAGAAGCGCTGCCCCTGCGCACCGAGGTCAAGGGCGTTTGCGAGATCCTTGGCCTTGACCCTCTCTACTTGGCAAATGAAGGCACACTGATTGTTTTTGTTCCCGAAAACGAGGCCCAGGCAGCACTGGATGCAATGCGCGCTATGCCCGAAGGGGCGGGGGCGACGATCATTGGTAGAGTCCATGCCGGCCAAGCAGGGCGCGTCACGATGCGTACGCTTTTTGGCGGTGCGCGTATTGTTGATATGTTGGTTGGCGACCAGCTACCAAGGATCTGCTAGGTGTGAGTTCTGAAAATCTGAATCGATAGGATTCCCAATGAGCTTGTTTGGTGATTCACCATATTTGGAGGTGGATCATGGGACGCTTCAAGTCCCAACGGCATGCGCTTAGGTTCCTCGCCGCCCATGACCAGATCAACACCCTCTTCCGTCCACGCCGCTATCGTCTCACCGTCTCTTCATACCGCCACGCACGGGCGGACGCCTTCAGTCTGTGGGATGAATATGCTCGCGAGATGAGTGCATATTTGGCAATGATCCGCCCATTCGCGCCCTCGATAAGATAACTTGGCAATGCCGGCCAACCTGAAGAGGTGCGTCAGGCCACCAGTTGCCGCGCTTGTCACGTCTCCCTGTAAAGTCGTCGTTGATGGCCGCAACTTCACGCCGCCGCAAGGCTACGAGAACGGCTACTTCGTCGGCCCGACCCTGATCGACAATGTCACGCCGGATATGACGGTTTGGCGCGAGGAGATCTTCGGACCGGTACTGTCAGTCGTCCGCCGGAAAGACTACGCCGAGGCTGTCGATCTGATCCATTTCCATGACTACGCCAACGGTGTGGCAGTTTTCACCCGCGATGGCGACGCCGCCAGAAACTTCGCTCATGACATCGAAGTGGGCATGGTTGGCGTGAAGTAAGCCTCCGGGGGCGGCCGTCTGATTTTGGGATCGATCCGATTGTAAGTCCGACCTTATGTCCGACTTTATCAACCGCCCTCAAATCGAAGTTCTTTCTGCTGCCGATGGTGATCGCCGCAGGTATTGGTCAGATGATGACAAGCTGCGGATTGTTGAGGAAAGTCTTATCGGCCACCGGCAAGGGGCTGCCACTGCGCGGCGTCATGGCATTTGCCGCTCGCTGCTGACGATCTGGCGGCGACAGTATCGGAATGGCGAACTCGGCGCTTCGCATTCGCGCCCCTTTGCGCCGGTCACTGTGACGAGCGACGTCCCGGTCTCTCAGCCGAGGCCAGTTGATCCGGTTGAGTTTGCCCGGCACGCCCAGGTCGAGATTGCGCTGCCCAATGGTCGTCGGCTCATTGTTTCGGCCAGCGTGGATCCGGACGCACTTGCCCGGCTTTTGTCGGTTGTGGACAGGCAATGATCGCGTTTCCGGCAGGAGTGAAGGTCTGGATCGCTGGCGGCGTGACCGATATGCGGCGAGGCATGAACACGCTGGCGCTGCAAGTTCAGGAAGGGTTGGGGCGCGATCCGCATGCCGGGGAGATCTTCTGCTTCCGGGGCCGCAAGGGCGATCTGGTCAAGATCCTTTGGCATGATGGCGTTGGCATGTCGCTTTATCTGAAGCGCCTGGAGGCGGGCAAGTTCATCTGGCCGGTGAGCGGGTCCGGCGAGGCGGTTCAGATCTCGGCGGCGCAGCTCGGCTATCTTCTGGAGGGCATTGACTGGCGCAATCCGCGTTGGACGCAACGCCCTGCAAAGGCTGGATAAATTGCGCCAACAGGCCTGATTTTGTTGGTGTCTCGCGAGGCCGGGTGGTAGATACCGGCCATGTCGAACACCGCTTCCGAAATCGCGAGATTGCGTGCCGCGTTGGCCGCTGAAACGGCCCGTGCGGAGGCTGCGGAAAGCGAGCTGGCACAGGCCCGTGCGGTGGTTTCCTGTTCGGAAGCGATGATCCAGGAGCTCAAGCTCGAGATCGCCAAATTGCGCCGCGATAAATACGGCATCTCGTCGGAACGGCGTGCCCGCCTGATCGATCAGCTGGAATTGCAGCTTGCGGAGTTGGAAACGGCGGCCACCGAAGATGCCCTGGCCGCTGAAAAGACGGCCACCAAAACCACGACGGTGTGCGCCTTCACGCGCCGCCCGCCTATGCGCAAGCCGTTCCCCGATCACCTGCCGCGCGAGCGGGTTGTCGTCGAGGCGCCTGCCGCCTGCACCTGCTGTGGCTCGGACCGTATCGTGAAGATGGGCGAAGATGTCACCGAGACCCTGGAGGTGATCCCGCGGCAGTGGAAGGTGATCCAGACCGTGCGCGAGAAGTTCACCTGTCGCGCCTGTGAAAAGATCAGCCAGCCGCCGGCCCCGTTCCATGCGATCCCACGCGGGTGGGCCGGGCCCAGCCTGATCGCCATGATCGTCTTTGAAAAGTATGGTCAGCACCAACCGTTGAACCGGCAGGCCGAACGGTTTGCCCGTGAAGGCGTCGAGCTGAGCCTGTCCACCCTGGCCGATCTCATCGGCCATGCCACCGTAGCGCTGCAACCTATCCATGCCCTGATCGAGAGCCATGTGCGTGCGGCTCATCGCCTGCATGGCGACGATACCACGGTGCCGCTGCTCGCCCGGGGCGGCGCGAAAAAGGCCCGCCTCTGGACCTATGTGCGCGATGACCGTCCCTGGAATGGCGGCGCCCCACCGGCCGCGTTCTTCCGCTTCTCCCGCGATCGCGCGGCAACCAATCCCAATCAGCATCTCGCCGGATGGCAAGGCGTGCTGCAGGCCGACGCCTATGGCGGATACAACGATCTCTATCGCGCGGACCGCGATCCGGGGCCCGTGACCAGCTGTCGCGTAGCCCTTAATTGTGAGATGAGAAATCCAACGAAATCAACGGCCACCCTTTGCCCTTAAATATGAGATTTTGTCTTTAATTCCGATATTTTTGCCCTTAAACCTGAGACAGGGTTCACAGGTTTTTGCGGCAAATGTCGATGGAAAATGATGACGAAGAGTCAGTTGCCCTTGGTGCTGAAGAGGCGCGCAGGGCTGCTGTACTGCGTCCGCTTGTTCAGGCATATCTCAAAGGAACTGGCAGTCTGGAAAGTGGCATCAATGACGCCGTTTGGGAGCTTGGTGTCAGCAGGGCGACTGTCTGGCGCTGGATAAAGCGTCTGGCCGAAGAGGGTGGGCGCACCAGCGCGCTGGCTTCTCGGAAACGGGGCCGCCCGACTGGTACAACCTTGATATCCGGCAAGGTGGAAGCGGTGATCGAAGAACATCTTCGCCGTTATTTCTTACGGCGGGAACGTCCAAGCCTGTCGCGCGTCGTGACAGAAATCCGCAGCGCGTGCTGGCAGCAGGGCTTGCAACCGCCGACGCGTCGGACGGTTCAGCGCAGGCTGGATGCAATGGACGCCCGCGCAATTGCCAAGGCACGCGAAGGCGCAAAGGCGGCCCGCCAGAAATTTGCGCCGGTCGTAGGCGACAACAAGGCAAACCGGCCACTGGAGGTCGTGCAAATCGACCATACGCCTGCGGACATCATTCTCGTCGACAGTTTTGAACGCCAACCAATTGGGCGGCCTTGGGTCACGCTGGCGATCGACGTCGCAACGCGGATGGTGACCGGATATTACACCTCTCTCGAGGCACCTTCGCGTCTGTCAGTGGCGCTTTGCCTGACACAGGCTGTAGCCCCCAAAGCGGAACTTCTGGCGGAATTGGTGTGCAATGTTCCTTGGCCCGCGCAGGGTAAACCGCATAGCATCCACGTCGATAACGGGCGCGATTTCCGGTCGCATGCCTTTCGGTCGGCATGTGCGGAATGGGGGATCGATCTGGTCTATCGGCCGCCAGGCAGTCCTCATTTCGGAGGGCACATCGAACGATTGATCGGCACGATGATGGGGGCCGTGCACCTGTTGCCTGGAACAACGCAGTCCTCGGTCGTGGCCAAGGGCGACTATGACGCCGAGGGCATGGCCACGATGACCTTAAGCGACTTCGATCGCTGGTTTGCTCTGGAAATCTGCCGCTACAACAACAGCATTCATTCAAGTCTTGGCTGTACGCCCGTCGCCAAATGGGAGGCACTCTCAGCGGAAATGATGGGCGACATCCCCTTCGAGATGGAAGCTTTTCGGGTGAGCTTCTTGCCGAGCGAACTGCGTAAGGTCAGGCGTGACGGCATCCATCTGTTCCAGATACGGTACTGGTCGGATGCTCTTGCAGGCCACATTGGGCGCGGCGATGGGAAGGTGGTCGTTCGCTACGACCCTCGCGATCTTTCGGTGATCTGGGTCGAACTGGATGGTGGCCGATACGCCGAGGCCCGGTACAGAAATCTGGAAATGCCGCCTGTGTCTCTATTTGAATATCGCGAGGCCATGAAGAAGGCACGCGCCCTCGGAAAGTCCGGGTCGAATGAACTGGTCCTCGGTGAGTTGATCCGACAGCAACGCCAGATCGAAGCTGAAAGCCGGGGACTAACCAAGGCTGAGCGCCGGTCCCGTGAAAGAAAAGGGGCATTGAAGGGCACCAACTCGGCTGTCGCGAAAACCGAAGGGCTGCGCGCGATCGATACGGGTGATACATCACGCCCATTGTTCAAGGTGGAGAGATGGTGAATTGAGGGCAAGGACAACAGAGGAAGACGGTCGGATCGCCCTCATTCAATCAGACATCTGGATCGGCTTTCCGCGGGCCGAACAGGTGTTGGACCGTTTGCAGGGTATGATCGAAGCGCCGAGGCAAACCCGTATGCCCGGGCTTCTTGTGCATGGCGCGTCCGGGATCGGCAAGACGATGATCGCCCGCAACCTGTCGCGCAGATATGCACCGGAATATGACCCAGCATCGGGAATTACGCGAACGCCGCTCTTGCTGTTACAAGCACCGCCGGCACCCGACGAACGGCGGTTCTATCTGCACATCCTGGCGTCCGTCGGGGCACCGGCCACGGCACTGAGCGCGCGCGCTCAAAATGTGGCCTCCCTCGAAGTCCGTGTTGTTGCGCTTTTGCGCGACCTTGGCCTGCGGATGATCATGATCGACGAGGTCCACAACCTCTTGGCCGGGACCCACCGCGAACAGCGCCGCTTTCTCAATGTTCTTCGGTATCTCAGCAATGAACTCGAAGTGTCACTGGTCTGCCTGGGGGTCAGCGAGGCCGTCGATGCCATCCGTGGTGATATCCAGCTTGCCAGGCGGTTGGATGAACATCACCTGCCGAACTGGCGCGACGATGCCGAGTTCTCGGACATGATCCAAACACTCATTGCGGCAATGCCCCTCGAGAAGAAATCCAATCTGAAGGTCAAGTCGCTCAAGCAGATACTTGCACTGACCGGTGGGGTGACCTCGCGCATCTTCGCCCTGATCAAGGATCTTGCCATCGACGCCATTGTCACAGGTGAGGAATGCATCACCGATGACGCAATCGCAAAATGGACCCCGGTTTGGTCGCGCCATGCGAACGCCCATCGCCGGCTCGAGAAGTCCGGGGTTTGAAACCGCGCCCGCTGCCCAAGACTGTCGCACCTCTGCCAGATGAGTTGTTGTCAGGTTGGTTGTCTCGGCTGGCTGCGGCCAACTACTGTGATGACGCGGAACTACTGGCCCATATCGAAATCGATACAACTCATGGCACGTCCTTGGACTTCAACATCGACGCGGCAGCGGCATATAAAATTTCCGACGCCGCACGAACCGATCCCGATATCGTGCAGTCTTTGACCTTTCCAATAATGACGCCATTAGAGACCCTGCTGACGGCCCGCGTCCCGTTCCAATCTTGTCAGGAATGCTCTCGGCGGGGCCTTTCGCTCAAGCATTGGAGGCGAGCCTGGGCATTCGACTGCCAGGTTTGCGGGACGAGACTTGTGCCGACGCTCGGCAAGCCCAGTGGCGAACAGATGCCCGAAAAGCTGATAAATCGTGCGCGCAACGGCGCCGCGCGGCTTGAATACGCCGCGCGATTACGCAGCTCCAAGCAACTTCGGCGCGCAATGCGCGCGGTCACCTTTGCCATGTCATTAAAGGCCTTCCGCCGGGAACCGTTGTCCGCTCTTCAGAGCCATCGACAGGAAGTGAGGCTTTTTTGCCTTGCCGCCATTGATGCAGCCCGATCTCGTCCGCTGGTCAAAGCGGCCATCTCGAACTCCCGCATCGACGACTATGCAAGGGTTGCTCTCTTGCGCGCCTTCGAGACGGAGCCACGTCTGCTTGCTGCGGTTGATCTCATTGCGCAACGGCGCGTGAGACGCATAGGCCCGGTGGCTGTCGAATCTCACAATTAAGGGCAAAAAATATCCCCGAACGCGTCGTGTCTCAGATTTAAGGGTAACGCGACACCGGGCGTGTGCATCTCGAACGGGTTGGTCCGAATGGCGAGCGGCTCATCATTCACCGGGCGACATCCGGGACCAGCTTTGCCGAAGCCTCGGTCTTTTCGGAGCGCTATCATTGCGATGCCATCGTGATGGATGCAGGTGAGTTGGTCCGGATCGACAAGTCCGCGGTTCTCGCCGCCTTCGCGAACCCGGATTTTGCGCGGGCCTATGGACGCCAGGCGGCCCAACAGGTTCAGGCGCACCGGCAGATCATGGAAATTGTCGGCATCCGACGCGCCGAGGATCGGGTGATGGCGGGGATCGTTGCGGGTCTTCTGGATGGCACCGTCGTCGACTTTGCCGCGCGCCTCCAGCTGACGCATGAGGCGACCTACCGTGCGCTGCGGGCGCTTGTCGAAGCGGGCCGGGTTACAAACCCGTCCCGTGGGACCTACCGATTGGCCTAGCTATGACTGGCAAAGACCGATGTCGCGCCATCGGGCCTGACAAGCAGCGTATCAAACGTATCGCCGGCACCGGGACCGCCCATGCCGGGGGAACTCATCGGCATACCCGGTACACTCAGCCCGCGCGCCGCCGGTTGCTCTGAAAGAAGCCGGGCGATGTCCTCAGCCGGCACATGGCCCTCAATGAAATAATCGCCCACCACGGCGGTGTGGCAACCGGCCAGTTCCGGCGCGATCCGGAGCCTGTCTTTCAGCGCATAGAGGGCGTCCTGATCGACATCCTGGGCCTCGACCAGAAATCCGGCTTGCCGGACATGATCGACCCAGGCCGTGCAGCATCCGCAGGTCGGAGTTTTGACAACCTTGAGGATTGGTTCGGCATCAGCCATGGCCGGAAGCGCGATTGTGGCGGCAGCGCCGGTCAGCAGAAAGCTACGTCGTTTCATGTGTCGTTTCCTTTTGAATTGCGTTCGAGATTAGCATCCGGAGCGTCACTGTCGAGGTGATCGCGGTGCGCGGGTGGTTCATGAAGCTCTGCCTGCGGCCCCATCGATTGCGTGACGTCCAAATCGTCCGCGTGGCGCTCGTCGAGGCAGTCCGTTTCAAGCTGCAGGGTCACCATGTGAAACCGGTGATGCTTGGTCAGGTGCGTATAGGCGGTCTCAAGGATGCGCGCGGCATCGGCAGGTTCTGCATGGCGCAGATGGGCCGAGAAGGCATGCTTGCCGCTGGTCAGGGTCCAGGCGTGGACATGGTGGACATCGAGAACGCCGTCCTGCGCGCGCAGATCAGCGGTCACGGCCGAGAGATCAGTATCTTCCGGGGTCCCTTCCAACAGAATATGCACCGCCTCGCGGATAACTCCGATCGAGGCCCAGAGGAGCACGACCCCGAAGGCCATACCAAGGATCGGATCGATCGCCAGAAAGCCGGTGAACTCGATGACGAGCGCGGTCACGATGATCAACAGGCTGCCGACGAAGGTCTGGATGATGTGCCAGAGGGCCCCGCGGGCATTCAGATCATCCTGGCTGGATTTCCACATCAGGCCGAGCGAGATCACCTCGGTGACCAAGCCACCGAAGGCCACCCAGAGCATCGGTCTCGTGGGCAGATGGATCGGATTTCCGAGCCGCATCGCCCCCATCCAGATCACCAGAAGCGCCATGCCGAGAAGAAAGCCGCCATTCACGAGCGCGCCAATGATCTCTGCGCGATACCACCCGTAACTGCGCGCCATATCCGCCGGGCGGCGCGCGATCCGCTGCGCAATGATGGCGACGAGCACGCCCCCGACGGCGGACAACGTGTGAAACGCATCTGACAGCACCGCGATCGAGCCGGTCCAGAGCCCGACGGCCAGTTCGATCACGAAGTAGATGCCGGTCAGCCAGGCGGATATGACCAGAGCTTTTCCCGACGACGGCATATGTCCCGCATGTGAATGAGTGGCCATGTCAGATCTCCTTTTTCGGCGTGCGGCGGTCACGCCATACCGCCAAGAGGACGGACGCGGCGGTAAATGCGCCAAGCGCCAGCGCCGTCCAGGTGGCGGTTTGCACGTCCCCATTCATGGCTTCGCTGCCGAGATGGGCCAGCAAGAAGCTGGCCGGAATGATCCCCGCGAGGGTCGCCAGGGCAAACCGCCAAAGGTGCAAGACGCTCAATCCTGCAGCGTAGCTGACCATGTCGAAGGACAGGAACGGCAGCAGTCGGCTTCCGAACACCAGAAACGTCAGTGTATTCTGTGACCCCAGAAGTCCACGCCCGATCGTCTCGCCGACATGGCGTTCCACGAAAGAGCGCCCCAGCCCGCGCGCGAGCAGAAACGCGGCAAGCGCGCCGATCTCTGCGCCGAGCACGACGAGCAGTGTTCCGTAGGTGTGACCATAGGCGGCCCCGGCAGCCAGCGCGATCGGCGCCGAGGGCAGGGGACTGGCCACGATCGCCAGCGTCATCAGCGCCACGACCAGAAGCGGACCAAGAAGACCAGCCGCCTCGATCCAAAGGCGCAGGTCGTCGCGCTCCGGCAGATCGGCATCGAGCCCCGCAAGGTCCGGACGCGCCAGGACGAGAAGCAAGAGCCCCAGAAAGACAAGAACAGCGACACGCGCCATGGCCTACCTCGTATAAAGCAGCACAAGAAAGGCTGCGGCCATCAGGTCAAAGACGACGCAAAACGGGATGTACCAGTGTGGGACCCGGGCAAGGCGGACCGCATTGTGATGGGCAAGATCCCACAGCGCATGGAGCGCGAGACCCAGAGGCAAGGCTGCCCAATGCCAAAGGAGACCCGCTACGGCCGCCGCCCCAAAGACGAGAGCAACCGCCAGCTCAGACCAGAACACGGAGCGACGGCCATCGGCGGCACCGAACCCGATATAGGCCCCGCCGATCAGGGCCAGTGTGACCGCTGCCAAGGCAAGCGAGTCTGCCTGTTCCAGGAGAAGGTGGGCAGGCATTGTGACCACAAAAAGCGCGAACCCGATCCAAGCGGGCGCCGCCATGGTCCGGTGCGCTGACTGGGCGGGATGTTGTCCCGATATGTCTGGTCTTGCGCCTGTCATGCCGCGTCAGATGGGGCTTCCAGCAGCTGGAGGGTCAAGACATGTCAGGTCTATTGATACATATTGCGACAAACGAGGTGCGGGTCTTTCCCGAAAGAACAATCTATTCTGGGTGTTATGGAACTCAATCTAGTGAACAGAGGGCCGATCGGCCAGACGTGCCGATGTGTGGGACCCGATCGCTGATGGCGGCATCGGCGCATATTCTGGTTGTCGATGATCATGCCGAGATCCGGCACTCCGTGACGCGCTACCTTGAGAAAAACGGGCTGCGCGCGACGGGAGCCAAAAGTGCGGGCGAGATGGATGCACGATTGAGCGAGGACAAATTCGATCTGATCGTGCTCGATATCATGATGCCGGGAGAGGACGGGCTCGCGGCCTGCGCACGGCTACGACGGGAGCAACAGAAAACGCCGATTCTCATGCTGACGGCGCTCGGCGACGATGACGCTCGGATCAAGGGGCTCGACACCGGTGCAGATGACTACTTGGCCAAGCCCTTCAATCCGCGCGAGCTTCTGGCCCGGATCAATGCGATCCTGCGCCGTGCGGGGGACGGATATGCACCCCATGGCGGAACATTTGCGGGCAAGCGGGCCGTATTTGCCGGGATCACATTCGATCACGACGCCAGCCATGTCATTTGCCCCGATGGCACGGTCAATACATTGACCACGGCCGAAGCAAAGCTGCTGACGGTCTTACTTGAGCGTCCTCGGGCGGTGATCGGCCGGGATGAGCTCCTGGAATTGAGCGCCGGCCGTGTTGCCGGACCATTTGACCGAACGATCGACAATCAGGTTTCGCGCCTGCGCCGGAAAATCGAACCCGATGTGCTTCGCCCCCGGATCATATCGACCGTGCGCAATGGTGGATATTGCCTGAACTGTGATGTGGAGGTCGAGGCCTGATGCGAATGGGGTTCCGCTCACAGATCGCCCTTTTGGTGGTGGTGGTTCTGTTCGTGGCGCAGGTCGTGGGTTTGTGGCTTTTCGTCGATGAACGGTCGCTTGCCGTGCAAGCGGCCATCGGCAGCGAGGCAGCCGGACGCGCGGCAAACGTCGCCCGTCTGATCGAGGAGGCACCGCCGACGTTGCATGAGGATATTGTGGCGGCGGCAAACTCGCCCCTTGTACGCTTCGATCTCGGCGACACGCCTGCCGTAACGCACACCCACCATGATGAGAACGGAGCGATAGAAGCGCGCGTGCGTGCGCTTTTGAACGATGGCTACACCCGCGATATCCGGGTCGAAGTGCATGAGATTGAACAGGGGCTGTTGCCGCTGCCGAACCTCTCTCCGGAAATGGCGGAAATGCACGCCGAGATGATGCAGGGCACCCTGGCGGCCCTCGAGATGGAGGTCTCGATCGCCATTGCCGGGGGCAAATGGCTGAACGTCGCCACCCGGTTCGAGCGGCCGCCCATACAATGGTCTTGGGCCTCCACCCTCTCTTTCGTGTTGACGGCCGCCGTGTTGCTGCTTGCGATCTTCTGGTTTCTGCTGACGCGCCTGACGCGGCCACTGAATGATCTCGCCGCGGCAGCCGAGGAGTTCGGGCGCGGTGGCGGGCAAGGACCCCTCACGCCGGTCGGCCCAAATGAAGTGCGGAACCTGACGACGGCCTTCAATGACATGCAAACGCGCCTGGCTCGCTTCGTCACGGACAGGACGCAAATGCTGGCCGCCCTGGCCCATGACTTGAGATCGCCACTCACCGCGCTCAGGGTTCATGCCGAGATGGTGGAGGATGCGGAGACCAAGACCGGCATCACGGCCTCTCTCGACGAGATGCAGGATATGGTGGAAGCCACGCTGGCCTATGCGCGCGGTGTGGGACAGGACGAGGCCCTGCAACGGACCGAGATTGGCGCGTTCCTGACCGACATTCGGGACGCTACCAACGGTGCGTTGGACGTGCGCCCGGGACCCGAGGCAATGGTGCAGATCAAGCCCAAGGCGCTGCGCCGTGCTTTGCGCAATCTCATCGACAACGCGGGGCGCTACGGGCGCAACCCGACCCTGACTTGGGGCGTCTCTGACGAGAGCATCGAGATTTTGGTCGAGGACGATGGGCCGGGGATCCCCGATGACCGGTTGCGCGATGTCTTCCAGCCCTTCCTGCGCCTTGAGGGATCGCGCTCCCGCGAAACCGGAGGCCATGGGCTGGGCCTTTCAATCGCCCGCAGCATCGTTTTGCAACACGGCGGCACGATCACCCTGTCGAACCGCGCGGAGGGTGGGCTCTGTGCACGCATTGTTTTGCCCGTGACTGCGCATCAAGCTGCAACGACATCTCCGTCAGAGCATCCCGAAGCGCGCGCCGAAACCCGATTTTCGGCTCGGACCAAGAAAGTGTAGCGCCGCCGTCCAACCAGCGGGTTGATACATAACCTTACAAAATACCGGGCCTTCCTGCGTTCCGTCGCTCACTGATCTTCGATAGAAAACAAAGCGTTCGACATGGAAACGAGGCAGGCCCATGCAGTCAAGAAACCGATCTTCTCTCACCCGGCGCAGCTTTGCGCGCGGACTTGGCACCATGGTGCTCTTCGCCCCTTCTCTTGTCAGGGCCCAGACGACAGACCCGGTGCGCCGCAATGTGTCGTCCTTTCGAACGCACGCTTGGCAGGACCATTTCGACGCGCTCGGTGTCGGCTTGATCATCTCTGACACCAACTCGAAAGTGCTGCAGCATTGGACAGCCGATGGCGAAATGCGCCTCTATCCAACCTCCGTTCCCATGACAGAAGAATTGACGAGACGTGGGTACACTGAGGTTGTTGAGAAGCGGAAAAATCCAAGTTGGGCGCCAACCCCGTCCATGCGCGAGCGCAATCCCGAATGGCCGGCAAGAATCCCGGGCGGCGATCCTGAAAACCCCCTCGGTACGCGTGCGCTCTACCTGTCGTGGCAATATTACCGAATTCATGGCACGGCGGACACGCGCAAGATCGGACGACGGTCCTCAAACGGCTGTATTGGTCTCTACAACGAACAGGTTGAAGAATTGTATGACCGAGTGCCCGTTGGCACGAAAGTCAGGTTGATTTGACATGTCGCGGCAGGATCATGTCAATCGCGAGGGTAGCTCGCAACGGGCACAACCGATCGTAATGCTTAACGAAGGGGTATTCCAGTGAAGTACAATTTCTTTTTTGTCATGGTTTTGACTTTTATCGGTTCGACTGCCCTCGCCCATTCTGAAAAGGAAAGCATGACGCCTGCAAATGGTGCCGTTCTTGAGGTCGTGCCAGAAATGATTGGACTGCGCTTCAACGATGGGATGCGTTTGACGAAAGTCGAAATGACCCATGCTGAGACGCACACCGAGGCTCTGGACCTCGGCACCCAATCCGGTTTTGTCAAAGAATTCTCGCTGCCTCTCACGCCGATGGGGCCGGGGATGTATCACATCGAATGGCGCGGGCTTGGTGTTGATGGGCACCCGATGAACGGTGTCTTCTCGTTTGAAGTGAAGTGAGCGGTGCCGGATATCTGGGGACAGGCTGCGGTTGCCACAAAGTTTTTGCTCTATCTCGGCGTCCTCACGAGTGCCGGGCTGATACTCTGTCGCCAAGTCTTTTCCGAGCAGTTGGCTGGGCTCGACCGTTTTCTACGGGCCTGGGCCGTCTTCTTTGCTCTTTTGGCGGCTGCAATGTCATTCCTCGGCTTTGCCGTGCGGGGCGCAGTGCTCATGGATGATGCTTCAGGCATGACTGATCTGGCGATCCTGGCGTTGCTCTGGGAAACGCCGCCCGGAGACGCCCTGCTGTTGCGGCTACTGGGCCTGGGGGCACTCCTGACCGGTGTGGTCTTGGGGGGGCGGTGGCTATGGGTCGCGCTCCTGGGCAGTTTCTTGGCAATCTGGAGTTTTTGCGAGATCGGTCATGTCGCCAGCGAAGATCGCCTTTGGTTTCAGAGCGTCTTGTTCGGTCATCTGATCGTTGCCGCATTCTGGATCGGCGTCCTTCTTCCGCTCCACAAGCTTTCGGGGTCTGCGGACACATTGCGAGTTGCTGCCGTGCTTGGACATCGCTTTGGACAGGTCGCATCTGTTGCGGTCCCACTCCTACTACTCGCTGGCGTGGTAATGACCTGGCGACTGGTGGGTTCGTTATCCGCGCTTCTCGGCACTGCCTATGGTTTGACACTTCTGGCAAAGATTGCCGTCGTGACGCTGCTTCTGGCCCTTGCCGCCATCAACAAAACACGGATTGTGCCCGCTTTGCAGAGCGGTGATCCCAAAGCTGGGCCGCAACTTGCAAGATCGATTTCTCTCGAATGGGTTTGTATCAGTGTCATCTTGCTTGCCACGGCTGTCTTCACCTCAATCCTAACGGTGCCATCATGAAACTTTCAAAACGCGATTTTCTTCGCATGAGTGCTGCCGGTTTGGCGTGCATGCCGAATTCACTGTTCGCGCAGACAGACATGCGCGCGGTGACAGCCCGGGTCGCAGATATACAGCTTTTACCTGATGACTACGGAAAAACACAGGTTTGGGGGTTCGATGGTATCGCGCCGGGCCCGGAAATTCGGGTTTTGCAAGGCGCGCGGGTACAGAGGCGTATTGTCAATGACTTACCCGATCCGACCTCGACCCATTGGCACGGGATTCGCATCGACAATGCGATGGACGGGGTGGCCGGTCTGACGCAGGACGCCATTCGCCCCGGGGACAGCTTTGACTACGATTTCGTTGTCCCCGACGCGGGCACATACTGGTATCACGCGCACAACCGCTCGTTCGAGCAGGTCGCACGTGGTCTTCAGGGTGCGCTGATCGTCGAAGAGCCGGAGCTGATCGATATCGATCGGGAAGAGGTCCTGATCCTTGACGATTGGCGCATCGATCCGGAAACAGCTCAGATTGCGGATACCTTCGGGGCGATGCATGACCTCAGCCATGCCGGGCGTGTTGGGAACTACATCACAACGAACGGCGTCTACAATCTCGCGAAGAATGTGAAACGGCATGAGCGTCTACGCCTGCGTCTTATCAATGCATCGAACGCCCGGATTTTCCAACTCGCGCTGGAGGGGCTCGAAGGCTGGATTGTGGCCATGGACGGGATGCCGCTGGCCGTGCCGCAACCCGTGGAAGGTTCATTCCTGCTGTCGTCGGCACAACGGGTGGACCTGATCGTCGACGTGACCGCAGAGGTCGGCAGCGCGGGCCATATCGTGCAATTGAGCCGTGATGAAAGCTTTTCTCAGGTGGCCTTCGAAGTGACTGGCGACGGCACACGCGCGCGGCGCGAAACGCCTCTACCCCTGCCGCCGAATGCCCATGCCATGCCCGATCTGGCTTCGGCAACGGACATCGCATTGCTGATGGAGGGCGGGGCCATGGGCGGCATGCGCGGTGCCATGATGGGCGGTCGGATGTCTTCGATGCGCGACATGATGGAGGCAGGAAACTTCTGGGCCTTTAATGGCGCGGTGGGTGGCATGGATGGTCCAGCACTGGCGGAAATGTCGCGTGGCGAAACCGTTCGGATGAAGATCACCAATGACACATCGTTTCCGCATGCCATGCATCTTCATGGCATGCATTTTTACGAGATCGCAGCCGATGGCGGTCTCGGCGCGCTGCGCGACACCACGCTGCTCGACCGGGGCGAAGTGCGCGACATTGCCTTCGTGGCAGACAACCCCGGAAAATGGCTGCTGCATTGCCATATGCTGTCGCACGCGGCGTCGGGCATGATGGCATGGGTCAATGTGGCATGAGAGCTATGACTGCCATCCTGGGGATTGGTGTCCTGGCGGCGCTCGGAGCGGCGGCTTATGTCTGGACCGGGTCTGCCGGTGATGTCCAAAGCGGGGTAATGCCGGAAAGCGTCGATCTCGTCGCCGGCAAGACGCTTTATGCCGAGACCTGTGCCGCGTGCCATGGGGTCAATCTGGAAGGTCAGGACAACTGGCGGAGTCCAGGCGAGGACGGTCGGCTGCCGGCACCTCCCCATGACGAAACCGGTCATACCTGGCATCACGAAGACCAGGTTCTGTTTAACTACACGAGACTAGGAGGCCGCGAGATGATGGCGGCGCAAGGCATGGAGTTCGACAGCGGCATGCCCGGCTTCGGTGATCAACTCACCGACCAGGAAATCTGGAACATTCTCGGGTACATCAAGTCGACCTGGCCCGAGGAAATACAGGACATGCAGGCCGCGCGCACTAAGGGCGTGGCGGTGAACTAGGAGAACTCTCATGAAGATCGCAACGGCAATGGCACTGGTTGTCACTCTGGTTACCCCACTCGCGTCTCATGCTGACGCGCTCAGCGAAGACCGGGTCAAGGAATTGGTTCTGGAGGCCATCCGCGAAAACCCGGAAATCGTCCTCGAGGCGGTTCAGATCATTGAACAGCGTGAACAGGCGCGGCAGGCGGCCGCAGCGGCGAGTGTCCTCTCCGAAAACCGCGATCTCCTCGAGAACGACCCGAACGCGCCGGTTCTCGGAAATCCAGACGGCGACGTCACGGTCGTGGAGTTCTTCGATTACAACTGTCCCTATTGTCGTCGGGTGAAGCCGCATATCGAAGCGCTCTTGGACGAAGACCCCAACGTGAAGCTGGTCTATCGAGAGTGGCCGATCCTCGGTGATGGCTCGGTGTTTGCCGCGCGCGCCGCATTGGCCGCGCGAGAGCAGGGCAAATACGAGGAGTTTCACTGGGCGTTGATGGGCATGCAAGGCCGGGCCGAGGAAGCGTCCGTCATCCAGGTCGCACAGGAGATTGGTTTGGATATCGCGCAGCTAAGACGGGACATGCAGGCGCCTGAGATTGATGCCCATATTGCGGCGTCAATGGAGATGAGCCGCGCGCTCGGCTTCAATGGCACGCCATCCTTTGTGATCGGAGACGCGCTGGTTCCGGGGGTCATCGAGGCTGATCAGATGATCCGTCTCACCCAAGAGGCGCGGGCTATGAAGAAATAGGTTCAGCTGCGTATCCGGAAGTTTTGATCGCCTCGACGACAGCACTGATCGTGCACGACGTGTCCACATCGACCGTTCGCGAGTCTAGGTTCGCCCTAACGCTCGCCGAAGTGTCCAGGGCCGTGATCTCTTCGGTAATCGCTGCGGTACAATGACCGCAGCTCATGCCCGGAACGTGAAGTCGCATGGAGCACCCTTTCTTTCACCAGATGAGAGACGGGGCTTCCGGTTAGTAGAAGGTCAAGCGTCCATTGATGTCTGGACAGGGATTTTTGCCACGCCGGACGCGTCGCTGTTCGATGTCTTGCGATCTCCATGGCAGGACTTCCCCATGAAAAAGAACATCACGCCATGTGCGCCGAGGCAAAGGACGATCGGGATTAGAGCGCCGAAACTGCCCTGCAGGCCAGAAACTGTGCCGCCGCGGGCAAAGAAGACAAGCAGCGGAAGCAGCATCACCGCGCAGCACACCCACATGCCGACGTGCATCATCTTTGAATTCTGCGGCGGCTTTTCTTGATCTGACATACTCATCGAACAAACTCCTACCTTGGAGATAGCGCACCGATCGCTCGTGCGACAAGTTTACAAATCGATACATTTCAATCGGAAACAGGGGGTTAGAGAGACCGTAGGTTGATGCTGTGCCGGCCCCAAAAAGAAATCTCCAATAAACCCCTTGAGCTTCCAGTGACTGGAAGCCCTATATTTGCCTCGATTACGCAATCGAGGTAACACGCCATGACCGACACCAGCCAAACAACGCTCAGCATCGAAGGCATGACCTGTGCATCCTGCGTGGGGCGTGTTGAAAAGGCCTTGGCGGGGCTCGACGGGGTTTCCGACGTCGCCGTCAACCTCGCGTCTGAGACGGCGCGCCTTTCGCTGGATGATCCGTCTCGGCTTACCGACGCCACGCAGACGCTTGCCTCCTTGGGGTATCCCGCGCGGACATCCAAGGTCACCTTGAACATTGCGTCCATGTCCTGCGCATCCTGCGTCGGACGGGTGGACAAGGCACTGGCGGACGTGCCCGGAGTGCTTTCCGTCAGCGTGAACCTGGCGGCAGAAACGGCGACGGTCGAGTATCTCGAGGGTGCGGTGTCCTTGGGCGACTTGATGGCCGCATCAACGGCGATTGGTTACCCGGCTGACATTGCAGAATCGCAGGCGAGCCAGTCTCGCGTCGCACGCAAGGCAGAAGAAGCCGACGGACTGCGCCGCAGCGTCCTTTTGGCAGCAATTCTAACGCTACCGGTCTTCATCCTAGAAATGGGCTCCCATCTTGTTCCGGCATTTCATCACTTGGTGACGACGACGATTGGTCTCCAAACGTCTTGGATCATCCAGTTCGTCCTCGCAACACTCGTCCTCTTCGGGCCGGGACGCCAATTCTATACCAAAGGGTTTCCCGCGCTTTTCAAGGGCGCGCCAGACATGAACAGTCTCGTCGCCGTCGGCACCGGCGCGGCCTGGGGATATTCGGTGGTCGCAACCTTTCTTCCCGGACTTCTGCCAGAGGGTGTGCGCGCGGTCTATTTCGAGGCCGCTGCGGTCATCGTCGTCCTTATTTTGATTGGCCGATGGCTCGAAGCACGCGCCAAGGGCCGCACCGGCGCTGCGATTCAGGCTCTGCTGGGCCTGCAGGTCCGCACCGCGCGCGTCGTCCGGGGTGGTGACACGGTAGAGGTCGATGTCGATGCACTCGCCGTCGGCGATGTGATCCTGGTCCGCCCGGGTGAGCGGATCCCTGTGGACGGCGAGGTTACCGAGGGATCCAGCAATGTGGATGAGAGCATGATTACCGGAGAGCCTGTGCCCGTGCAGAAGGCTGCAGGTACGGCCGTAACGGGCGGGACCGTCAACGGCACCGGGAGCCTGACGTTCAAGGCCGCACGGGTCGGGTCGGATACCACGCTCGCACAGATCATCCGCATGGTCGAGGAGGCGCAAGGCGCCAAGCTGCCCATCCAGGGCCTTGTTGACCGCGTGACCCTGTGGTTCGTGCCTGCGGTCATGGTGCTGTCCGCGCTCACGGTGGTGGTCTGGTTGCTTGTCGGACCGGACCCGGCTTTGACCTTTGCGCTGGTGGCCGGCGTCTCGGTTCTGATCATCGCCTGTCCCTGCGCCATGGGCTTGGCCACACCCACGTCGATCATGGTGGGCACCGGGCGCGCCGCAGAGATGGGGGTCTTGTTTCGTAAGGGGGATGCGCTCCAGGCCTTGTCCGAAGTCGATGTCATCGCACTCGACAAGACAGGGACGGTCACCGAAGGCCAGCCATCGCTGACCGATCTGGTCACTACCGACGGTTTGGACCGAGACAAAGTGCTGAGCCTGATCGCCGCTGTTGAGGCCCAGTCTGAGCATCCCATCGCCGAAGCCATTGTCCGCGGCGCGCGGGCCGAAGGGATCGCCGTTTCGAATGCCACGGGCTTCCGCTCGATCACGGGTTACGGTGTCGCCGCGACCGTCGAAGGTCAGGAGGTGATGGTAGGCGCGGACCGTTATATGTCCCGCGAAGGGATTGAAATCGCCGCCTTGGTCGAAACGGAAGCCGAGCTGGCAGGGCGGGGCCGGACAGCGCTTTATGCGGCGATCGACGGCAAACTGGCCGCAGTGATCGCCGTGGCGGACCCCGTGAAACCCGCCAGCCAGGAAGCCATTGCAGCCCTGCACGCGCGCGGTTTCAAGGTTGCGATGATCACCGGAGACAAACGCGAGACGGCGGAGGCCATCGCGCGCGAAACCGGAATCGACCACGTGATCGCGGGTGTCCTGCCGGATGGCAAGGTCGCAGCTCTCGACGATCTGCGCGCGGGAGACCGAAAGATTGCTTTCGTCGGCGACGGCATCAATGATGCACCGGCCCTGGCCCATGCGGATGTCGGCATCGCCATCGGCACCGGAACCGATGTCGCTATCGAATCCGCCGATGTGGTCTTGATGTCAGGCGATCTGCGCGGCGTGGTGAATGCGGTCGAGGTCTCCAGGCGCACCATATCGAACATTCGCCAGAACCTCGTCTGGGCCTTCGGATATAATGTTGCGCTGATCCCGGTCGCCGCCGGGGTTCTCTATCCGGTCTTAGGTCTGCTTCTCTCCCCGGTCTTCGCGGCGGGCGCGATGGCCCTGTCGTCGGTATCGGTTCTGACAAACGCCCTGCGTCTGCGCCGCATCGCGCCGGCCTTACGTGAAGACAGAGACATCACCGCACCACGGATCAGTGCACAGACCCAACCCGCAGAATAGGAGGATCGTCTCATGAACATTGGAGAAGTTGCAGAGCGGTCCGGCATCCCGCCCAAAACCATCCGCTACTACGAGGATATCGGCCTGGTCAGGCCGCAGCGCAGCGGCAACGGATACCGCGCGTTCCGCGAGACCGATCTGCACAAGCTTGCATTCCTGGGTCGCGCGCGCGCGCTCGGGTTCTCGATCGAGGATTGCCGCAATCTCTTGAGCCTTTACGAGGATGAAACGCGGGAAAGTGCCCAGGTGAAGACCATAGCTGAAGAGCACCTGAGCGCAATCGACGACAAAATCGCGCAGCTTCAGGAAATGCGCGAGACCTTGTCCCATCTCGTCGAGGCCTGCCGCGGTGACCACCGACCGGATTGCCCGATCTTGAAGGATCTTTCTGGTGACCTGAAGAACATCCGCTGAAAACGCGTTCTATTTCGGAACCCTCCAGCGCTGGAATCTTGTTTGAGAGAAAAGCGAAAGGAGTTCACATGTCAGATTCAGCAATATTAAATCACGACAGCCGCACAGCCGATTCCGCGAAATCGGACAGTCACGGCAAGTCTTCTTACGGGCGCTTCCTCGCGATGGTTGGAACGTCGACCGCTATTATGTTCGGCCTGATGTATCTGAACACCTATGCCATCGAGCATGTCTACTGGAGCGAGACACGGTTCTATATGACCTTTGTCATGGGTGCGACGATGGCAGTCGTGATGCTCCTGTTTATGTGGGGCATGTACAAAAACCTCGCTGCCAATGTCGCAATTCTCGCAGGCTCGGCAGTCCTGTTCGCCGGCGCTCTCTGGCTCGTCCGCGGCCAAGAAACCGTGCAGGATGAAAGTTGGATGAGTGCCATGATCCCGCACCATTCGATTGCAATTATGACCAGCAAGAGGGCGGAAATCACTGACCCGCGCGTCAAAGCGCTTGCTGAAGAAATTGTCGT
Organism: Ruegeria sp. N10; assembly: GCF_056531545.1. NCBI lineage: Bacteria > Pseudomonadati > Pseudomonadota > Alphaproteobacteria > Rhodobacterales > Roseobacteraceae > Ruegeria > Ruegeria sp. N10. The sequence goes on along the minus strand of NZ_JBQFLY010000013.1, from coordinate 72,456 downwards.
GGCTCAAGATCGGGAAATTGCGGAGATGCGCTTCCTGCTCGCCGACATCGAAGCAAATGGTGAAGCTGGGCCAGAATGGCCATTGGGTAAATCCGATGGACCTGCAAGCGTGGCAAGCCTGACGCAGGCAATCTCGACGCCGGTCATTGCAGGCATCCGTCCTGCTCCTCTTTCGGACGCGGAGATCGAAAGCGGGCTCGGCACCGAGCCGATGTGCACGTTCGTTCGCGCCGTCAACGCCGACCCCATATTGGCGACCGATGGAAACGGGCAGGGTATCGCGAAAGTCTCCGGGTCGCTGGTGCAATTCGAAGCGACCGGCAGTGTGGCCCCTGGAGGTGTTCTGATGGCCGATGGTGGCCAGATGACCGTCGCGATGAGCGATGCTGACAACGGAGAAGGCTCTACCCTTCTGTTCGAATTGACCGGTGAAACCCCGCTCGCGGTTGGCTTCATGGGATACTGGACCTGCAACAGCTAGACCAATGGAGGACATGATGCCGAAAGATACCAACCAGGCCGCAGGGAAGGCTGTTCTTTATCGCATGGTCATGGAAGACCACCTCTGCCCCTATGGATTGAAATCGAAAGATCTCTTGGAGCGCGAAGGGTATGAGGTCGAAGATCATCATCTGACGACGCGCGAAGAAACGGACGCGTTCAAGGCGGAACACAACGTATCGACAACACCCCAGACCTTCATCGGCGGTACGCGCATCGGCGGCTATGACGCATTGCGCGAGCACTTCGGGAAAGAGGTTAAGGAGGCGGACGAGACGACCTATCAGCCGGTGATCGCGATCTTCTCGGTGGCGTTTCTCATGGCCCTGGGCCTCAGCTGGGCGTTCTCTAGGTCGATACTTACCCTTCGTGCTTTCGAGTGGTTTATCGCGATCTCCATGTGCTTCCTTGCCGTCCAGAAGCTGAAGGATATCGAAGGCTTCTCGACAATGTTCCTGAACTACGATCTGCTCGCGCAACGCTGGGTGCGTTACGGCTACATCTATCCCTTTGGTGAAGCCATCGCGGGCGTTCTTATGGTCGCGGGCGCACTTGTGTGGATCAGTGCCCCAATCGCCCTCGTGATCGGGACCATCGGGGCGGTTTCCGTGTTCAAGGCGGTCTATATCGACGGGCGAGAATTGAAATGCGCTTGCGTTGGTGGCGGGTCGAACGTGCCACTGGGATTTGTGTCGCTGACCGAAAATCTGATGATGATCTTTATGGGGGTCTGGATGCCCGCGCGCGCACTCGGTTGGATATAGGAGGAGCAATGGTCCATGTCGCCAAAGTTCTGACCTTGCTGACATGCGCCGTGTTTGCACCAGCCGCGGGCACCGCCAACGAGGTCATTTCTTTTGACGGCAGCTGGAAAGAGCAGGGCTTCTTGCGCCTTTTCTCGAACGATTTTGGTCAACGGGGACGCCAGTTGGACATCGTTTCGGACGGTACGGTCTCGTTGCTCTGGCGCCCCGTTGAGGACCTCAATCGTTCGGTTGAATCTGCGCGTTGGGTCTGGCGGGTCCACGAGGGTGTCCGACCGACCGATCTTACGATCAAAGGTGGTGACGACAGAAATCTGGCGATCTACTTCGTGTTCGTCGATCCAGACAGGGTGGACGCTCTGAGCGGAAAGAGCGCGCGGCGCATTCTTCAAGAGGACAGCGCACGCGCCCTGATCTACGTGTGGGGCGGTGCGCACCCGACCAATGCGATATTGCCCAGCCCCTATTCGCCCCGGTTGCGCAGCAAAGTCCTGCGCCCTTCAGAGATCGGGCAGTATCGTGAGCAGGTCGATCTCGCATCAGATCATCGCACTGCGTTCGGGATCGAGCCGGGTGCCCTGATTGGATTGGCCGTGTCGGCCGACAGCGATGATACCAAGGGCAGAATCGTTGCGTCGATTTCCGATCTTCAGCTCGATTAAACGCGTTACTCCGACGCGACACTTCGAACAGACGCTGTGTCGAGAGCGTCAAGAACTGCCTGTGGCGTCAAAATTTCCGGGAGAGCAATGCCGGAAGGCGCCCCTGGCCCGAAGACGATATTGAACGGAATGCCGTAGCGGTCATATCGCTCGAGAAACCGCGCGATGTTGTTATCCGGGCGGGTCCAATCCGCTTGCATGGCGATCACGGAACCGCCGCGCAACCGCGCACGCACTGGATCCCTTTCGAGCACGAGAGACTTGTTGGCTTTGCAGGTCAGACACCAATCCGCGGTCACATCGACGAACACCGTCTCGCCTTCAGAGACGCGGCGCGCGATGCCGAGGGGTTCGAAATCCTGCCAGTGGGACGTCGCATCAACCCCTGCTGTGGTGCGGTCAGGGGTTGAGGTGAGACCTGCCCCGAAAATCGCCAGAAAAACACAGGCGCTGAGAACCGCACGCCGTACCCATTGGTTTGCCTGTGGGATTGATGCGGCGACGATGAACACAGCTATGAGTGCCGAGATGAAGGCAGCTGCCCGCCCACCCGCCACGCCGACAAGAACGAACAAGAGCCATGCGGCTGTTGCCAGCAACAGACCGCCAAGAAGGATCCTGACCAGAAGCATCCATCGCCCGGGCCGGGGCAGTCGCGTGACCAACTCGGGACGTGCGGCAATGACGAGGTAGGGGAGGGCCAGTCCAAGACCGAGCGCCGTGAATATCACTATCACGTCCAGTGATGTGCCCGCGAGCGCAAAGGTGATCGCGGTGCCGAGGAACGGGGCGGAACACGGCGTAGCGAGGATGGCCGCAAGCAGTCCGGTGCCAAAGTCTGAGATATACCCGGCTCTGGCATTGCTGGCACCCAGGCGGTCTTGAAGGGCCGCGGGCAGGGTTATCTCGAATGCACCGAAGAGATTGGCGGCAAAGACGGCGATGACCATGAACATCAGAGTCACGAAGACCGGATTTTGGAATTGTATACCCCAGCCGACGGATACTCCGATCCATTGAAGAAACACTAAGGCAGCCGCAAGCGCCCAGACAAATGTCAGTACCCCAAAAGCTGAAAACAGGAATCCGTTGCGCGTCATCTGCCGGGTTTGACCGGTTGCCTTCAAAACAGATGTGAGCTTGATCGATAGAACGGGTAACACGCAGGGCATGACATTCAGGATCAGACCACCGAGAAAGGCGATGGCGGCCACCGCCACGACCTTCAGCACACTCGTTCGAGGGTTCGCGCTTGAAAACGGTGGGGCAGGGGGATCTGAGGTAAGCGTGATCGGCGCCGTGATTGCACGTGCGGTGTCTGCGATCGTCACCGAAGGCTCTGCGTGCTCTTCGGTCCAGGCGTTGATCGGTATTTGTGCCCAGAGTTCCGTTCTATCGCGATCCAACCGGATATCTGGTTTGCCAAAGGTCACAAGGGGTCCGAATTCCGGGAACACGTCGACCTCATCGAACGGTGTGTCGCTCGTTGCCACAACGATGAGAGCCGAGTCGCGCGCATCGAGGGCTGTGACCGATATTCTGATGTCGCTGTTCTCGGGTACCGCGGGAACGCGATCGGCATAAGTGGCAATCTGGCGAGCCGAGTTTGTATCGATCCCGACGCCTTGTGGCAGGGCGAGTGAAAGTTCGAAGTCATGGGGCACACAGACAGTCGAACATGTCAGCAAGGACACGCGGGCACGCAGTTCCAGAGGGTGGCCGGCGTCCTCAAGTCTCGCCCGGATCGGCAAGACAACCTGACCTGAATAGCCGAAGTTCTCGATCCCGAAGGCCTCGAACCGTTCCGGCGCGGGCCAGAGTAGCTCGGCGGATTTCAGGTTGGTCGAACCCGACCAGTTGATCTCCGGTGCCAGGCCAACCTCGCCGGGGGTGCGCCAGTATCCCTTCCAGCCCTCGCCGTACTCCAAGGCCAACCCAAGTGAGACGGAGGCGGCATCCGGCGCAATCCCGTCTTCGGCCGAGATCAGACGCGCCGAGACCGCAGGGTTTGAAAAAGTCTCGGATTCCGCGGCATGGGCAGCATCGAAGACGAGGATGCTTACGCAACCCAAAACAATCGACAGCAACCCAGCCCAGAATTGAGAAACCGCTCCCTTCATGGACGCGGACCCACGATCAACGGAGAACGTCCGGCAAATTGGCCATGGCCGCCTCCAAATCCGTCACAGGCAAACCGCGTGCGATCCAGCCTGGCCCTTTCAGTGATCCCAACATGCCTTCTGAGACATCGATGAAGCCCGGGTATCCCGCTCGATTTAGAGCGCTCAAGAGACGGCCACTCCGCCCTCCGGTGGCACAGATCAAGGCGATTGGTTTTTCGCCGGACAGATCGCGTGCAGCGAACAACCTCTGCTCAAACCTCGGTTCATGCATGCTGATCGGCCAGGCATCTTTCGCCACAGCTGTGTCCATCCACTCAACGCGTGAACGAATATCAATCAGGGAAATCTCGCCCTGCGCCAACGCGTCCGAAGCTTCGACGGCTGACCAGGCTTCGCGCGTCGCTGCCACCACAGAATAGGGGGCTATGGCCAACGCAGGAGCAAGCAGGATGAAGCGCCGCCTATCCATTCCGTCTCCAATTTCGACCGAAGAGGAAGGCGGAGAGAACGGCAGACAGCACACCTATTTCAGGCCGACACACAGGCAACGTCCCAGCCCTCCTCGCGCTCAAGGTCAATGATCCTTCGTATCATTCTGTCGCTGACCTGACCTTGGACAACTGTACGACCTATCACGAGGGCAGGTGTGCCAACAAAGGCAAAAACCTGCGCGAGAGCCGCGCTATTTTCCAGCTCTAGCGCAACTTCCGGGCTTTCCATGTCGGCGACGAGCCTTGCGCCATCAACGTCTAGATCATCGGCAAGGCGGGCCAAGTATTCCGGTGTGGCTTGAAATGGCGAGGTCATCAAACGTTCCTGGAATGCGACATAGGCACCTTGCCGCTTGGCGGCCAGGGCCGCCTTTGCTGCCAGATTAGAACTGTCGCCCAGCAGAGGAAGCTCGTGCCATGCTATTGCAACCTGATCTGGCATTTTGCTTGTCATATCGGCGAAGCTCTTGGTTTGTACTCTGCAAAAAGGACAATAATAGTCAGAAAATGATGCCAAAGGGATACGTGCATTGCTCATGTCGAGGTCTCCGTAGAGAGCGCCGCAAATATCTGCTGAGACTCGCTCGATAGCCGTAGCCTTCCGTGCTGCCACACCCATACTGTCCGGACTGTCCAAGCCGACGAACGCGTCAAACGATCCGGATGTCTCACCGGCGATAAATCTCCGGAAGCCTTTCGGACGATCGAGTGCTTCAAGTTCAAGTTTTTCCGGCAGCAAAGAGGGCACGGTTCGAAGCGCCGCATAGCCCGCAATGACCGCACCGATCGTCAAGAGTGTTGATCGTTTCTTGGAATCCATCTGACGCCTGATCTGACTATGCCACCTTAAGTGTCGTACTGGCACAACTTGGAAAAGGTCAACTTTACAAAATGATACAATCATTCAGCCCCGCTCCAATTGCCGCAACTTCTGAAGAGCGCTATTTCGCGCTTATGGTTCGGAACGCGCTCTTTTTCCTGCGATCGGCATGTCTTGCCTGTGTGTGTCTGACGATCACCGTCGTCGGAACGCACGCAATGCCGTTTGATGGAGAGATCAGCGGCGTGGAGCGTGGCCTGCACATCGCCGCTGTCGCTTCTGTGGGAGAAGTGTCCAACCACATTCACGCGCACCACCCCGCAAACAATGGCGAGCGGCAAACGGACGCTCACGCAGGACACAGCGACGGGTGCCACACCGGTCTTTGCTGTGTCATGGACTACCAGCAACATCTGGATCATCGGTCTGAAGAAACCGCGTGTACGGCGCCAACACGGGCCGCATTCTCCAGGGCTCATGTATCCCGTGAGCCCCTAGTGCCCGATCGCCCGCCCCGACACTCCTGACATTTCGGTGCCCGCATATGCGGGCTGTTTGACCAATCGATCGCTGCATCCAATTCAGCCGTCAGGAGACGATGTTTATGCGTGGAAGATACGCGGCACTTTCAGTTCTTGCCTTGGCAGCCGGCCTTGGCGGTGGGGTTTACATTGAGCGGTTGTACCTGAACCCAGCGGTGCAAGGCGGATCTGAAGGCCCCGAGATTCTCTATTGGGTTGCGCCTATGGATCCGAATTTCCGTCAACCAGGACCCGGAAAGTCGCCCATGGGGATGGATCTTATTCCCGTCTATGCCGGACAGGAGCCATCTGGTGACCCTGCCGAGGTCACACTGAACGCGGCCGAAATCAACGCAATCGGCGTACGCACGGCGGTCGCCCGCATGAGTGAAGTTCGACCCCAGATCGAGACTGTGGGTTTCGTGGGGTATGACGAGCATCTGACCAGTCATGTGCATACGCGAGCTGAGGGTTGGATCGAGAAGCTCGAAGTACGAGCAATCGGCGATCGGGTCAGTCAAGAACAGGTACTCTTTGAGCTTTTCTCCCCGCTCATAGCGACGGCGACGGGGGACCTTGTGCGCGCAGTCGAGGCTGGTGACCCCCGCATTCTGGATGCGGCGCGCAGCAAGCTGATGAGCCACGGCATGTCCGCCCGCCAGATTGCCGAGATTGAGGCGGGCGGCGAATTGGTTCGCAACATCGAGATCGAAGCACCACAGAACGGCGTGGTCATCGCCCTGAATGCGGCCGACGGCATGTATCTGCAACCTGGAACGCTTGCCTTCTCCGTCGCTGACTTGTCGAAGGTTTGGCTCATTGTAGATGTCTTTGAACGTGATATTGCCCGGCTGTCTGACGATATGCGGGCCATCGCTCGGTTCGAACACTTGCCAGGGCGCGTGTTTGAAGGCGACATCGACTACATCTATCCCGAACTCGATCCCCAAACACGAACGCTTCCTGTTCGACTGAGGTTTGACAATTCCGATGGCGTGCTCCGCCCTGGAATGTTCGGAAGTGTCAGTCTCACGCCCAACGAAAGCCGTACAGTCCTGACAGTGCCATCTGAGGCCGTAATACGGACAGGGTCGGCTGAGCGCGTCATCCTGAAAACAGGGGAGGGGACCTTCCGACCGAGATTGGTGACTGCCGGTCTCCGGGACAGTTTCGGAGAAGGCGGGCGGACAGAAATTCTTCAGGGCCTGGGTCCGGGTGAAGAGGTCGTTGCCTCCGCACAGTTCCTGATCGACAGCGAAAGCGCTTTGAGCGCAGGCTTCACGCGCATGGCGCCAACGGATGCTGACCCGGCGCGGGGCAGCGGTGTTCTCGTTGCTCTCGATCCTGAGAAGCGGGTGGCAACCGTGCAGCATGACACCCTGGAAAGCCTGGACTGGCCAGCGATGACATCCGACTTCCCGGTGAGAGCCGATGTTCCCCTGGATCGGCTAAAGGAGGGGGAGGTAGTCGCGTTTCTCGTGGCCCGTGGCGCAGATGGACTCCTGAGCCTCACCGAACTTGCGCCAGATGATGGAATTGCCGGTACCGGCACTGGGATTGCACGCGCGGTGACGTCGGATGGCAAGCTAACGCTGGAGCATGGCCCGATCCCAGAGCTTGGCTGGCCCGCAATGACGATGGATCTGCCGGTGTTGGGGGTTGATCTTGAGGCCGTGCCTCTCGATGCGCCGATCGAATTCGATCTCACGGCAGGTGATGGCGGCCTTTTCTCCGTAGTCGCGGTCCGCGCCGAGGGCACCGATCCCGAAGAGGTGGAAGCGGCTGAAACAAATGCCGCAGCGCCGATCATGGTGTCCGGCACCATCGACGACCTGGATCTGAATTCCGGAACCGCAACGATCACCCACGGACCCATGGCTGAGATCGGAATGCCAGGCATGACCATGGATTTCCCCATCGATCCGGGCTTGGACATGGCATCGCTGAAAACCGGCGTCCAAATGACCCTCACATTTGCACGGCCGGATGGCTTGAACATGATCTTGTCTGATGTCGAGCTTAAGGCAGCTGCGGCACCGCCCATCGTGGTCTCAGGCACGATCGATAGTGTCGATACAGACGCCTCAAAGGCCACGATCACCCATGGACCGATGACCGATATCGGCATGCCTGGCATGACCATGGCCTTTGATATTGATCCGTCACTCGACGCTGCCGCTTTGATGACAGATGTGGAGATGGTGCTCACTTTCGCGCGCCCGGACGGCATGAACATGGTGCTGGCAGCGGCCGAACCTGTGGCACCGCCCATGCAGGTTTCAGGCCAAATCAACTCCATCGATGCTCAATCACGGACGGCGAACATCACCCACGGGCCGATGACCGATATCGGCATGCCCGGAATGACGATGGATTTTCCCTTGGCTGAGGAGCTCGAGATTTCCCAACTCACAGTGGGAACGGACGTCACGCTCATCCTGCGGCGCAACCCGGATTTCTCGATGACATTGATCGATGTTGTCCGTGACGGGAGGGTTACCCAGTGATCCCGGCGATCATCCGCGCATCGCTGGCCAATAGGTTTGTTATTCTGGTCCTTGCCGTCATGATGGGTGTCGCAGGCATCTGGGCCATCCGCGAGACACCGGTCGATGCGATACCGGACCTGTCCGATGTGCAGGTGATCGTCCGCACCCCTTATCCGGGGCAGGCGCCGCAAGTGGTCGAAAACCAGATCACCTATCCGCTCGCCACATCGTTGCTGGCGGTACCTGGCGCACAGGATGTACGCGGCTTTTCCTTCTTTGGTGACAGTTTTGTCTATGTCGTTTTCGAAGATGGCACGGACCTGTATTGGGCAAGATCCCGCGTCCTCGAATATCTTGGGCAGATCACCGGGAGCCTGCCGGACGGAGTGTCCCCTCAGCTTGGCCCGGATGCCACCGGGGTCGGATGGATCTACCAATATGCGTTGATCGACAGAACCGGCACACACGATCTCGCGCAACTGAGAACGCTGCAGGACTGGTTTCTGAAATACGAACTGCAGGCTGTCGACGGTGTGTCTGAAGTCGCAACGATTGGCGGCATGGTCAAACAGTATCAGGTCGTTGTCGATCCGAACAAATTGCGAGCCTACGACATCACCCTGACACAGCTCAGGAACGCGATACAGGCGGCCAATCGAGAGACCGGCGGAAGCGTGATCGAGATGGGCGAAGCAGAATTCATGATCCGCTCGTCCGGATACATCGATGAGCTCTCTGATCTATCCAGCGCCCCCCTAATGATCAACGAGCGTGGAGCTGCTCTGACCCTCGGCGACGTTGCTGACATTCGCCTAGGACCGGAATTGCGCCGCGGCGTCGGAGAGTTTGACGGGCAGGGCGATGCCGTTGGCGGCGTGGTCATCATGCGATGGGGTGGCAATGCCCTTGCGACCATCAAAGCGGTGGAGGCCCGCATCGAAGAGTTGCGGCCGAACCTGCCGGATGGTGTCGAGATTATCACGACCTATGACCGGTCCGGCGTGATCGAACGCGCAATCGATAATCTCAAGAAGAAGCTGACGCAGGAATTCATTGTCGTCGTCCTCGTCTGTGCGGCCTTTCTGATGCATCTGCGCTCATCACTGGTGATCCTGCTGTCGTTGCCCCTCGGTATCTTCGCTGCCTTCATTCTGATGAAAGCGCAGGGCGTGAATGCGAACATCATGTCGCTTGGTGGCATCGCGATTGCCATTGGAGCCATGGTCGATGCGTCGATCGTGATGATCGAGGCGATGCACAGGCGGCTGGAGAAGGAAAAGCTGACCGCAGAAAACAGGTGGAGGATCGTGCAGGAATGCGCCTCTGAGGTCGGTCCGGCCCTCTTTTACTCCTTGGCAATCATCACGGTCAGCTTTCTGCCTGTCTTTGTGCTGGAAAATCAGGAGGGCAGGCTTTTTGCCCCGCTGGCCTATACAAAGACCTACGCGATGGCCGCCGCCGCGATCCTATCGATCACACTGGTTCCGGTCTTGATGGGTTACTTTGTCCGGGGCCGGATTTTGCCCGAGCGCAAAAACCCACTGAACCGATTGGTGGTCTTCCTGTATCGTCCTTTTCTGGACGCAGCCATCGCCTGGCCGTGGGCGACAACCTTGCTTGCCGGTGCCCTCGTGGCTTCAATGTGGTATCCGTACCAACGGCTCGGGTCCGAGTTCATGCCCGAGCTGAATGAGGGCGACTTCCTTTATATGCCAAGCTTCTACCCAGGCGTGTCGATCGGTAAGGCGCGCGAGGTCCTGCAGCAGACCAATCGCCTGATCGCTAAAATCCCAGAGGTTGAAACTGTGCACGGCAAAGTGGGGCGCGCAGAGACAGCGACCGATCCTGCACCACTCACAATGGTAGAAACCACGATCCAACTCAAACCAGAAGCTGAGTGGCGCCCTGGCATGACCATGGAAAAAATTCGCGACGAGCTTGATCGGACAGTGCAGATCCCGGGCGTGACCAATGTCTGGATCCAGCCGATCAAGAACCGGATCGACATGCTTGCCACCGGGATACGAACGCCGGTTGGTGTCAAGATCTCGGGTGCTGATCTGAACGTGATCACAGACATCGGGATCGAAGTGGAACGAGCCGTGTCGGATATCGAGGGCACTGCCTCCGCCTATGCGGAGCGCCCGGTAGGCGGGCGCTTCATAGAAATCGACGTCAAGCGCGACGCCGCAGCGCGATACATGATGAGCGTGCGGGATGTTCAGGATGTGGTGCAAACCGCCATCGGTGGGATGCAGGTATCGGAATCCGTTGAAGGGCTGGAGCGCTTTCCGATTAACCTGCGCTATCCGCAGGCGTGGCGCGACAGCCCCGAACGCCTCGAAAACTTGCCCGTTGTCACCCCATCGGGGGCTCATGTGCCGCTGACCGCCTTGGCCGATGTCCGAATTGTAGATGGTCCGGGCATGATCCGATCAGAGAACGCTCGGCGCACGGGGTTCGTGTTTATCGATATCGCAGGACGAGACCTCGGCGGATATGTCGCCGAGGCGCAGAGGGTCGTGGCCGATCAGGTGCGCCTGCCGCCCGGATATTCTCTGACATGGTCCGGGCAGTATGAGTACATCGAGCGGATGCAGGACCGGCTGGCGATCGTCGCCCCCGCCACGCTTATGATCATCACGCTGATGTTGTTCATGGCGTTCAATAGGGTGATCGAAGTTGGCATCATTCTCGCCGCGCTTCCTGTCGCGTTGGCAGGCGGTGTCTGGTTTCTGTGGTATCTCAGCTTCGACATTTCGATCGCCGTCCTCGTCGGCTTCATTGCCCTGGCCGGCGTGGCCGTCGAAACAGCCATCGTCATGCTGCTTTATCTCAATCTCGCCTGGGAAAAGCGACGCAAACTCGGTCAATCCGAAGGCCGCAAGCTGACACAAGACGATATCGAGGAGGCCGTCTTTGAGGGAGCTGTTCTTCGGGTGAGACCCAAAGTCATGACCGTGGCCACCATCTTCGCGGCGCTGATACCGATCATGTATGGCACCGGCACTGGCTCGGAGATCATGCAACGCATCGCTGCACCGATGATCGGCGGTATGGTGACAGCGACCCTGCTGACGCTTTTTGTCATTCCTGCCATATTCGTGATTTGGAAACGGCTCGCACTGAAACGCGTAAACCGCGAAATCACGTCCCCAATTCGGCAGCCCGTCGATGCAGCACTGCCTGCCGAATAATCGAACGCACAAACCTCAAGAATGGAGCTTCTCATGAAGATACTGACTGCAAGTCTCGCACTTCTGACCCTGTCCGCGACAGGGGCTATCGCACAAATGAACCACAATATGGATCATTCGAACATGCCGATGTCCGCCGAACAAATGGAGGGCGCAGTTCACGCGAAGGCCGTGATCAATTCCATCGGCGACGGCACCGCAAATGTGAGCCATGACCCGATTCCCGAGATCGGCTGGCCTGCAATGACGATGGATATGACGGTTCTGGAAAACGCGCAGATGATGGGAGAGGTGACCGATGGTGACGAGGTGACCCTGATGCTCGTCAAGGGCGAGGATGGCATGTACGCAATCGGGGCCATAATGCCGAACTGATCACGAATGCGCAGTTGCCGAGAAATCGGCAACTGCGGCGCGTGCTTGGAGAGGTACACCGAATTCGACCGCCGAGCTGCGTGTAGGCGAAAGGAAAGTGAATGCCGCTGTCTTCGAAACAACTTGGTTTGATCGCTGCCGGCGGATCGGCCGTTCTTTTGCTGGCTGCCTTCTTGTTTCAGGCAGCGGGCTACGCACCATGCGCGATGTGCATTTGGCAGCGATACCCTCACGCGATCGCCATCGCTATTGGCGCGCTCCTCATGGTTGGTTTGCCCATCTTACTGCTACTGATGGCAGGCGCTGTCGCTGCGTCCGTGACAGCAGGCATCGGGATGTTTCATACCGGCGTCGAACGAGGTTGGTGGGAAGGTCCGACATCTTGCACAGGCTCTGGTCTTGATATGTCAAACTTGTCAGCTGCGGACCTTCTGCCCTCTGCATCATCCACAGCATCGGCCTTGGTCATGTGCGACGAAGTCGCCTGGGAGTTCCTCAGCCTGTCTATGGCGAGTTGGAACGCCGTGCTTAGTCTTATGCTTGCAGTGGTTTGGGCCTACGCCGCTTACAAGCATTCATTCACGCAACCCAAAATCGCGCAACAGGAACCGTTGTGACGCGTTACTCGCATTCAGGGAATTCGGTGGGATATGACATGTGAATGGCCAAATTCGGCTGTTTCATCAGCCCCATTACTCAAGAAAACTTGACCAGAAAACTGAGATGGACACTTGAACCTATAGTTGCTTAAGGTTGTATCACCACGATAAAACCCGATGACAAACGCCACAAGACTGTTGGAATTAGAAGCCGGAGTACGATTAATGCTGACACGACGTCATTTCATTTCAACGAGCGCTGCATTGTTCTCGGCACCGTTGGCAAGCCCCGTGTTGGCAAAAAGCTGGCCGACAAATAGCGAGAAGGCCGCCTGGGATGCGCAAGTCACTCCAGTAGGGTACGATCCGGCGACGTCAAACCCATGGGGGCTGCAGTCTCGGTTTCTCCCGCAGCGGGTGGCTGCGAACGATGGGCTGATACCCGGGGACATCCACGTCGATGCGGTTGCGCGCTATCTCTATCACATCGAGGATGGCGGCACAGCGATGCGCTATGGTGTGGCGATTGCGAGGGGTAACCTTTACGAGCCGGGGACCTACACAATAAGGCGCAAGGTTGAATGGCCGCATTGGACGCCAACGGCCTCCATGATCGAGCGGAACCCCGAATACGCTCAATGGGCAGATGGGCAGGAACCTGGGCCGAGCAATCCGCTTGGATCCCGTGCGCTTTACCTCTTTGTTGGCAATCGAGACACCTATCTGAGAATACATGGATCGCCTCAGGCGCGATCTATCGGTGGTCGGGCCAGTTCAGGCTGCGTCCGTATGGTGATGGCGCATATAAACGATCTCTATCCGAATGTTCAGATCGGCTCGACGGCATACCTTTACGCTGCCGAATGACCTCTTCCGCAAGGAACAGTCAGGCTTCTTTGGCCAGGCAGATCGGGTTACCATTCGCTGTGCGCAAAGGTAATAGTGTGGTTTCGACTGGCCCGTTGTGTTCGTACCAGTAGCAACCGTCTTCTGGGCGAAGGCGGGCTGTAGCCAGATTCTGACCGGGCCCGGCCAATTCCACAACGGCCTCCGGAGCGTTGCCAATATTGGATGACCCGTTTGGAGGCGTCGTGGCTGAACACGCGCTCAACAAAATAGCGCCTACCAATAGTGTTCCAGTTCCTGTTCGCATGACAACCCCCTGCCAGTTCACGCAATTTGCACTTCTACAGATACCAATCGCATTCTCTGCGCGACGTTGCAACGACCTCAGATGCACCGTTTGGAAATCTACAACAATATTGGAGTTAGGCCTTGAACCTAAAGCCACTGGAGACATTAGAGTCGCTTCAACATATGATTCTGGAGAGATCAAATGGCGGCAAATTCCGAGACCGAGCAACACGACGTCTCTCACGCACATGACCATTCAACGCATGGGTCTGGTGAGGCATCCTGCTGCGGTGGCGGCACGGGACCTGCGGGCGCAATCCCTTCGACGCCGCCCGAGCATGGCCGAAGCTTTCAGGTGAGCGGCCTCGACTGCGTCGAAGAAGTCTCCATCCTTTCCAAAGTCGTCGGCCCGAAACTCGGCGGGGCACAGCATTTGGCTTTTGATGTGATCAACGGGCGGATGACCGTGCTGGAAAGCGCCGAACAAATTTCGGACGGCCAGATCGTCGACTTGGTTGCCAGCACAGGGATGAAGGCCCGTCCGTGGGACGCGGACAATGCCAGCGCCGATCAGGCGGCGCATCTTGCCAAACAGAAATGGTTCACGCTTCTGAGTGGCGGTTTTTGGGCCGCGGGATTCCTTTGGCACATCATCGAGACGGGCATGGGTGGGGCGTTCGGCCTTTTCGCGGGGCACGGCGAAGCGCCGATGCCGCTGGTCGAGGCAGGGCTGTTCGCGGTTGCGATCCTGTTCGGTGTCTGGCTCGTGGCACCCAAGGCATGGTCGTCCGCTCGGCGGCTGTCGCCGGACATGAACCTGCTCATGGTTGTCGCCGTGGCCGGTGCCATCGGGCTTGGTGAATTCTTCGAGGCGGCGACGGTCGCGTTCTTCTTCTCGCTCTCGCTCTACCTCGAAAGCTGGAGCGTCGGGCGTGCGAGGAATGCGGTCTCGGCGCTCTTGGATCTTGCACCACCGACGGCGCGCATGATCCGCGAAGACGGAAGCGAGGCCGACGTTCCGGCGGCTCAAGTCGCCGTAGGCTCAAGCTTCATAGTACGCGGTGGCGACCGTATCCCGCTCGATGGTGAGGTGACGGACGGCGCGGGCGCGGTCGATCAGGCGCCAATCACCGGAGAGAGTGCGCTGGTCCCAAAGGAACGAGGCGACGAAGTCTATGCCGGCACGATCAACGGCGAAGGCACATTGACGGTGCGCGCCACGAAGGCCGCCTCGGATACCGTGTTGGCCAAGATCATCCGCATGGTCGGTGATGCCCATGCCCGCCGCGCGCCGGTGGAGCAGTGGGTGGCGAAGTTCGCCCGAATCTACACGCCTATCGTCATGGCTCTCGCCATTGCAATTGCCCTGCTGCCGCCGCTCATTTTCGGTGGGGCCTGGGATTATTGGTTCTACAATGCACTCGTGCTGCTGGTGATCGCCTGCCCGTGTGCTCTGGTCATCTCGACACCGGTCTCCATCGTCGCCGCACTCACCGCCTCAGCGCGGGCCGGAGTGCTGATCAAGGGCGGTGCATATGTTGAGGCACCGGGCAAGACCACTGCACTGGCCATGGACAAGACCGGCACGATCACCATGGGCGAGCCCGAGGTGGCGGCGGTGCATCCGCTGGGTAGAGCATCGGCGCAGGATCTGATGACCCTCGCCGCGGGGCTCGAGGCACGTTCCTCGCATCCCTTGGCGCGCGCCATTCTCGCGCGGGCAGAAGCCGACGGCATCAAGGTGTCCGCCGCGGAAGATACCCGAACCGTTCCCGGCAGGGGACTTGAAGGACGCACAGACGGCCGGTCGATCTGGTTGGGGTCGGATCGGTTTGCCGAGGAGAAGGGTTTCGGCGACGCCATTCCGAAGGATTTGCGCGACCGCATCGAAGGGGCTGGCAGCACCCTTGTTGCCGTGGGCGACGACACCGGCGTGACCGGCATCCTGGAATTGCGCGACCGTATCCGCCCCGACGCCAAGGGCATCGTGGCACAGCTCCACGCGCAAGGCGTGAAGACCATCGTCATGCTGACGGGCGATAACGAGCGGACGGCGCGCGCCGTTGCAGCCGAGGTCGGCATCGACGAGGTCCGCGCCGAGCTTCTGCCCGAAGACAAAGTGACAGCCATCGAAGAACTGGTCGAAACGCATGACATGGTGGCCATGATCGGCGACGGGGTGAACGACGCCCCCGCCATGGCGCGGGCGCATTACGCCATCGCGATGGGTGCTGTTGGTTCGGACGCGGCAATCGAGACTGCGGATATTGCCCTGATGACCGACGACCTCGGCAAGGTGCCTTGGCTGATCGGTCATTCGCGCCGGACAATGTCGATTATCCATCAGAACATCGGTATTTCCTTGGCGACCAAGGGCGTTTTCGTTGTCGCTACCGCGTTTGGAGTGGCATCGATGTGGGGCGCTATTGCAGCCGACGTAGGAGTGTCATTGCTGGTGGTGGCCAACGCCCTGCGCCTGCTGAACAGCCAAGAGGCCAAGGCGCCTCCGTCCGGCGGTGAACAGGTTGGTCCACAGATGACAAAGGCCGCGCTTGCCCATGCACATTGATCACGCAGCATTTGCAAGGTACCGTAAAATCCATATCAGACCTCACCAAAGAGGCATGAGCAGTGAAAACCATCCGATTTCCCCGCCGCGCCGTCCTGTTGGGCGGGTTCGCAGCGTTTTTGTCCGGCTGTGCCAGCAAGTTCCGCAGCTATGGCGGACCCGAGGTGACCCGTGTTCGGCTTTACAAGGGGCAGCGCTTGCTTGTTCTCGACGGAGTCGACCGGGTATTGCAAACCTATCCGGTCGGGCTGGGTTTCGCGCCCGAAGGTCACAAGCAATTCGAGGGAGACGGTCGGACCCCGGAGGGCGACTACGTAGTCGATAAGCGCAACCCTGAAAGCACTTATCATCTTTCAGTTGGCATCTCTTATCCGAATGAGGCCGACATCGCCTTTGCCAAGGCGCAGGGCCGATCCCCCGGTGGCGACATCTTCATCCATGGTGGTCCACGCCCCGGCATCGACCCGACGGACGTCCGCGACTGGACAGCTGGCTGCATCGCGGTCACAGATCGGCAGATCGAGGACATCTATGCAATGGTGAAGGACGGAACACCTATCCACATCTTTGCATGACGGTCTTTCTTATGCGGCGGTAGCGAGCCGTCACATTGGCCGCCATTGCCCAGCTCCACGAAGCCAAGATGAGCGCTAACAGCATCCAGTCCCCGAAGCTCGCGTAGAGGGTCGGCGGCCGCGCGGAGGGCAGGCTAGCGTCGATGATGCCCGTTTCGCCGGTATCGAGCCGCGCAACGATCTCACCGCTCGCGTCGATGACCGCGGAGATGCCCGTATTCGCAGCTCGAATTACAGGAAGGCCTTCCTCTACGGCGCGCATACGTGCGGAAGCCAGATGCTGCTCAGGTCCGATGCTGGTGCCAAACCAGGCGTCGTTGGTGGCGTTGAAGATCCAGTCTGGCCTGAAAAGGTCGTTGACCACATGGCTTGGGAAGATGATCTCATAGCAGATCGCCACGGCGACCAGCGGCACACCCGGAAGCGCAAGCGTTCGCGGGCCCGGTCCGGGCGTAAAATCGCCCAGACCCGCCGTGAGCCGCTCGATGGGCAACCAGCCACGGAATGGCACATATTCGCCGAAGGGTACGAGATGGTGTTTCGCGTATCCGGTCAGGATTCTGCCGGTCGCGCCAAAAGCCTGGACCGTGTTGAAATATCGGGTGCCATCGTCGCTCGGTACACGGTCCGGCACACCGGTGAGGAGCACCCTGCCCTCTGTGAGCGCAGCGGCAATGCGATCCCGTGCCTCCGTATCCTCATCGAGGAAACCCGGAAAGGCGGTTTCCGGCCAAAGAAGAACGTCGAAATCGCCGGGCTGGGTTGAAAGCTCAAGATAGCGCGCGAAGCTCGCCTCGCGGTTCTCGGGCGCCCATTTCTCCTCTTGTGGAATGTTGCCCTGGACGATGCGCAGGTCGACACCGGGTGGCTGTTGTGGATCTGACTGGAGGCGAAGCGTGCCGACGGCCCACATAGCCGCGATGCCGGCCAGCGCCATGAGCGAAACGGTCAATCGTTGCCGCACGGACGCCATGACAGCCGCGCCGGGAAGTGCCGCGACGAACACGGTGAGAAAGCTTAGCCCATAGCTTCCGACCCAGGCGGCGGGTTGGCGAGGAGCGGCGTAATCGACCAGAGCGTAGCTGGCGAGGTTCCACGGAAAACCTGTCAGAACGTGACCTCGCAACCACTCGGCAGCGGTCCAGGAGGTCGCGAACAGGAGGCAGGCCAAGAGACTGCCCATGGCTCCACGCCGCGCGATTTCGGCGAAAAGCGCGGCGGCAATGGCCGGGAAAATCGCGAGACCTGCGGACAATCCCGCGACGGCCGGGATCGCCATCGCCCCGAACCGCTCGGCCTCGACGTAGAAACTCTCTGCAATCCACGAAATCCCGAAACCGAACTGGCCGAGACCAAACGCCCAGCCGACGAGGAAAGCGCGCCCGAAGGAGAGATCGCGAAGCCCGACAAACAACGCGGAATAGGCAACGGGAACGAGCAGGAGAATCGAAAGAGGCGGGAAAGTCAGAACCGTCAGCGCCCCGGCGGCGAAACCAAGCGTCATCCGCGAAAGCAAACGGTGGCGCAGTGCTATGCGGTTCAGAATTTCCGTCTTCACGACTTGATCGGACGCCGCGCGCTGATCCATGGCGCGGCGAGCAAGAGCCCTACGCCACTGACGACAAATACATCGGCCATGTTAAAGGCAGGCCAATGTGTTGTGCCAATGTAGAAATCGAGAAAGTCTGTTACAGCCCGATAGCGCACACGATCGATGACATTGCCCAGCGCTCCGCCAATGATCGCGCCGTAGGCAAGTATTTCGGCCGCATTTTCGACGCGAAACAGCATGACAGCAAGCCAAACACAGATGGCAAGAGCGAGAGCGGTGAGGCTCCACCACGGCGCGCCGCCCAGCATCCCGAAAGTCACGCCGTCATTACGAGAAAAGACGAGGTTGAATCCCGGAAACACGGAAATTCCGGCGCTAAAAGTGGCGGCATTCGCAACGACAATGGCTTTGGTGATCTGATCGATCGCGAACGCAGCAAGTGCTGCGAAGACGCCGATCATCGGAGATACCTTGTTTAGTGACATTGCCTCATCCCAACCAGACATCAAGGAACAGCATCAGAACGAGCCCGACTGCGAGACCGAGCGTCGCCCTGTTCTGATGGCCGCTGCGATGGGTTTCGGGGATGATTTCGTGGCTGATGACGTAGAGCATTGCGCCCGCGGCAAAGGCCAGACCCCATGGAAGCAGCGGTTCCGACAGTGTGATGATGCCGGCCCCGAGCAAACCGCCAATCGGCTCGACCATGCCCGTCAGCGCCGCAATGCCCCAGGCGCGCAGCTTCGGATATCCCTCGCCCAGCAGAGATACAGCGACGGCCAATCCTTCGGGCGCATTCTGAAGCCCGATGCCGATGGCGAGCGGTAGGCCGCCTTCCATACCTCCGGATCCGAAGCCGACCCCGACCGCGAGACCTTCGGGGAAGTTGTGGATCGTGATCGCGATGATGAACAGCCAGACCCGCCGCAAAGACGCCGCTTCGGGCCCTTCGCGTCCCGTCTTGAAGTGCTCGTGCGGCAGCTTTTCGTTCATCAGGGCGACAGCCCCCATGCCCAGAAGAATCGAAACGCATACGATGGCCGCAGGCATCGCGCCGTTTTCGAACATCGGCTCCGCCGCATCCAATGCCGGGATGATCAGCGAAAAGAAAGAAGCGGCGAGCATCACACCGGCAGCGAAGCCGAGCGACAGATCGCGCGTGGCCCGGGACGGGATGCGCCCGAACAGCACGGGAACTGCTCCGACTGCTGTGAGCGATCCGGCGGCAAGACTTCCGAGAAAGCCGAGCATTATCGGAGACAGATTTTCCATGGGCGGGCCAGATTATCCTTCGGCGTAGCTCGAAAAGACTTCCGTCGACCCGTCCTTGCGGATGAGGAAGACATCATAGGCCTCGCGGTCGTCTTCTGGCCCCATGCCGGGCGAGCCATAGGGCATCCCCGGAACGGCGAGGCCGACGGCGTCCGGGCGCTCCTCGAGAAGGCGGCGGATGTCAGCGGCCGGGACATGGCCCTCGATCACGTAGACATCAATGAGCGCGGTGTGGCAGGAGACCATGCGCTGCGGCACGCCGTTGTCGAGCTTGAAGCGAACCAGCGATCCACCGAACATGTCCTGGCCGGTCGGCGCAAAACCGTTTTCTTCGAGATGGTTCATCCACGAGAGGCAGCAGCCGCATCCGTTCGTCTTGCGGACGTCGATCGCCGTTGCCTCTGCGAGGGCCTGTGCCGCCGGGAAAAGGGCGAGCGTGGTGGCCAGAGCTTGGGTCATGCGTTTCATGGATCAGAGCCTTTCGGTTATCGTTTCGGCAATCTCGCTGCCGAGGTTTTCATTCAGAAGCGCCCGTGCCTCGGCCAGACGCGAGAGCGCGGCGGTATCATCCGCATCGCTCTCGGCTGCTTCGGCGAGCCGGTCGTCAGAGAGGGGGTCAGTCGGGCGCCCATCCACGAGGACTTCGTAGTGCAGGTTCGGACCTGTCGCCGTGCCAGTCGCGCCGACGCGGCCGATCACGTCTCCCGCCGCAACGCGTTGGCCTTGTGCCAGGTCTTCCGGCACGGCGCTCAGATGCGCGTAGCGCGTCATGGTGTCGGACCCGTGCGAGATTTCAACCACGCGACCATAGCCGCCGCGCCAGCCGATGAAATTGACCCGCCCCGGTGCCGTCGCTTGAACCGGTGTCCCACGTGCCGCTGCGAAATCGACGCCGGTGTGCATCCGGACGTTGCCAAAGACCGGATGCGTGCGGCGTCCGAACACCGAGCTGAGGCGCGCGCCCTCGACCGGCTGTGCAAAGACGCGCAGCACGTCACCATCGACGTAGATCGTCGCCTGCCCGCTGCCGTCGTCCGGCCATACGATCTCGTAAAGCGAACCGCCGATCTCCAGTGCGGCGAAGGCGAGTTCGGGTTGTCCGATCCTGTCCTCGCCCACACGCGCCTCGCGCCAGAGAAGCCTCAGTGTCTCGCCGCCGGCCAACTCGCGGCGAAAATCTACGGTCCCACCGAGCATCTGCGCCAGGTCCACGGAAAAACGGGCGGGTATGCCGGCTTCGTCGAGTGCCGCGAAGATCGAGCTGTCGATCACCGCTTCGCCGGCAAGGGTTACGATCTCCGGATCCGGAGCCACGACCTTTGTGGACAACTGCTCGCCGAAAACCACCTCGATCCGAACCCCGTCCTCGACGGCGAGTGAGACGGTGCGTGGGCTGCCGTCCATGGTCGAAGCAACAGTGACCGAGTGCCCCGGCCGCAGCCGTCGCAGATCGTATTCGGCACCGAGCGCGAGGGCAACTTCCGCTCTGTCAGGTGCCGCAAGACCGGCTTCGGACAGCAAGAAATCGAGCGTCTCGCCGGGTGCAATGTCGCGCGACCATGTCGACAGGGGTGGCTCGATCGCCTGCACGGGCCTGTCGGCAAACGCGACCTGCAGAAGGGGCAGGGGGCCGAGGTCGGGTGCATCTTCTGCCCATGCCGTCGCGGGCAGCGTCACGAGGATATCAACGTTTTGGGGAGCTTCAGGACCTTGGGGCATCCATTTACCTGCCGAGGCAAGTTCCGGCGGCACGGGTTCTTTCGACATGAAATCAGAGAGGGCGATAGCCGCTCCCGAAACCATCCCCGCAATTGCGACACAAGCCGCCATAGTTCTGAGCCTCATGTCGCCCCCTCCGTTTCTTCTTCCAGCGCACGGCGAATTTTCGGCACCGCGAATTCTCTGGGTTCGTGATAGTCGATCATGGTGACGAACCGCCCAGAGGCTGCGAACAGGAAGACGCTCGCGCTGTGGTTCATCGTGTAATCGCCGCTCTCCGTCGGCACCCTTTCGTAGGTGGCGTGGAAGCCGTCCGCGACGCGCGCTATCTGCTCCTCCGGCCCCGTCCAGCCGCGAATCGCCGGATGGAAGTAGCCGACATATTCGGCCATCGCCGCGACGGTATCGCGCTCGGGATCGACCGTGATGAAAACCACGTTCATCTCGTCGGCCTCGTCTCCCAGATCGTCGAGCCATCCCGAAATGTCCGAGAGCGTGGTCGGGCAGACATCGGGACAGTAGGTGAAGCCGAAGAACGCCATCGTCGGTCGCCCGATCAGGGTTTCCGGCCCGACCGCGTTGCCCTCATGATCCGTCAGACGAAAATCCATCGCGGTCAGAGCCACAGGCCGCTGCCCGATAGGCCCAGGTCCACCGGGTCCATCGACCTGCCACCAACCGGCAAAGAGCATCAGGGCGACCGCCCCGACACCAGCCGCACCGTACCCCAGGATCGCCGGTCGCCGCATCAGTCCTCTGGCCCCCGCGCGGCGATGCCGAGGATCGGCACCTCGACCGTCACTTCGCCTCCGTCGTCGAAAAGCAGGGTCAGCGGAAAGGTGTCCCCTTCCGTCATCGGTTCTTGTAGCCGCATCAGCATTGCGTGCAGGCCCCCCGGTTCGAGCGCGACGCTCTCGCCCGGGGCGATCGCGATCTCCCCCGCCGGGCTCATGGAACTCACACCTTCGGCATTTGTCTTCGTCTCGTGAATTTCGGGCATCATCGCGAGAGGTGTTGTAAGGCCGATCAGCGTCACTGGCTCGTCGCCAGTGTTGCGGATCGTCATGTAAGCGGCCCCGGGACGGTTCATCCCGATAGAGGCGCGGGACCACGCGTTCACGACGACAACATCCTCGGGTCCGGCCAGCGCGGGCGCTGAGAACCCTCCAAGGGTCAAAAGCGCCGCCAGTGTGCTGGTCAAAATATACTTTTTCATCGTTCTGATCCTGCCCTTTCCATTCAGCTTTGCGCGGCAGCGACTTCGGCAGCCACCAATCGCCGCAGTTCTGCCTCTCCGAACGGATCGAGCGGCTTGCCGTTCACGAAGAATGTGGGCGTCTGGCGAATTCCCACGGTCTCGACGTCAGCACGATCCTGGTTCAGAATTGCTACGACATCCGGTGCCAGCATTTGCGTGCGCGCGGCCTCGGCATCGAGTCCGGCCGTGGCGGCGATCTGAAGGATCAGGCCAGGCTCCGGGGCACCGTGCGACGCCCATCTCGGCTGTTCCCGCAAAACGGCCTCGAGCACCGGCACGTAAACGTCCTGCATGCGCGCCGCCTCGAGCACGCGGATCGCTTCCTCGGATGCCGCGCCGTGGAAGGGCGTGTAGCGGATCACGACGCGGACAGCATCCCCATGCTCGGCCATGATGTCCTTCACGATGGGATGAAAGGCGCGACAGGCCTCGCAGGCCGGATCGAAGAATTCGACGATCGTGACGGGCGCTTCCGCAGGCCCGAGGATGGGCGAGTAGGGGCGGATCATCGCGTCCGCTAGTTCCGGCGCAACAGGCTCCGCTTCGGCCACCGGGCCGGGGCGGGTTGCAAACCAGGTGGCTCCGCCGAAACCGGCGACGCCGAGGGCGAGAACGGACAGGATCAGGCCGCGTCGGTTCATGTTCGTGTGTCCTTCAATGAAAGGGCCGACAGCGCCCCGATCAGCGCGAAGGCGGCGAGCGCCATCAGCGGGATCGGGATGCCGAAGACCAGTTGGTTGTCATCGGTGCAAGAGGGGCCGGTGGCCGTGCAGGGTTGGATGCGTTCGGGAACAAGACCGACGTACAGCCCCATGTGCCAGAGGGCGATTGCGCCGCCGCCAAGCGCCAATGCGATGCCGTAGCGCCCCACGCGGCCGTCCCGCCACCAAAGGCCGAGCCCGAGGACAATGGCCAAGGGAAACATGAAGGCGCGCTGGAACCAGCACAGCACACAGGGCGTCTGCCCCAGCACCTCGCCGATGAAAAGCACGGCAAGCGAGGCGACAAGCGCGATGATCCACGCCAGCCCGAGGGCTGTTTCTCCGGATATGCGGTTCATGTCGATCAGATCCTCTCTTCCAGATCGGCGAGAATCTCTTCGGCGGAGGTGCCGTAGGGCCACGAGTCGGCGAAGCCTGCCTCGGGGTCGAAGAGGAACAGATGCGACGTGTGGCCCATCGTGTAACCATCCGGCGCTGCGGCCTCTTCGACGCGCTCAAAGAAGATTGGAAACGTCTCGGACGTGGCGGCGATCTGTTCCGGCGTGCCCGTCAGCCCGATGATGCCCGCATCGAACAGCGGGACGTATTCGGCGAGTGCTGGGGGCGTGTCTCGTTCAGGGTCGATTGTTATGAAAATCGGCTGGACCTTGGCGGCATCGTCGCCCAGACCGTCCATCACCGCCGCGACCTCAGATAGGGTCGTCGGGCAGACGTCGGGGCAGTTGGTAAAGCCGAAAAAAACCAGCATCCAGCGCCCCGCAAAGTCCTCCTCGGTTTGAACCATACCCTGGTGGTCCGTCAGTTCGAACTCAGCGAAAAAAGGCGGCTCGACGTCATTTCGGGCGCTATCGGCACGATAATCGGACCAAAGCAAAAGCCATACGAAGGCAAGCGCTGCCACGCCTGCCAAAACCCAAAGAAACTTCTGTGCCGATGTAAGGGACAATCCTGTTCGCCTGTTTTTGATTCTTATTGCCTGTGCGGATACATCCTCTAGCCGCTAGAGGTTCAAGCACGAAATCATGGTATAGCTTGAACTCACGCGTCTGTGAATCCGACACTTGTTTATTCCGACGGCAAAACCTACACAAACTGTATCTTTTTCATGGAGGCGAAAATGCTCACGATCGGTACTCTGTCAAAGAAGACTGGCACAAAAGTGCAGACCATCCGGTACTACGAACAGATCGGACTCATGCCCGAACCTGGCAGGACCGAAGGCGGACAGAGGCGCTACGACAATGCACAGCTTGATCGACTGTCCTTCATCCGCCACTCGCGACAACTCGGTTTCTCGCTTGATGCGATCCGCGAGCTGCTCGACCTCAGCGACCATCCCAACCGGCCCTGTGATGAGGCTGATGCCATCGCGCGTCGCCAGCTCAAACAGGTGGAGCAGCGCATGGCCCGCCTGAAGGCGCTGCGCACGGAACTGAAACGCATGGTTCACGAATGCAGCGGCGGGCGGACGGGAGATTGCAAGGTGCTTGAGGTGTTGCGGGACCATTCGGAATGCTTGACCGAACACGAGGAAATCGGGGCCTGAAGGAGTTCAGCCAACATTCCGGCTGGAACGCAGATCAGCCGCAGAAGTTAATGTGTCGTACAACACAAGCTGGAACCACAAAATGGCCGCTAGACAAGATTTAATGGAGAGACGGACGCTTTGGATCGTTCTGGCGCTCAATATCGGTTTGGCCGTGGCCTTTTTCGCAACAGGCGCCTTCGGCGACTCAAGTGCCCTGATCGCCAACGGGCTCGATAACCTCTCCGACAGCTTCGTCTACGCGATCAGCCTTTTCGCTTTGTCCCGATCCGCCAAATGGAAACGCGGGGCGGCGAACGTTTCCGGCGGGCTGCTGATCCTGTTCGCTGCAGGCATCTTCTACGATGCGTGGCGCCGCTACATCGGTGGGTCAGATCCGCTCGGGACGATCATGATTGCAATGGCCCTGATCGCGGCGGCTATCAACGCAGTCTGCGTTTGGCTGCTCGCTAAGCTCAAAAATCCGGACGTCAACATCCGCGCGGCCAACACCTTCAGTTACAACGATTTCGCCGCGAACCTCGGGATCGTCGTGGCCGGTGGCCTCGTCGCCTGGCTAGGAACCAACTGGCCGGACCTTGTCGTCGGTGTGATCGTCGCCGGGATCGCGGCCTGGGGCGGTATCGACATCCTGCGCGACGCACACGGCGAACACTACAAAGCGGTTCACACCGACAAATAGTTGCGGGAGATTCTTTCTGAAAGAAAGGGTTGAAGCTATAGTGACTATAGCAATTAAGTTTGTTCCAAGACGATTCGAGGAGCGACTCCGTTGCAGATGACCGACCCCCTACTTGCACCCACCAAACTACTGGATTTTGAGGCCGCGCCTCTTGCGCATCTTATTGAGGCCCGCGGCTGGCGCGGCTTATCCGAATACGATCGGATCGGAGCAGTTTATGATTTCGTTCGGAATGAAATCGCGTTCGGATACAATCGAGCCGACGACATCCCCGCCTCGGATGTGCTTTCCGACGGCTATGGGCAGTGCAATACCAAAGGGACGCTCTTGATGGCGCTGCTGCGTGGTGTTGGCATTCGTTGCCGGTTGCATGGGTTTACGATCCACAAAGGCTTGCAGCGCGGTGTTGTACCTGAGCTGGTGTATCCGCTTGCTCCGCAAGAAATTCTCCACTCATGGGTAGAGATCGAATATCAAGGTGCCTGGATCAACCTTGAAGGCTTCATCCTGGATGACGCTTTCCTGACAGTCCTGCAAAAGTCTTTCTCGGACACGGACAGTCTCTGCGGTTATGGCGCGGGCACGGATTGCCTTGGCGCGCCTCCCGTCGCCTGGAACGGAGAAGATACCTACATTCAGAAAACCGGCATCGTGCAGGATTTCGGCGTGTTTGATACGCCGGACGCCTTCTATTTGTCCCATGAGCAATCCTTTGGATGGCTGCGTGGTGCCCTTTACCGTCATATCATACGCCACTGGATGAATGCGCGCGTTCGTGGTTTCCGCAGCGACCGCCTGAAGACTGACCGACGCGCGACACACGCGCACGCGGAGCCTGCCAATGCCACATGACCACGGGCACGCCCATATCGATCCGGATTCTGGCGATCGGCGGGTTGCCATCGCGATCTGGGCGAACGGGCTTCTTACCGTTGCGCAGATCGTCGGGGGCATATTCTCGGGTAGTTTGGCACTGATAGCAGATGCGCTGCACAACTTTTCCGATATGGCTTCGCTTGTCATTGCCTTTGCCGCACGCAAGATCGCGCGCCGACCGGCCGATGAGCGCATGACCTTCGGATATGGCCGGGTCGAAATCGTCGCGGCCCTGATCAACTACACGACCCTGATCGTGATCGGCTTCTACCTGATCTACGAAGGCGGCATGCGCATGATTGATCCACCCGAAGTCATGGGGTGGACCGTCGTCATTCTCGGTGGAATTGCGCTTGTGATCGACACGCTGACCGCAATGCTGACCTATTCGATGCAGAAGGGGAGCGTGAACATCCGTGCGCTTTTTCTCCACAACCTGTCGGATGCGTTGGCTTCAGTGGCCGTCATAGTCGGCGGGACGCTCATCATCATCTACGACATGCGGTGGGTCGATCCTGCCATCACCATCGGCATTGCGCTCTACATCCTGTATCTGTCCTTTACCGAAATAGGCGCCCCAATCCGAACCCTGATGCTTGGGAGCCCACCAGATATTGACGGAAATGACGTGGTCACAGCGATCCAAGGTGTCGATGGCGTGGTCGACGTGCATCATGTCCACCTTTGGCAAATGCAGGAGCACGCTGCGGCATTGGACTGCCATATTGTCGTCGAACGCGAACGGATGGGTGAGACCGACAAGATTAAAGAAAACGTCAAATCGGTACTGCATGAACGTTTCTCAATCGAGCATTCCACGCTTGAATTTGAAGCGAGCGACAATGCGCATCAGGAGGCGCAGGTGTTTGGACACCGCTCATGACGATTGCCCAAGGCATACTAGTGGTCGTTGGCCTGCTATCCGGTCTGGTTTTGATTGGTGCGCTCCTTTGGTCGATCGCCCGCCCGTCCAAGCGCATCTGGCCTCCAAACAGAGAGCATTCAGTCATACCAAACATTGCATGGGGACTCACATTGGCCGTGTTTGGGGCGGTGATCGGTTTGGGCATCTTGGATTGGAAATCCGCTTCTATGGCCAACGCACTCCGTTGGGCGGTCGGGCCGTTCTTGATCGCAATCGGAAATCTGATCGTCTGGTGGGGGGCATTCAGCATTGGACTGAAAGCCACCAGCGGTGCGAGAGACGAGCTTATCACTTCGGGTCTCTACCGTTTCTCTCGGCATCCGCAGTACCTTGCCGACATGGCCATCCTGATAGGTTTTGGTCTTCTCTTCGCCTCATCATGGGTTTGGCCTATCGTCATCGTTGGAGTTGCCGCGCTGGCCCTTGCCCCGCTCGCGGAAGAGCCATGGCTGCATGAACAATACGGCTCCAAGTATCGCGATTATTGCGCTGAAACGCGTCGATACCTGTAAACTCGCTGCCTCACGAGAACGTCATCGTTTTTCAGTTGAACCTCTAGCTACTAGAGATCGTATCCGTCAGCCAACAAAAGAGTGAGGCGAGGCATATGACAAAAACACTGAAAACAAGACGCCAGTTCGTTTCGACAACTATGATCGGACTTCTGGCAGCACCTTCCCTTCTCCGTGCTCAGGAGCAGGAGCCCTCGGCGGTACGCAGAAATATTTCGTCTTTCAGTGCAGATCCCTGGCAAGATCACTTCGATAACCTTCGGCACGGTGCAATTTTGTGCGACATCGACTCGCGTGCAGTCCAGTATTGGTCGGAAGACGAAAGTGTCTACAAACTCTATCCGTCGAGTGTCCCTGCCTCGGAAGAGTTGACCCGCCGAGGATATACAGAGGTTATAAGGAAGGTGGAGGGGCCGAGTTGGCGGCCCACTCCATCAATGAAAGAGCGTAACCCCGAATGGCCTGACTATTGGCCGCCGGGCCCTGACAACCCGCTAGGAACACACGCACTTTATCTGTCATGGCAGTACTACAGGGTGCACGGAACCGGTGACACGCGCAAGATCGGGCGCCAGTCATCAAACGGCTGTATTGGGCTGTACAACGAGCACATTGCTGAACTATTTGCTCTCGCAGAAGTGGGTACCCAAGTCAGGATTTTCTGAAAGCCAAGGAAAGCTGGCTGATACTTCCAATTTTTTACATAAACTTCATTATGCGTATTTATACTTAGTGTTGCGCTAGTATATTATCGTAAGTATGCTGAACTCCTCTCACGGAGGTTCCGCAGCATGCGCCATCTACTCAAGAAGCTCCTGCCCTCGGTCGCAGTCGCTTTGACCGTGACAGGTATTTCGCTGCCGATACCTGCGCGTGCGCAGACATACCCGATCGATTGCGCGATCCTCTTGTGTCTGTCTGGTGGCTGGCCCGCTTCCGTCCCTTGCGCCCGGGCCCGCGCCGAATTCATCCGGCGGATTACGCCCTGGCCGGTGGAACCGCCGCTGCAAATCTGGCGCTGTCCCATGGGTGCCTCCTACGAGCGCGATCGGCCATCAAACAACGCTGGGCGCATCTTTGAAGTTTTGTACCGGCCCGACAACCGTCGACCGCTCCAATCCTCGCCATTCTACGATCTCGTTCCAGCCGACTGGGCCCTCCTGCTCGTTCAAGATCGCGCGGACATCGATATCAGCGGACCTGAGTTCAACTTCGTACGATCAATCCGAGTCTTCGATGTCCGGTATGCGCGACAGCACGAATCCGGACGTGACGGCGACTGCAACCGTAGCGCCACCGTGGTCCTCGGCACATATGGGACGCAAGGTGACTTCGCCTGGCAGAGGTCTTCCATAGCCGCCCTACCAGCCGACCATGTCGGTCTCGAACGATGGGGCCAGAATTGCCCCGGTATCTATCATCGATCCGTCTTCGTCGATTGGCGCGACTACGAGGGCAACTACGGCTTTGAGCAGGTGAACTACTGACCTGCCACCGCATTGACTTGCCACGGAACTCGGCTTCTTTGACTTGTACGACGGCACCGCGTACCCGTCGCGGTCCACAAGCAAATTGGCATTTCGGCAAACATTGCGGGTCCTCACCTCACCCGTCCTCGTCTCTTTCGATCCGCGTGAGCGCATCGAAGTCGATTTCCTGTTTCTGTTCCGCAGTGAGATCCGGCCGGATTTCCGACACCGGCTTAGGCCCGCAGTCGTCCCACATCACCGCAAGCTCACTCGTACTCCAGCGATAAACTCAACCAACGATGCTGCACCCATTGGTCCCAATCAGATTGGCGATCGCGACGCCTTCACCTTTATCATCGTCCACTGTTTACTGACTTCCTGCACTCTGGCGCTGCAACCGCGGCATCGTGTTTCCAGGCCTAGCCTGCACAGCATGACGCAATTGGTGGATGTTTGCTGACTACTCTTCCTTGAAGGAGCTCACTTCACATGGGGACGTCCAATGCGGCACGCCCCAAAATTTCTTTGTTTTCAAATCTTGTGGTCGGGCTCCGTGGCGGCTTCGACAATCGACAGGACTTCATTTTTGTCAAAGCCAATGACCCTCGCCAGAACTGTAAACTCCACGACGTCGATACGACGCTCGCCGCTTTCGAGACGTGCCACAAATGACTGGTGGCGTTTGAGCTTCGCCGCCAACTGCTGCTGGCTGAGACCCGCATTCTGGCGTGCATCGACCAACGCACGGACGAGCGCCAACTGGCCATTTGTTCTGATTGTTTTCGCCACGCGTCACATACCTTTTGTGACGTCGCTAGCGGATGAAATCTGTTATCTAAAAAGTAGATATTTGAGGGTGTTATCGGCGTCTGGTTTCCAAGGGGTGCACGTCTGGTGCATGCCCAGTGGCCCATCAATCCCCCACCAGTTCCAGAAACCGACCGTAGTCCAGACTGACTTCACGGGCTTCCTCGAAAGCACGCGCGCGCTCCTGTTCAAGGCAGCGAAAGTAGTCCTGGACGTCCGTGATGTAGACCTCAAAGTCCCGCCGGATGAAGTCGGCAAAATCCCGGGCGGCCTGCGAATCGCTTAGTACGAAAGGCCGGATCGGGGCGAGACAGGATCCGGCTTGGCTTGCGACCGGAACGAGCATCAGCAAGGCCATAGCCTGCATCTTCACCCATCGGCTCAACCACAGGTTTCTAAAACCCCTATTTTCCTTGATAGACGCCAATGGCCGTGCCTAGAGTTTGAGTAACCGAGATACAGCCGTATCTTCCGCATTATATCTTGCGGTTAATAATATACTATCGTAACTCTAGGCTTCAAGTGGGAATGCCTAGTCGTTGCGCGTTGAAGAAAGCGTGAGCCGGGCCATGAACTGGGACATCGAAGCACCAAATGTGGTTACGGAAGCACGTTTCCGCGAACTCGTGGAAAGTGGCTATAGCGCTGAAATCCTGTGCCAGGAGTCGGCACACAAGAAGGGCCCCAGCTATTATGGGGTCTGGATCATGCGCGTCGTCTCTGACGAGGGCGTGGAAAAGCTGCTGGTCACGGCCCGCACCCGGACAACCTATAACGACATCAAGATCCGCGAATTCAAAACCATCACCGGCGTGGTCTCCTTCCTCATCGGGATCGGTTTCTCCCACGCCGATGTCCCGCTCGAAGAAGGCCAGCGGACGACCCACAAGCTGGCTGCGACCGACAAGGGCGGCCGCAAGTAGCCTTCTCCTTTTCTGGTTCCTGACGGGTTCCGCCAATGCGCAGATGGTACTGGTCATGGAGAGCGATGGCTCTCTGACCCCGTCCCGCTCCCAGGACAGCTTTGCCCGCAATTACAATGACGGCATTGGCCAGGGTTCGGCGGCTGATGAGCTGGCGATCCTCGGTGAAGATGAACCAGCTATTGAACCTGACGCGTTGCGTTTTGCAGCCCTTGCCCGGCCTGCGCCCCTGCCCCGCGCCGATGTTCTGGCGGCCATTGAGGCCACCGCCCTTCGCTACGCCGGTCATCCCGGGCTGCGGAGCACGGAGCTCTCGGTTCGTGATTGGCTGACCCTCTATCGCGCCAATATCGAGGTGGAGAGCGCCTATCGACTGGATGCGGTCTCGAGCGCTGGCGCCATTGGCCTTGGTCAATTGATGCCCGCGACGGCGCGGGACCTCGGCGTTGACCCGCGCGATCCGATGCAGAACCTCGACGGGTCCGCCCGCTATCTTGCGATGATGCTGGAGACGTTCGGCGATCCGCGGCTCGCGCTCGCAGCCTACAACGCCGGCCCAGATGCAGTGCGCCAGTACGGCGGCATTCCCCCCTACAGAGAAACCCAGAACCACGTCGCCCGTGTCATGGCCGTCGTGGCCCGATTGGAAGGATCAAATTCATGAGAAATATTTCAAACCTATTCGTCGCGGCGCTGGCGCTGTTCCTGCTCCTCGCAGAGCCGGCCCTTGCTCAAAGCATCGATCTCTCCCCGATCCAGAGCCTGCTTCAGGGTATCGTCGATGCGCTGACCGGCCCGCTTGGCGTCGTCATCGCGACGCTCGCAGTCCTCGGCGTCTTCCTCAGCTGGTTCTTCAATATCATCGATCTGCGCCAGGCTCTCTGGGTCCTCGTTGGCATCGCCGGTGTTGCCGCCGCCCCCACTATCGTTGCCGCGGTCTTTGCCGGTGGCTGAGCGCTCGCCCCTCTTTCTGGGTCTCGTACGGCCGCCCAAGCTTCTGGGCCTGCCCATCATGTACGCAATGGTCTGGCTCTTTGGCTCGGTGCTGCTCTTCGTCTGGGTCCAGCACATCGCCGTGCTGGGCGTGGCCGCCCTGCTCTATCCCGTGCTTTGGAAGGCCGCGGATTGGGACCCGCGCTTCATCGACGTGATTATGACGGCGTTGCAGGAGACACCGCCGACGCGGAACCGGTCTATCCACGGCGGGGACAGCTATGCGCCATAGTGAAGTTCTGGACGAAGCCCTCGATCACCGCACAATGACGCCGAACTGGTATGCGCGCGAAACCCGCCTCGCGCATATGCTTCCTTACGTCAGCCTCGTCGACGACCGCACCGTGCGGACGCGGGTGAACGAGCTCTTCCAATGCATCCGGCTCGATGGCGTCAACAGCTACACCACGGATGATGCCTATCTCGACAAGGTGGCCGCGCTCGTTGCCCGGATCATCGCGCAGCTGGGGCCGGAGTTCAGTTACTACGTCCATAAGGTCTCGAAAGCGATCACGCCGGACCTCGAGCCTGTGCGCGAGGACAGTTTTGCAGGTGAAGTTGACCGGCTCTGGCGCGCGAAACTCGAGACCAGCGGGTTGCGCGATAAAACCCTGACGCTCACCGTCATCCATCGCCCGCCTCCGAAAAGCGTCCTGCCCTTCCTGAACCGTAGCGCGCCAGATCGGCTGAGAGAGGAGACCCGCAAACGCCTGCAGCGCCTCGGTGAAGCCGTGAACGTCTTCCTCTCGGGGCTTACCGAGCTCAAGCCGCGCCTGCTGTCAGCCGGATCGGGAGAGTTGGTGGGATTTTTGGGCGCGCTCAACACGGGCACCGAGCTGCCGCTCTACCCGGCCAACACATACGGCTTTCTGTCCTTCAACGTCGCCAATACCCGCGTGACGTTTCAAGGAGATCACTTCAAGCTCTCCGAAGGCGTCGTCGGCCATCGCTACGGCAAGAGCTTCACCATCGGGGAATACTCCGAGGCCACCTCCTGCACCATGTTCGACATGCTGAACCTGCCTGTCGACATGATCGTCACGCACTCCTTCACGCCGATCAACTCGAACCTCATGGCGGGTCGGATCAAACGGCAAAAGCGCCAGATGCAGGCCTCACAGGACGCAGCCCTGTCGCTCATGGAAGCGCTGGACATCGCCGCCGACGATCTTGAGGCCAAACGCCAAAGCTTCGGCGAGCACCACATGGTCGTGACGATCTTCTGCGATACGCTGGACGAGTTGCAGACACTGAGCGCCGAGATCGTCAACGCCGCCGCCGCCGAGGGCGTGAAGATGATTGGCGAGCGGGTCGCCGCCAAGGCGCATTACCTGAGCCAGCATCCCGGCAACCAGCCCAAGCGCGTGCGCGCCAGCGCGATCACCAATCGCAACTTCGCGGATTTTGCGGCGTTTCATCGGACCCAGCTCGGCAAGCCTGCTCAGAAAACCCCCTGGGGCAAGGTCATCACCTATCTGCCCACGCCCGAACAGAGCGCTTACCGATTTTCCTATCACGAGCAAGGCAGCCCCGAGAAAGAACCGACCAGCGGCCACACGCTAATCATGGGACGACCCGGATCGGGTAAGTCGGTGCTTTCGGCCTTTCTCATGACGCAGGCCCGTCGAGCAGGGGCGCGGATCTTCGTCTTCGATTACCGTCTCGGTATGGAGATGGCCGTCCGTGCCAATGGCGGGCGCTACGCCTCCCTGAACGCAGGCCAGCCCACGGGCCTCAACCCGCTCTGGACCGAGACGGATGCGCGCGGCACCGCCTGGCTCTCGGATTGGCTCACAACCCTGCTCTACCGTGCCGACAAGCCGCTCACACCGGCACAGACCAACCGCATCCAGGAAGTCGTGCGCCAGAACGCGCAGGCCTCCAATCCGGCCCTGCGGAACTGGCGGGATTTCGCATCGCTTTTTGTGTCCACCGATGATGGCGGCGATCTGCACCAGCGCCTGCTCGAGTGGTCTGAGGACGGCCGCTATGGCTGGATCTTCGGGCAGAGCCTCGAGGACACGTTCTCGCTCAAGGGCGATGTCGTGGGCTTCGATCTGACCGGCATTCTCGACAGCGAGGCCGACAAGGAACGGATGGCGGTCCTCTCCTATCTCTTCCGCCGGGTCGAGCGCGAGATCGAGGACCGCCGCCCCACCATCATCGTGATCGACGAAGCTTGGAAGGCGCTCGACAACGCATATTTCGCCGAACGGCTGTCGAACTGGCTCGTGACTGCGCGCAAGCAGAACACCGTCGCGGTGATGATGACGCAATATGCCAGCCAGCTTGAGCGCACCCGGACCGGCAAGACCATCGTCGAGGCGGTGCCGACGCAGATCCTGCTGCCCAATATCCGCGCGCAGCCTGCGGACTACGCCATGCTGAACCTCACGGAGAAGGAGCTCGACGTCCTTCTCAACACGGGCAGCAACAGCCGCCTCGCACTGATCCGGGACGATCAGGGCTCGATCG
This sequence comes from Ruegeria sp. N10, assembly GCF_056531545.1. Classification (NCBI taxonomy): domain Bacteria; kingdom Pseudomonadati; phylum Pseudomonadota; class Alphaproteobacteria; order Rhodobacterales; family Roseobacteraceae; genus Ruegeria; species Ruegeria sp. N10. The sequence continues at coordinate 37,905 of NZ_JBQFLY010000013.1, read as the reverse complement.
TCGTCGATGCCGATCTGAGCGCACTTGGGCCCAATCTCACCATCCTTGGCGGCATGGAAAAGGGCGAAGCGCTCGTCGGCCCCGATTACCGCGACCGCCCAGACTTCTGGAGGCTTTCATGATCCGTATTCTTGTCGCTTTGGCTGCGCTCGGCGCGCTGGCCTCCTGCACCCAGTACCGGGAGCCGCAGGCGAACTGCTTTTCCTTTCTCGCCTCGACGGCAGCGACAGCCCAGGATTGCCACTTCGCACCGCTCGGCGCGCGGGAGGGCGACGTTGAAGTCTAGCCTGCCTCATATCCTCGCGTTTTGCCTGCTGCCCGGTCTCGCCTTGTCTCAAGGCGTGCCGACCAATGACAGTGGGCTGACCGCGCGTGACATCGTCGAGACCGGCGATCGCGAGGCAGACTTGGCTGTTCAGGCTGACAAGCTGGCAGTGCGCGAACTCATCGCCGAGATCGAACGGGAGCAGCTGGAAACCCTGCAACGCATCCTCGATGCCCAGACCAGCTTCGGCGGTCAGGGCTTGCCGGCTATGGTCTCGAGGCTGGAAAGCGGCAGCGGCGATCCCGACCGCGCCGTAGAAGCCGTCTATGGCACGGGCGAGATCGATCCCAATCCCGGCGGTGCGCAGATGTTCGGCGACGCCGCCGAGAACATCGAGCAGCTCATCATCCGCGTTGCCCAGGAGACCAGCGGCTTTGCGGGTGTTGGACGCGCAGGACTCTCCCCCGTCCAATGGCGCGCGCTGCTGCAAGCGCTGATCTGGCAGGAAAGCCGGTTTACGATTGGGGCACGGTCTCCCGTAGGCGCCTATGGTCTCACCCAGATCATGCCGGGCACCGCCAGCGATCTCGGCATCAACCCGGAATATTACGACAGCCCCTATCTTCAGGTGCATGGCGGCGCGCGCTATCTCGCGACCCAGCTCAACACATTCGATGGCAACATCATCAACGCCCTCGCGGCCTATAACGCCGGACCCGGCCGGGTTTTCGAGTATGGCGGCGTGCCACCCTTCCGCGAGACCCAACATTACGTCCAGGTTATCCCGGAGCGCTACAATCTCTATCTGAGCCGTATCGGCGGGATCGACGCACTTGGCACGATCGATCCGGCGCTTCTCGCCAATGCCAACCTCTCGCTCACTGGGCACGGCGCGGCCTTCTATGGCAACAACTCACCCGCCGCGATCAGGCAAGCCGCCCTGCGTATTGCGGATATCGTCGAACGGATTTCCGAGACCGAGGATGTGCAGGAGAGCGTTGCGCTCAACACTTATGCCCGCGCCGAACTCGTGCGTCTCGTGGCCGCCCGCATCCGGCTTCAGGCCGCCCGCACCCGCGTGCTCTCCGCCGAAGAGCTGGCCCAGGCCAGCGCCCGGCTGTCCGAGGGCGCGTTCATGGATTTTACGATCAGGGAGATTGAATGATGGGACATCTGCTCTTGAGGACAGCTTTGGCCACGACACTTGGCATTGGCTTGCAGTTCAGCGCCCTACCCCCTGCCGCAGCACAAGGCGTGCCCGTCGTCGATACCCAGAACATCGCGCAAAACATCCAGCAGCTCCGGCAGATGATTGAGGACGAGATTCTGCAAAACGAGCAGCTGACGCAGCTCCGCGAACAGCTTGCCACGCTCACGGACCAACTCGCGGAGCTGCAACGAACCTACGAGGCCCTCACCCGCCTCGCTGAACTGCCGGAAATCATCCGCACCGAGATGGAGGACGAGCTGAACGGCCTGCTCGATCAGGAATTCGGAGACATCCTCGCCACCATTGAAGCGATCAAGCGGGGGGATTTCTCTGGCCTGTCCGGCTCCGGCGCGGGCGAGATCGAAACCCAGATGGACCGGGTGCTGGCCGATCTCGGGTTTGACGATGACACCCTCTCGGAAATGGCCACCAGCGGCAATCCGGGCGCCAATCGCGTGGCCACACAAGCCACGACTGGCGCGCTGGTCTCGGCGGCGGCCCAGAACAGCTACGAGGATGCCGGCCAGTCGCTGGAACGCGTCGACCGGCTCGTCGGGCTGATCGATGACATGGACGAACTCAAAGAAAGCATCGATCTCAACACGCGCGTTACGGCGGAACTGGCGATCGCGCTCGTCGCCATGTGGCAGCTCGAGGCGGTGCAAACCGTGGGCGACGGCACGGGCGGCGTGATCGATGCCGCGACGATCGCTGAAGAGCAGCGCTTCATGGATTTCACCCTGCCGGACCTGCGGGCTGACTGATCGTGAGGGAATGAGGGGTGGCTACTGAACAGGAAATCATCGAAGAAGAGCTGGTCTATGGTGCCCTGCGCCGCGAACGGCTCTGGCAGCGCCTTGGGCTCTTCGGGCTCATCTTCGGCATTCTCGGATGCCTGAGTGCGGCGGCTGTCGCAATTCTCGATGTCGATCCGCCGCCCGTGGTTGTGCCCTATGATCCCGCCACCGGCTTCGCGCTCCCCGAGGCTTCGGTGGGCGCGACGTCGGTCACAGCCAACCAGGCGATCATCGAGGCGGAAGTCTTCCGCTATGTGACCGACCGGGAGGTCTATAACCAGCTCGACAACGATCTGCGCATCCGCAGCGTCCTGCGCCGCTCGGACGGGGCTGCCGAGAGCGGGCTGCGCCAGATCTGGAACAGCGCCAACGAGAATTACCCGCCGACGGTCTATGGCCCCAATGCCCGGCTGGATGTGGAAATCCTCAGCATCAACCGGATCGGTACGAACCGCGCCACGGTGCGCCTGCGCAAACGCCTGACATCCATCAATGGCGTCCAAACGGGGCTTTTCACCGCCACTCTACTATTCGAGTTCCGCCCCGAGACCCGCCGCTCCATCGACGAGGTCTGGACCAACCCTTTCGGCTTCACCGTGCTCGAATATTCCATCCGCTCCGACAGATTGGAGAACTAGTTTGCTTAATAAGGCCCTCGTAACAATTGTGCTTGTGCTGCTGCCCGGCCTCGCCCTTGCTGAAGCCATCCCGCGCGGCGGGCCCAACGACAATCGGGTTCGGCTGGCCACCTACCAAGAGGGCCAAGTCTATCGTCTCAATGTCTCGCTCACCCATGTGACCACCATCGAGTTCGGCGAAGGCGAGAGCATCCGTTCGATCATCGCGGGCGACACGGAAGGCTTCGAGATCGACGGCGTTCCTGGCGGCCAGGCCTTCGCGATCAAGCCTGTGGCGCGCGGCGTCCATACCAATGTCACGGTCTATACCAACCGCCGCAGCTACTACTTCAACGTCCAGGAGACCCGCAGCCCGACCTTCTACGTGGTCCAGTTCCGCTACCCCGAAGACAATGCACGGCCCGCGCGTGCCATCGCGGCCCAGGCCCCGAACTACAATTACGGTGCCAGCGCGCGCACTGATTTTACCCCGACCCGCGTCTGGGATGATGGGACCTTCACGTATTTCGAGTTCCCGCGGAACGCACCGGTACCTGCGATCTTTCGCTACGCGAATGGCCGCGAACGGACGGTCAACACGCAAGCCACCGAGGACGGCGTGATCCGGGTCTCGGGGGTAAACAGGCAATGGGTTCTGCGGATCGGGGAAGAGGTGGTCTGTATCGAGGCCACACCGCCTGCGGGGGTAGGCTCATGAGCGATACCGGAAACGCGGACCTCGAGAAACGCCTCGCTGCTCTAGAACAGGGCAAGGGCGCGAGCTCACCCCCTGCCCCGCGACGCTCGCCGCTGCTCGCATTGGTCGTTGTCCTTGTGATCGGGGCGGGTGGATCATTGCTCTATCTCCTATCCCAACCCGAGGAAGAAGAAGCCCTGCCCACAGCGACACCGGATGTGTTCCAGAACGAGGGCGACGGCTTCGGCGCCATTGAAACCCTTCCCCCACCCGAGCCCGAAGTCATTCTGGTCGCACCGGAACCGGCAGAACCGAATGCCGAGCTTCTGGCGCAGCTCGCAGCCCTTCAGGCCCAGATCGAGGAATTGCGCAACGCGCCCGAACCGGTGGTCGAGGAAGACACTGCTGCTGCAGAAGCAATCGATGCGCTGACCGCGCAGATCGCGGCTCTGCAATCGGCCTCAGAATCCGCGCAACAGCAGTTTCGTGATGAGCTCACGGCGCGCGACCGGGAGCTGGAGCAACTCCGCATGGACCTAGAACTCGCTGAGCTCGAAGCCAATCGCCCCCTCCCCGCGCCCATCGGGCCCACCGAGGACGAGTTGCGCGCGCGGGAAGAAGAACGGCTCCGCCGCGAGGAGGAAGCAAGGCGGCTCGCGGAACTTGAACGCCGCGCTGCTGAGGAGCGCGCGTTTCAGGAGCGCCGCATCACCTCGCCCACCATCGCCTTTGGCGGCACGTCCGGTGCGAATGAGACGGCGCTGACCGAACGAACCTTTGGTGAAGTGACGGATTTCGTTCTGAACGGCGCGCTGCCCACTTCGGTGACACAGGCAGAAGTCATCGCCAATCCCTCCAACACGATCATCCAGGGCACCATGATCCAGGCCGTCATGGAAACCGCGCTCGACAGCTCCCTGCCCGGCCAGACCCGGGCTGTCGTCTCGGAAGACGTGTTCAGTTTCGATGGATCGCGGCTGTTGATCCCGCGCGGGTCCCGTCTCATCGGGCGCTATCGCTCCGGCGTCGATATCGCGCAGCGCCGGGTCACGATCGCCTGGGACCGGATCATCCTGCCTGACAATCAAACTATCCGGATCAGCTCCTTCGGCGGTGATGAGTTGGGCCGCTCCGGCGTGACCGGCTTTGTGGATACCCGCTTCGATGAACGCTTTGGCTCGGCGGCACTGATTTCGCTGATATCCGCCGCACCGAGCGCCGCCGCTGCGAATGTTCAGGACGAGACCGCCGCGGACGTGCTGGAAGACGTGAGCGATGATCTTGCCGATGCCACGGACTCTGTGATTGGCGACTACCTCTCCATCGGTCCCGTCATCTATGTCGACCAAGGCGCCCGCGTGACGGTTATGGTCGACCGCGATCTGGAAATCTTTTGATCCCATGTCGCTGAGCTATCTCCAGACCTCGCTCGACCGGATCGACGCCGCCGCCCGCGACGATGTCATCGAGATCTGCATCAATCCTGACGGCAGCTGCTGGGGAGAATTCCAGGGCGATCACTTCATGCGAAAGCTGGACCAGACGCTGACCGCAACAGAAGTCAAAGACCTCGGCAACCAGATCGCCTCCTCCGCCAACACCACGATGAGCAAGGACCGGCCGATCGTCTCGGTCTCGATCACCTACAAGGGCCGTCCGATCCGCGCTCAGGTCATCACCCCGCCCGCCGTGCTCTCGGCGATGTCGATCAGCCTGCGGTTCTTCTCGAGCCTGCCGCTCGACGGGATCGCGCTTGATTTCTTGTATGGCAAGGAGCGCAAACTCGAAGAACTCCGCCTCGAGAAAACCCGGGAACTGCGCGAAGTTGTGGAAGCGGGCGTCATAGACGATGCCTTGACCTTCTGCGTAGACAACAAGCTCAACATGATCGTCTCGGGCGGCACCTCGACCGGCAAGACCGTGGCCGCGCGCAAGATACTCTCTCATGTGCCATCCGAGGAACGCATCGTTACCATCGAGGAAGCCGCCGAGCTTCTGCCGACCCAGCCCAATGCCGTGACCCTCATCGCCAACCGCGACGCGGAATTCCAAACCGCAGATGTGCTTCTGACCGCGACGCTGCGCATGCGCCCTGACAGGATCATCCTTGGCGAGGTGCGCGGCAAGGAGGCCATGACCTTCCTGGAGGCTATCAATACCGGCCATGGCGGGTCCATGACCACCCTTCATGCCGAAACCCCGCAACTGGCCGTGCAGCGTCTGGCCATCGCCGCGCTCAAGACCGAGATCCCGATGACCTATACAGACATGATCCAGTACATCGAGAACTCCATCGATGTGATCATCCAGGCCGGCCGCCATGACGGCAAACGCGGCATCACAGAATTCTACCTCCCCGGCGCAACTGAGATTGGAACTTCTCCATGAAGACATTTGAATACGATATCCTGTCCTTTCCCATGACCCGCAAAACCAGCCTTGCCGACATGCAGGCCAGCCTGAATGCCAAAGGTGCGAAAGGCTGGGAGGTGGTGTCGATCAGCTCCTCGGAATTCGCCAATGTGGGACACACGGTCTTCCTGAAGCGTGAGACCACACCCGCCGGAGCTACGGCATGAGGCAGGCGGGCTGTACCCTCGCACTGATTGCGCTGGTCCTGGGCCTGACGTCGGCACCCGGCTTCGCTGAGCGCAATCTCGTGCCGACCCTCGAGCGCAGTTTCGACGTCTGTCCAGAACGGCCCGCTGAACCCGTGTGGATGCAGGAGATCCCCCTGCGCCAAGCCTATCAGCGCGTGCTGGTTCAAGACATCTACCGAGCCCAAAATCTTGAACGCATCGTAGAGACTGGCAGCTGCGCTTGCGAGATCCGGTTCCCCTCTTGGGACGCGGCCGAGGCCGTGTTTCGGGAGAGGTACGCGAGCGACGAACGATGGGAGATGCTGCAAGCCTCGAACGCCTACAACCGCCGCGCCAATGCCGCCCGCCCTGCAGCGAAGGCAATCTGCGACGCCGCAGGCAATTGGTAAGGCAGCGCCGCGATGAGTGTCGTCACCTACTTCGTTGAAACCTCCCAAGCCTATCTCGACACCGCTGCCGAAACCCAGTTTGGTGCGGTTGCGGCAACGGTCGGCACGCTCCTGATTTTGGGGACAACGCTGGTGGTGATCCTCGTCGGAATCAACATGATCTATCAATACCGGGCCATGGATGGGCACACAGCCTTCTGGCTCGCGGTCAAGATCGGGCTCATCGGGATATTCGCGACCAATTGGATGCAGTTCAACGCGTTCTCGTCTGCCATTCTCTATGGGATCGACAGTATCGCGGGCGCGCTTGTAGCTTCAGTCGGCGGCGGCAGCCCGGGCCCTTCAGGCACCTTCGCGGAGGAATTCGACCGGCTGATCGCGGAGCTGGGCGACTATCTGAACGCTGCCGGGTCCGAGCTGAACTGGATGGCTGGCGCCATGCTCGACATCGTCGGTGTGCTTCTACTCTCTATCCTCGGCGGGCTGGCCGCCTTCATCCTCGTGGCCTCCCGACTGATGATCGCGCTTCTGATCGGGATCGCCCCGGTGATGATTTTCCTGACGCTGTTTGAGGTGACCAAGGATTATTTCGCGCGCTGGCTGTCGGCGCTGATTTCCTTTGCGCTCTACCCCATTGTCGTCGCAGGCGTGTTCGCAACGATCACAGGTGTCTCCTCAGCGCTCATCGGCGAACTAGGCGACCCCGAAGGGGCCTCAAACATCGGCGCACTAATCCCCTTCTTCATGATGGTCCTCATGGCCAAGGGCTTCATCATCGCAACACCCTTCATTGTCCGCGCGATCTCCGGCAACATCATGATGCCTGCCCTCTCCGGAGGCCTCGGTGGCGGATACAGTTTCGCCCGCGCCGCCATGGGAAGCCAACAGGCCTACAATCGCTATCTGATCGGAGGCGCAAGCGGCGCAGAATACGCAGCACTCAGGGCGCGGCAGTTCTTCGGGGTGCAGCAGATGCCTGTCAGGCAAGGGATGGGGCAGACGGGTCAAGCAAGTGGCTCAGTGTCATCGGGAGCCGGGTCTCAAATGCTGGCGCAACTGGCACGCTTGGGAAGGCTGGGGCGACGATGAGTTTAGGTTACCAGCCTTTATTGCCACCACGGATTGCTGCAGGGTAGGTCGCTTAATGACGATCGTAACTCACATTCAGCGCTCAGAAAGGCGTTGAACCCAACTTATCGGTTGTGTACTTGAGCACAACAGAAAAGTTGTGTAAAGAGAGGCATGGCGATGAATGGAATCACCCTTAACGAGAAGGAGGCGCGGGAAACACGCTCCCGTATCTCTCGTCTAACCGAGGCACTGAACTCGGAGCACGCAATGAAGCCGGTTGTTGCCGGCTTGCCGCCTGAGGTGGTTTCTCAAGTCTCGCGCATGATGAAGGCCGAGCGCGAGCGCTTGACCCACGCGGTCGAGGCATACGAAGAGGCCAAGGACACCCAACGCCCCACCGCTCTAAAGGCACTCGTAAATCGTGACCTTGGGCTGATGCTCATTGTGGCGAGGATCGCCAACGGCTTCTCTCAGAAGGACCTGGCATGGCGCCTCGGCGTGAAGGAGCAACAGGTCCAGCGTTGGGAAGCTGAGCGATATGGGCAGATCAGCCTCAAGAATTACCATCGCGTGGCGGCGCTGCTCGGTGTGCGTCCGTGGGCAGACATGTCCGACCAACCGGAACTCCGCGGGCTGGACAAGGTCATCGACGGGGTGTCGAAAGCCGAAATCAAGAAAATCCTCAAGCATGGACGCGAAAACAGCTGGTTCGCCGAGGACTTCACCGAGGCCGAACTTCGTCGCTACATCGCCGAGAACCGGATCGACTTTGGAAGTCCTGGACTTCTCAGAACTGGCCTGAACGTTGTGGATCACACCGAAGACGTCATGCTCCACGCTTGGCGCGCAAGGGTCACAGCAAGGGCGCGCGAGGCATTCGCGGGGGTCGAGGACGTTCACGAGCCGCTTGAACTCAAGTGGATGCCCGACCTGGTCCGGCTGAGCAAAGAGCCCCATGGACCACTTCTGGCAGTAGAAGTGCTTGCCAGCCAAGGTATTGTGTTGATCGTGGAGCCGCAGGTGCCCGGCCTAAAGATCGACGGCGCTGCGTTCATCGTGGACGGAAGGCCGATCATCGGAATGACTTTGCGGACCGACACTGTGGACAACTTTTGGTTCACGCTGATGCACGAACTTGCCCATGTTACGCTTCACTTCTCCACTGGGCTGGCCGTAGGCTTCTACGATCAGACGGACCAAGAGACATCGGTCGATGAACAGGAGGAGGAAGCCAACCGCTTCGCTTCCAACTTGCTCATCCCGGAAGAACGTTGGCGGCGCTCTACCGCCCGAATTGCGAAGTCGGCTGCGGTCATCGAGCGTTTCGCTAACGAGCTAGGTATCCATCCGGCGATTGTGTTCGGGCGGATACGCAAGGAGCGGGGCGAGTGGTCCCTGTTCACAAATAAGATCGGGAGGAACACCGTGAAGAAACTGTTTGTGGGTGAAGCCCAGAAAGGAAAGAGTGATGCTCCCATACTACCCGGCCCTAAGGGCTAAGCCCGGCGAGTTCGCGGCCTGCGGCAGGCTGGCCTCCCGTTATCAGGGGTACGTTTGCCCGCGCTTCGTGGTGCCGCCTCCCACTGAGTCCGACCCCGAAAAGGGGCGCGTACCCACGCTGGACGAAATCGCCCACATAATGGGGGAGCGCCTCGGAAAGAGCTGGCCCCACCGGCGTGCGTTCCTCGACCCGCAACTGGCGGCGGCGGCCCTCGGCGACGAAGGAGTGGCTACGCTCTTCCGCATCGCCAGGGCGGTAAACTCCCGCCTGCTTCCAGTCCTGACGATCGCCGATCTGACCAACCCGGCCCGCCAGGCGCTCATTCGGGACGGCGACGTCAGGACGGGTATCTACATGGACTTCGAGGAGGTTGATCCGGCTGCCTTGGTCGAGGCGGTGAAGAAGGCGGGCCTCCGGCCGGAACACTGCGTCCTCTTCGTGGATTTCACCGGAGCCCCCCTCGGTGCCGACTTCGCGCCTGCTATCGGCGAAATTTTCGATCAATTGGACGGCGCGTCGCGGTGGAGCAAGATCGTCTATCAAGCGTCAGCTTACCCGGACAAGCTGCCGGTCGGTGCCAACGAACGCACGTTAATCGCCAGGGCAGAGTGGACCACCTTCCAGGCGGCACTCAAGGAGACAGGCGTCCAACCGGACCGACTGGCCTACGGTGACTTTGGCGCAGATTGCGGGCGAATGATGTTTCCTAAGGGGAAGGGCGGCGGAAGGCCAAGGCCGCATCTGCGCTACACCGGCAAGTCCCACACCTTGGTGATAAGGGGCAGCGACTCGGGAACCTTCACGCCGACGATGCGCGACGTCTGCAAGCAGATCATCGAGAGCAAGGAGTACAGCGGCAGGAGTTTCTCCCCCGCGGACGACCGTATCTGGCGAAACGCGAAGGGACTGACTGATACCTGCGGCGACGCGACTGGCTGGCGGGAGCTGAACACCGCGCACCACCTGGTGAGGATCGTCACGGACTTGGGCGCCATGTCTGGCATCGAGTTCAAGGAAGATGCTGTCGCCGAGTACTCGGAGCAGGAAAGCTTGTTCTAGAGTTTTTCCTTCGAGTTTACCTAATCGCGGATCGTCCTCCAAATTTGCAAACTGCTTCTGGCTCTCGCTGCAGGCGTCCCGTCTTTTTTATGTTGAGTGAGCAAAAATGCATCTTTCACGAATATTGATTGAGAATTTCCGGAACTTTTCGAAGCTGGACGTGGCCCTCGATGGGAATATCGTTGTGGTTGGTGAAAACAAGGTTGGCAAAAGCAACCTGATGCACGCCCTCAGGTTGCTTTTCGATCCCTCTCTACCTGACAGCGCGCGGCAACTTGGTCTCGTTGATTTCTGGGACGGCCTTGGTGGCCCTGAAGTGGATGACAAAATAGTCATTACTGTCGAAATCGAAGAATTTCACACCGACCTCGATATCCTGGCCTTACTCACGGACTTCCGCCTCGACGATGACCCGGATACGGTCCGCCTGACCTACGAATGTCGCGCCCGACCGGGACTGGGCCATGCGCCGGCATCGGACGACGATTTGGAATTCATTTGCTTCGGCGGTGAAAGCGAGACGAAACGGTTCGGACATGACCTCCGCCGCCGCCTGACAATGGACCTGTTACCAGCTCTTCGTGACGCAGAAGGTGATCTGGCAGCTTGGCGACGGTCGCCGCTGCGCCCGCTCATTGAAGAAGCTTTTGCCGGCATCAACCAGGCAGACCTTGATGAGATCGGCGAAGCTATCGAAGAGGCAACTGAAAAGCTGACGGCGTTCAAGAGCGTCGGTGAGCTTGAGAAAAACCTCGGCCAACTCTTTGCCGCCATGAGTGGCCCAAAGCAGGATGTGACACCGCGTTTGGGTTTTGGTGCAACCGATGTCACACGCCTGTATCGCAACATAAGACTGTTGATCGATGACGGCCGACGGACAATCAACGACGCAAGCCTTGGCTCGGCCAACATAATGTTCCTGAGCCTCAAATCGCTGGAACTGAGCAGACTGATTTCCGAGAACCATCGAGATCACACACTATTGGCCATCGAAGAACCTGAAGCCCACCTTCATCCACATCTGCAGCGATCAGTCTACCGTCACCTTTTCCAGTCGGTCGACAACCCTGACCAGCAAAAACAGATGTCAGTGCTACTGACTTCTCATTCCCCGCATATCGCCAGCGTGGCTCCGCTACGTTCAATTCTTCTGCTCAAAGAGAAAGCTGACGAGGGCACGGTCGGCTGCTCTACTGCATCGATAAAATTGACAGAAGGCGAGGCTGAAGATCTGGCGCGGTATCTGGATGTAACGCGCGCCGAGATGCTTTTCGCGCGCGGCATCATCTTGGTAGAAGGCGATGCCGAAAAGTTTCTTGTGCCACTCTTCGCTGAGGCACTTGGCTATTCGCTCGATATGCTCGGAATAACCGTTTGCTCGGTCGCGGGGACAAATTTTATGCCATACGCAAAGTTCCTGACCGCGCTGGACATCCCCTTCTCGGTCATCACAGATTGGGACCCGATGCCGAAGAGCAAGCCATTAGCCGTGAATCGGGGCATCAAACTCGCTGTCGCGATCGAGCGCGTGAGAACGAAAAAAATTCCAACAGCGCTCGCCGAAGAACTGAAAGATATTGCCGAAAACAAGAATGAAGACGACCTCGCTGATCGCTTCGAGGACTTTGGCATCTATACCAACATCCGGACCCTTGAAACCGATCTGTACGAAGGAGGGTTCGCTGACGACATTCTAGCAACCCTCAATGAAGAAAAATGGAGCAAGGCGCGGCAGGCGCAGATTGATGGCTGGCTTGCCGATCACGACAGCATCGACCAAGACGAGTTGCTCAATCTGATCGATGGGGTCGGCAAGGGGCGTTTCGCTCAACGTCTTGCCTCGAAGATCGAGGGACGCAAGCCACCGCGCTACCTCGAAGATGCTATCCAGTATGTGGTGAAACGTGTCTGACGCGTCCATCTATCTGAAAGCCGCCGAAGCTCTACGGGCCAACCCTGCACAATGGGCAGCCTACGAATCCAAGGGACACTGTGTTGTCCTTGCAGGGCCAGGTAGCGGGAAGACAAAAACGCTAACCGTCAAGCTGGCACGCCTATTGTCCGAAGACATTCAGGAACCACGAGGCCTCGCGTGCATCACGTACAATAATGAATGCGCACGGGAGCTGGAAACTAGGCTCGCCGCGCTCGGCATAGAGCCCGGACGAAGAGCTTTTGTCGGTACGGTCCATTCCTTCTCCCTGACGCAGATTGTCCTTCCATATGCCAAAGCGGCCGATATGGGCCTTCCCGATGAATTTTGCATAGCAACCCGCGCGGAACGACGTCAGGCATTGGAGACAGCGTACAAGAAGGTGATCGGCGGGCGCGAAAATCCGCAACTGCTTGATTTCACAATGGGAACTTACCGCCGATCCATTCTCAATAGAAACAGCACAGAATGGCGTGAAACCGATCCCTTGATGGCCACATTGGTGGAGGCCTTTGAAGCCGAGCTCAGAGCGATGGGGCGAATTGACTTTGACGATATGCCACTTCTCGCTGTAAGGGCCCTACGCGAGCATGAATGGCTGCAACGTGCGATCCTCGCCAAGTACCCTGTCCTCATCGTCGATGAATACCAAGACCTCGGACGGGCGCTCCATCGTATGGTCATGGGCCTCTGTTTCAGCACCGGCATGCGGCTGTTCGCGGTCGGAGATGCCGACCAGTCGATCTATGAATTCAACGGCGCGAACCCTCAACTTCTCCGCGAGCTGGCGGCTCGAAAAGATGTCGAGTGCGTACGGTTGCGGCTGAACTATCGGTCCGGATCGAAGATTGTCGAGGCATCAAATTTTGCGCTTGGCGAAGCGCGAGACTACGAGGCGGCTGAAGGTGCGGAGGAAGGCACGGTCTACTTTCACCCTCAGCAAGGCAGCTACGAACACCAGGCTGCAGAGGCATTCAGGACAGTCATCGTTGACATCGCGAAACGACATCCGGATTTGGAACCCGGAGACATCGCTTTCCTCTACCCCGCTGCCTGGCTAGGTGACAAGGTTGCCGAAGTAGCTCAGCAGGTCGGCTTGTCAGTTATCAGAACTGATACGAACGCAATATATCCTCGCGCTAGCCGCTTGATGCGCTGGCTGGAAAGCTGTGCGAAATGGTGTTCGGGTGGATGGCAAACAGGAACACCGCGTTTCAACCATCTGGCCAACGAAGGCGCACGCCTGTTCGCTGAAGAGATCAACACACCCGAGATGCGCCTCGCCTTCCAACGCGCGCTTATGCAATGCCTCTGGTCGCGGCGCGATGGCACCTTGGTACTGAGACAATGGTTGTCAGATGTTCGCGCGGCAATCATCACAGACCTGATTGTCAAGTGCCGCACGATGAAAGACGAGGGAGAAACTCTGGACACGTTCATCGCGCGCACTCAACCAGGCAAAGATTGTGAAGATATGACTGTCAGTCAGTTCGCCGGCCAAAGCGAAGGGAACGACAGCCTGCATCTTTCAACACTTCACAGTGCCAAAGGTCGAGAATTTTCGATCGTCATTATGTTTGGCATGGATCAGGGGAGCATTCCAAGAAACAACTCCACTGCGTCACAGAAGTCGGAAGCTCGGCGTCTCTTCTACGTGGGATTTACGCGGGCAAAATCAGAAGTACATATCATGCATTCTAACTTACGCCCGTCGCCTTTTGTGACAGAACTTCAAAATCGATTGAAGTTAGAGTGAACTTTTTTCCCAATGTGGCAAGTTTAACGTGCTGCCAATTGCGTCCTCAACGATGTCAAAGTCTCCGCGCTACTTCCAGAAATCCTCGAATCTGAAAGGTACCAGAACTTCTTAATGCCTCTCATTCATGGCTGACTCCAGTTCGCCCAAGCCAGCCAAAGCGGTCCTTAACTGCTCGTCTCCCTCCTCGTTCGCCAGATCATCAGAAGGCACCAGCACCGCAAAATCCATCTCCATCTGGCGCTGTTCCTCGGCGATGACGGCTTGAACGACGGGCGCGGTTTTCTTTGCGACGATGTCGGTTTGCCCTGAAGATTGGCCGCTGCCCGTAACGTGGCTTGCGCTGTCCACAACCACATCAGTTTCAGATCCATGTCGTCCACTCGCTGGCGGAGTCGTCGGCATGGCGCGCACACTCAGCGGCAGGTTCCCCTGCGGTCCCCCTCCCCCCGGCTCCGGAAACGGCAACTCGCCCGTCTGCGCCGCATGGATCGCCTTGAACAGCCGATCGTCAAAATATTGGATCCGCTTTGCACGGACGGGCATCTGGGCATCGATGACCACGACGATCTCGTCGAGCGGCAGGCGGCGCGCCTCATCTTCGGGCAACAACGAGCTCTCTTCAGTCCGTGTGGATTGGCTGCGCCCTTCAAAGGGGTTCTTGCCGATGGACTGGGATCGCGTGATGACGGTCTTCGTGGTCTTGCCGACCGCCTTGCTCAGCTCCTCGACGGTCTTTTCATCAGAAGGTGTCAAGTAAAGCTTCACGCCCGCGTTGCCCTGCAGGGCGCGGCGGGTGTTCTCGCCGTAGATTTCATCGAGAGCGGGGATCGTTTGGGTGACCACGGCCAAATGTCCGCGATAGGTTCGCAGGGTCTCGATGCTCTCGACCACGATGGGCATTTTGCCCAAGCGATTGAACTCGTCGAGCATGATCATCACCGGCCAGGGTTCATCCGGCCCGGGATCCTTTTCCTGCATGGCCGAGAGCAGGTCGGAGAAAAACAGCCGGATCAGCGGCGCGAGCGGCTTCACCATCAGCGGCTGGACCACGAGATACACCGAAAAGGGCTTTTTCCGGATCGTGCGGAAATCAAAGTCCGACACCGCAGTGGCCTCATCGATGGCCGGGTTCTGCCATTGGTCGAGCCCCGATGTCATCAGGAGCGAAACATAAGATGTCAGCGTGTCATTGTTGGTAGACGCCAGCCGCGTGAAGATCAGCTTGGCCGCCCTGTTGTCGACCTCATGGCCCCGGGCGAAATACTCCTTCTGCTTGTTCCCGCCCGAGGCCGCGATGCGGTAGATCTCGCCCAGGGTCGGGCGCTTGCGTTGGAAGGCCAAAAGCCCTGCCGCCACAAAGAGATCGATCCCGCCCTTGAGGAGGCCCTGCACCCGGTCATTGTCGCTTTGCAGGAAGAGCGTCGCCAGAAGCTGCAGTTCCATCTGCTGGCGGGCAGGGTCTTTCAGTTGATAGATGCGCAGGAGCGGGTTGTAGCGATGCGTGCGCTTGCCCTCCCAATCGGTGGGGGCAAAGCGATAGACCTTGTCGCCCTGGGCAGCGCGATGCCGGGCCGTGGCCTCAAAGCACTCGCCCTTTACATCGAGCGTCACGGCGGAGCCTTGCCAGGTCAGCAAGTTTGGAATGACAAAGCCCGTGGTCTTGCCGCGGCCCGTGGGCGCCACGATCAGCGCATGCGGGAAGACCTTCGAGCAAATATAGTTGGCGCGGGAGCCCGGCGGCCCCAGCTTGCCGAGGATGAACCCGGTCCCTGGCGCCCCGAAGAAGCCATTGGCCCTCATCTCGCGCGCGGTCTGCCAATGGGTCTGGCCAAACCGTGTCAGGGCGGACCCTGAGAGGGCGAGGCTCAGCATCAGGCCGGCAGCGGCGAAGCTGCCGACGATCAGGTGGATGAGCTGGGCATCTTCGGGACGGCGATCGCGGATCGCCAGATAGTTCTGCGCGATATACGCAAAGTCGATCTCGGCCCCGAAGCCAAGGTCCTGGTAGGTCAGCACCGCCGAGGCGATGGTATAGCCCATGGCCCCGGTCACCAGCGTTACCAGAAGGACCCCTGTTGCGATCCGCGCTTTTCCCATGGCGGCGCTCAATGGACCTGACCCCGCTCGATCTCGCCATCCACATCGCCAGTGCGGTGTTTTTCATATTCGGTGTCGGCAAGATCATCGACCACCTGGCGCAAGGCCTCCGTGTTGGCCGTCGCTGCATCCGATTGCAGGTAGACCTTGGCGACATAGAGCCGGTCGAGGCGGTCCTCGAGAACCTTGTCCAGCGCATCGGCATCGCCGGATGTGAGCCGGTCTAGTTGGCGAACGTCCAGCACCCGCGCGATCTCGCCGCGGAAGGCGTCCCGCTCCGCCTCGGTCTCGAAGGGCGCGGACAATTCCCCGGCCCGCTCATGGTCCAGGACACGCGCAATCTCGTCTGCAAGGCGGTCGGTACGGGCAGACTGCGGCGCAGTTTCACCGCGGGCTGCGAGGAGTGCGTCGCGCGTGCCGGACCCAAGCCCCTCGCGCAACTCGTTTTCGCGGCGGACCTGGTTGATGGCCTCCGTGTCGCGGATCTCGACGACTGCCGCATAGGTCGCGCCGAGCCCCCGGGCGAGATGGGACGGCATATCCGGATAGCGCACGCGCAAGTCATCCGCGACAGCATCGGCAACGGGCGTTCGGAGGTTGCGCCCCGCCATGATCCGGTCGACCTCGCGGGTGATCTCGCTGGCGCGGGCCGCATCTGTGATGGTCTCCCTGTAGGGCTCGGACCGGTCGATCACATCGCCAGGGCGTGCGAGCAGATCTGGGTGTGCTTCGAGATATGCACGCTGCTCCGTCTCGATCCGGCGCTCCGCCCGTGAGACAACCTCCCAGTCCCGGTCCTCGATCTGCTGCGCAGTCAGGCCGTCTGCGCGCATCTCCTGACGGATTGTCCCTTCCATCGCCCGGACCGCGTCCCGGTGATAATGGAACCGCTCGCTGACCGGTTCCGCTTCCATGACGCCATCCCGGCGCAGCACGTTCTCGCGCTCCAAAAGCGTACCAAGCGCGACATGCACATCGTTGAGAATGTCGCGCGCCTGTTCCAGATCAGCGCGGCGTTCGAGGTTCAGATCGCGCGCCTCGGCCACTTTGGAGAGATCATCTGCGATCCATTGATGCTCGAGCGCTGCATTTGACGCGCCCGTCTCGATCCGGGCCACCACTTCCGATGTGCTGATCCCCGTGCCCCGTAGTGCCGCGTCAATGCGCGATCTCAGGTTGGGCTCGGCCAGTCGCTCGCGCTGGCTGGCGTCGATATTAGCTTCGGAATAGATCCCGCCCTCCGAGGGGGTCTCTGACAGCGTGGATGATCGCAGCCCCAAGGGCTGCATGTGCTGGACCTGCGTCTGGATCTCGATGAGGCGCTTTTCCAGCACGGGACGTTCCGCGTCAGACTTCTCGGCGATCATGCCCTGCACCCGCGCGAGCTTTTCCGCATAGAGGCTTCTCAAATCCTCAAAGCTTTGATCCTCGGCCATATACACATCTCCTGTTCGGTCCACCTGCCCGCCATGCGCCAGCACCTCGCCCGCGCGAAAGAGGGCTGCGGCAATATCCTCGCGGGCCTCGCGCGAAGCCTCCGCTGCAAGCGAATGGTAGACGGTTCTGGTATTGGCGAGCTCCGCCAGCGTCCGGGTCAGGTCCTGCCCCACGCGTTCGCGCTCGCGGGGTGCGCGCCCCTCTTCTTTCGCGGCGTAGACCTCGCTGGTGCGGGCTGGGTAATGCACGACACCGCGATCCACCCGGCGCGTTGCTTCCAGGCGCACGCCGTACTTCTCCGCCTCCTCGACCATGGCGAGGCGGAAGTCGTCATAGTTGAAGCGATGGTTGCGTCCCAAGAAGAAGAACTCGCCTTCCTGCGAGCGGCGGTTCAGCACCAGATGCGCATGGGGGTGATCGCGGTCCTCATGCACCGCGATGATGTAATCGAAATGCCCTTCGTCCGTCTGGAAGAAGCGCTCCGCCACATCCGTCGCGATGTCGCGCACATCCTCGCCGCGCGTGCCGATGGGGAAGGACATGAGCATGTGCGTGGTCTGGCCAAGCTTGGGTTTGAAGCCCGCATCCCACCGCTTGGCAAAGCGCTCGGTGAGGTCCTTTATGTCCTTCGCCTCGAGCTTCGTCTTGCCATCGAGGAACCCGCTACTGTCCACGATATGGGTGGACTTGGTGGTGAGGTAATCAAGCTGGTTCATCAGCTGCGATTTCGTATGCGTCCCCCCGCCCCGGATCGCCTTGAAGACGGCTGGCCGATGCCCTGCCGCCGCGCGCACAAGCTGGGTCTGCTTGGCCACGTGCAGACCTTGCATCGAGCCCCGGACGCGGCTCCAGCCATCCCGGAAGACCTCGCCCGTGACGGCATGGACGGCATCATTCAGCCGCATGCGCAAACTCCCTCAGCGCGGCCGTGGCCTGCAGCTGTATCGCGTCCCGACGGCGGCGCAGAAGCAGATCGATCTCGTCCGCAGAATCCAGGATGAACCGCGCCAACCCGCGCATCTGGGCAAGGCGCAATTCGGTGAACTCGGCACGCGTGCCCCCCGCGGCCCCCTGCCCCATCCGGTTGGCCCGCGTCATCTGCTTGGCGATCTGCGCGACCCCATTGCCGACCTCGTGCAGTGAAGCGCGGTAGCGCGCCATCTCGGCCGCCATCTGCGCGTCCGGAACGAACACTCCGCCCGCCGCCTGAATGAGCCGCCGCAGCCCCTCGGCCCGGCTCTCGATCCCCGCCTTCGCCAGCACCTCGTCGAGCGCCGCAAGCTCCGCAGCCGTAACCTTCACACTGACCGCTAAGACCGGAATTGCGGCATCCGTCTGGCGCTCGGCATCAGCCTTGAGCGTGTACTGGATCGCCCGGACCGACACGCCAAACCGCTCAGCAAGCACCGAAGTGGAAACGCCTTCCGCAGCCTCGCGAACGATCTCCATGCGGTCCGCATCGGTGAGACGTTTTGAACGAGACATGCGAAGAAAGACCCCCTATTTCCTGCCACCTTCCACCAAGGCTGCCCCTACCTTACGATAATATACCAAACTGTCAATTATATACTTACGTTGCATTCAGGCTCAGGCAGCCTTGGTGTCCGCTTCCCCCGCGGCCCGCAGGGACGCGGCTCTGCCGCCCTCACCACCGGGCGACCCACCTGTCCTAGGGGTCCCGTCCGCCAGCACCGCCCGCGGGTCTGGCCGAACACCCATGTGTTCGGACGGAACCGCGGGCGGGCGCAAACCCTACCGACAGGGCGGACAGGTAGGGTCAAGGAGGGCCAGATTTGGCTTGCCAAATCTCTGCCGCAAAAACCGGGAGGCCCTGGCCGATAGGTTTTTGTGGATGGCCCCCTTGAGGCTGACTGGCCGCCCTGTCGCGGCCTGATCATTTCGGGGGGAGTGCGTCCGTTGAACGCGCAGCGGCCGACGGCTTCGTGAAGTCGCCTCGGGCGATCTGACCGCCGGACGCGGCATCCCTGGAACAGGGATCGGGCCGCCCCAAGATCGTCCTGGGGCAGCCCATCCTCGTCAGAGGATTCAGTCCTGGGGATCTTTCGCGCTCGGCGGGAACATCACCAGCTCCGAGACCGCGACCGGGAAGTCGAGCTTGAGGCTGAAGAACTCCGATCCGTCCCCGTTGCGGGTGTTGCGGAACATCGCGCCCACGCGCTGAAAACGGGTGCGCTCCTGGCCATCGGTGTCGGTGAACTTGACGGGGACGGTGGCGACGTAGTGGTTGGTCATTTGGGTTACTCCTTGTTGCGATGGGGATCACCCGGCACGGGGGCAAGAGGCCCGGTCGCAAGCGCAAATGCGGAGGGTCTGCGGCCAGCCGTGGAAGCCGTATTTGTGCTTGCCGAAGCGTGAGCTGAGGGCACGAACGGGCCGACCCCGTGCGATCCACATCTATGAGCAAAAAGGAGTGATCCGGATGACCCTTGCCATCACGCAGCCGCCACCATCCGCGTCCGCGTCCCCCCGAGCCTGGCCGGGGTGCTGACGGAGCCCGCCCGCGTGGATGCGATGTTCCGAAACACGCCCCGAGGGACGTGCAGGTCGTCAGCCTCATGTGCGACGTCTCGACCCCTCGCGTCTTGCGCTGCTGACGATGTGCGTGAAGTGCGCACCATCCCCAGCCCATACCGATGCGGATGGGCCGCACTCTGACGGACTGGGTAGAGGGATAACGGTGCTGGCCGCCGCAGACTGCCGATAACGCGTGACCGACCGCAGGCGCCATGAGACATGACGAAAGGGCCGCGCCAGGCGCGACCCCCTCTCTTCAATCCTGCGCAGTCTTCTTAGCCGGGTCCGCAACCCGCATGACCGTCAGACCTTTCGCTTCCGCCTTTTGCCCGAGGTTCAGCGCGACCCCGTTGCCGCCGAAGAGTACAACCCCCGTCGCCGCGAACTTGTCGTCCAGCATTTCGTCGTTGCACTTGAACGGTGCCGCCCGCCCGTGCGCGGACCAGCGCGGATCAAAGCGCGCCTGTGCTATCCCGCGTGCCCGGGCCCACCGAGCCGCAATCATCTCCGCCCCGTGCTTGCCACCCTTGTGGCAGAGGAAGATCTCCTGGTTGCGGTTCTGCTTGATCCGGTCCCGCACCTTGTCGAGCGTGTTGAAGATCACATCGACATCGGTCCAGTCTGTAGCGCCTGAGACGATCAGGGGAACCCCCTCGACTTTCGACTTCGCGGCGGTTTCACGGTCGTGCTGCTCCAGGAGCTGCCGCGCCTCGAAGACCGCCCCGGTCTCTTGCGCCCGGACGCTCGCCCGCGACCCGGCCGCCGGGATGAAGGCGTGGCCCGTCTCGATCTCGTAGCATTCCGCCGCAGCCTCGCTCATCACCTCGATGGCGCTGACAATCTCGCGCAGCTGCAGAAAGCGCATCTGCGCCTCTTCGAGCGCGGTCTCGGCGATCTCCGATCCGTCGTGGGATTTTGCCAGAGCGCCGATCTTGTCGGCGGTGCGGTCGACCTCCTTGCTAAGCGCCACCTTGCGCCGCTGCAGGATCGTCGCGAGCCCATGGGCCAGCGGTTCGATTTCGGCTTCAAGCCCGGTATTGCGCAGCTGCCCGAGCAAAGCCTCGAAGCTTTCGCGGATGATGTGGTCGGTCAGGATGTGATCTTCCGGGATCGGCAGCTGCGCGTCCTTCTCGGTCAGTCCGAAAAGTTCGATGGTCTCGTAGGTGTTTGCGGTGTCGTAAGCCATGTCTGGTCTCCAGTATTCGGTTCCTAGGCCACCACGTGAGTGTGGGGGCATGGCCGAATGCCTGGTTTCCGAATCTGCACGGGTCAGGGACGGCGCAGCCGCCGGCTTGCCGGGCGCAAAAGTTTTACGAGCGCAGCACCCGACACAGGCCCGCGCTCACGCACGGGATCGCCCCAAGCCATATGTACCGCCCTCGCCGAAAAGTTTTGCGATCCTTGACGCGGGCTGATTTGGGGGCCATCCGGAGGATATGCTTCCGCACTCATGTGTGTGTGTTTTGACGGTAGGTTTGCCCGACCCGAGCAGGCAAACGGCCCGACCGGACGCGGAAGACGGATGAAGCGGCGGGATCGTTTTGCTCCGCAAAACAGACCAGAGCGCAATCCGGCGGAGCGGCCGGGGAGGGACGTGCTCGCGAGGCGGGCAAACCGGGATGCCGGGTGTGACGCCGCGGTGAGGCCGCATGGCCGAATGCGCGACGGACCGAAGGGCCGTTCTCCCCTGCGACACGCGAAGCCGAGCGGGGGAGGCCGCAAGGCAAGCATCCAAGTCGATGCTCGAGAGCACAAAACCGACACACTCTGCTTCCAAACAGCGCAAATTGTCTGGTCTGCTGAGGGGTTCGAATGTAGAAAAGACCTTAGTATCATTGAAAATGATCATTCAGAAAGAGCAACTCGACCTTGGCTTCCGCCCAACAACTCATCGGTCTCGTCAAGAGCCACGCAGAAGGGGACGCTGATCGTTTTTACGATCTGGCGATGCAACTCTCTGCGGCTGAAGAGCAGAAGGGACATACCCGTCTGGCTGAACAGTTGCGACAATGGGCCGAAGCGGGACAGAAGCCGCCTTCGAAGCGAACCCCTGCGATCACTCCTATCGCAACACCCCGCGGTGATCTGGCGGAGTTCCTTGCCGCGTCCTATCCGACCGAGCGCCTCGTCGATGTCATCTTGCCAGACAGGATTGAGAGCGAACTCGCGCATCTCGTTGTAGAGACACGAATGCGCGAAAAGCTCGAGGCGAAAGGGTTGAAGCCACGGCGGCGCGTTCTCCTCTCCGGTCCTCCCGGAACCGGCAAGACCCTGAGTGCTTCAGCGCTTGCCGGTGAGCTGCAGTACCCTCTCTTTTCGGTCATGCTCCACGGACTGATCACAAAATTCATGGGTGAAACAGCGCAGAAGCTGAAGATGATATTCGATGCCGTCAAGACGACGCGCGGTATCTATCTCTTCGACGAAATCGACGCTTTGGCCGCGGCCCGGGGCGGTGAGAACGATGTCGGTGAGGCCCGGCGGGTTCTGAACTCGTTCCTGCAATTCCTGGATGAGGATACCGGGCCTTCGATCGTCATTGCCACTACAAACCTGCCGGGAATTCTTGACCGCGCTGTGCTGCGCCGCTTTGATCTTGTTTTGCCATATGTCATGCCCGATGGCCCTGCCATTCGGCAGGCGCTCGAACGCCGTTTGATCGGCTTCTCACTCGCTCGCATGGGATGGAAACGGGTTATAGACGTTGCCACAGGCCTCTCAACGGCCGATGTTGTGGCAGCGGCGGAAGATGCCGCTCGACGTGCTGTTCTGAATGATACCGACAAGATTGCGACACAGGATTTGCTTGATGCCCTCGAACGCCGACGGTCGCTCCAAGAACTAGGGACCGATGACAATGGCACGAGACCTTCGGCACTTCCACCTTCGCAATCTCGGACAACCTCGCCCGTTCCAAGCAAAGGGCGGGGGCGGGTCCAAAAGACCAAGTGATGTCCCCAATCGCGCGGCGCACGCCCAAGCATTGCTTCAGGCCATCGACGCGCTGCCAGATATTCCAGCAGCCGAACTTCCCGGCGTCTATCTGGAAGTACGCTCGCGTATCGACGAGCGCCTGAAGAAAGGCAGCCTCGACGCTAGTGGCCTGACTCTCCTTCGCGTCGCCGAGACCCCTGATCCCGGTGGCACCGAAGAGCGCGCGACGGTGTTTGCGACAGCCAAGGGTATTGAAAAGCTGCGCAAGAAGGTCGAGCAGTTTCGGACGGAAGACACACCCGACCGGGAAAAGGATGGTGAATTCATCCCAGGCCGTCCGAAGAACGCGGATCTAGTGCAGAGCGTCGCTGCCATCACGGAAGCGGGATTGCGTGCCCTCTGGCGCAGCCCTTCAGGCAAATTTCCAGCAGCGGATGTTGCGACCGTCTGGGAGGTTTGGCTCGAGCCTCAAATGACCGAAGGTTTCGTCGCGGCCGCACCAAACTATGGCGTTACCGTGGGAGCAGATCGGCTGGAGTTTCCCGAAGATATCGTTGTGATCGTAGAGGCCGATCGCAATCAGCTCGCCCAAGCCGTCCGCCGACTAGGCGGCGTGCGCGCCCTTGCTGCTCCCACCATCACAGCGGATTTCTTCGACGGCTTGCCGGTGGCAGAACAGGCGCAGTGGGTCGACGAACTCGCGGGTCGTACGACCTACACTGACAATCCCGATCCTAGCTACGTCACGCTTTTGGATACCGGTGTCAGTCGCGCGCATCCTCTCATTCAGCCGGCGCTCAGCGTGGATGACCGACATGCCGCCAACCCGGCCTGGGGGCTGGAGGATGTGAAGGGCCATGGCACGCAGATGGGAGGACTGGCGCTCTTTGGAGACCTGACGCCGAAACTGCACCAGGCGAATCCGGTTTCTGTCGTGAACCGTCTGGAATCCGTGAAGCTGCTGCCTGATGCAGGGATGAACCCGCATCATCTCCTCGGCGCGGTTACCAGGCAGGCGATCAATACAGTAGAACAGGTCGGCCCCCGGCGCCGGACCTTCACCATGACCACGACGACGGGTGAGGACACCCCGCATGACGGCGCGCCGACGTCATGGTCGACGGAGGTCGATCAGCTCGCCGCCGGTGTTTCAGGTGAGGTGAAACAACAACGCTTGGTGCTTGTCTCCGCAGGGAATACCGACAACTTCACCTTTGGTGCCGGAAACTACCTGGACCGATGCGATCACGAAGACAACGAAATCGAGTCGCCGGCCCAGGCATGGAATGTTCTGTCTGTTGGGGCCTTTACAGAGAAGACCGTACTGCCAGACGGAGAGCCGGCCCAGGCGCTTGCACCATTCGGCGATCTATCGCCAGCTTCGAGAACTGCATCGTGGTCGTCCCATTGGCCGAACAAGCCGGACGTCGTCCTTGAGGGTGGAAACTGGGCGCTAAGTGCCATGCCACCGCCAATGCGGCATGGATGGTTATCGCTGCTTTCGACTCACCACAATTACCCAGTCCGATCCTTCACATTCACCTTCGATACCAGCGCGGCGACCGCGCTTGCCGCGAAGGATGTAACGGAACTCTGGTCGGACTATCCGACGCTTTGGCCCGAGACAGTGCGTGGTCTCTACGTGTCGTCAGCGCGGTGGACGCAGCAGATGCGTGCGCATCTGCCGGCCCAGCCAAACAAGGGTCACTTCACGCCCCTTTTTCAGCGCTATGGGTATGGTGTGCCGGACATGGCGCGTGCCCGCCGCAGCGCGTCGAACGCGCTGACCCTCATCGTGGAAGATACGATTACGCCGTACGGGATTTCAGAGAAGACCGGCGGTGATGTCCACAATGAAATGAAGCTGTTCGCCCTTCCCTGGCCCGTTGAGGCTTTGCGCGCGCTCGGCAATGCCGATGTGACCTTGCGGGTGGCACTCAGTAGCTTTATCGCTCCGAACCCGTCCGAAGCCTCGCGCGGCGTTCGGTATCGCTACGCGTCCCACAACTTACGTTTCCAACTCAATCGCGCTGGCGAGAACGAAGCCCAATTTCTGGCCCGGATCAGCAAGGCGGCCGAACAGCCCGATGGTCCTGCAAGCGACGAAGATGATCTTTGGGACTTCGGTAGCAATCGGCGCCATGTCGGGTCGCTCCATATAGATCAGCTGACATGCAGGGCTTCAGATCTGGCGCGGCGCAACTTGCTGGCTGTTCACCCAGTCACCGGTTGGTGGAAGTCGAAAAAGCTTCTCGCTGAGAGTTTGCCTTCCGTACGCTACGCACTGATTGTGGAAATCGACGCAGCAGAGTTGGACACCGAGCTCTACGCCGAGGTTCAAGTTGCTGTTGACGCATTGATTGCCGCTCAAGCAGTTGTACAAGTCTGACTTTAATCGAAACTCCGCGCGGCACTTCCGATCTAGCAGTCTCATCTACACCGGAACGCCATATGAAGTGGCAGTTCGATCGCTCTATTGAAGCAAGCACAGCAAAAGGGGAACCGTGAACCCACGGCTCCCCTTGCAGTTCAGATGTTCAAGCCTCGTACCAAGGTCACGCGACCAGCGACAGCCCCGCGCCCGCATCGTGCGACGGCTCACCGCTATCGATGAACGGGATGATCGAGAAGGTCTGACCGCCGCGCTGCTCTTCGTTCTGCACGGCGTTCACGCGCAGATCACCATCGGGCGTGTTGATCAGCAGCGAAAGGTAGTCATTGCCCGTGCGGCTGCTCTTCGCCATCCACGCCGAGCCAACGCGGATCGGCGTGCCCCGGGGCGAGCTGACCTCGATGCGGTAGTCTGGGTGGGTCTCCTCGGACTTGTAGCTGTTCTCGATCAGCATGAACTCCAGATCGAACATCATATTGGCGATGTAGCCGGTGAAGGCGTTTTCAGCGTCCATGGCGGTGAGCTCGCCCGAGATCGAGCCGGATTTCATCAGGCCGTTCGAGACCAGCGGGATGATCTCGAATTCGCCGCTCTGGGCCGCGCGCGCTTCCTTCGTCTGCACGGCATTGACGCGGAACGGGCCCAAACCGACATCGATCTGCATCGAGATGTAGGGATTGCCGCTGGTCGTGCCGGTCTCGTTCCAGGCCGTACCGATGCGCACCTTGCGGCCAGACTTGTTGACCGCCGTCACGTCGTAATCCGGGCTGCGTTCGGACATCTTGGCCCGCGCTTCCAGCTGGATAGCGATATCAAAGCGCGTCGAGTGGATCATGCCGGTGTACTCGGCGGCTGCGGTCTCGACATTGCGGGTGAGGGTTCCTGCGAACATGGGATATTTCCTTCTTGGATTGGCCGGTGCCTGACGTTCTTGCCAGCGCATCCGGGATTGCTTTCTCGACCCCTCCTGGGATCACAAATCAGAAAGCCTGCTTTCCTTTCATCCCCGCCCGTGGGTCAGGGCTGTCGTCCGAATGGGTGTGCCACCGCGCGCCCGGGTGCTGCGCCCCTCTCCTGTCCGTCTGATCTTGATTGGCGGCCCGGATTTTCCGCGGCGTCCTTCGATTGCGCGATGAAGAACTCCGCCTCTTTGCCGTTCAACCGGTGCCCGCTTCGGTCGGTCAGGCCGATGCAGCTATCATTCGGCACATAGGTGATGAGGTACTGACCGAGCCGGTCCTTGTGGACAACGTAGCCGGTATTGGCCCAGTGCACGGTCTGCCCGGCATCCACGGCGGCCTTGATTTCATCGAGTGTCATAAGGTCCTCCAGACGACGAATGGTGGGAAACGATGCAAGAAGCCCGGTCGTCCAACCGAGTTTCCGCGCTGCATTCGTTTGGCAAAAAGCCGGGTCCTGTCATGCGCTTTGCGTGGCTTGCGTCGCGCGCGCCGCCATCCAATCCTTCAGGCCGAGAACCGTTCTTCCGGCCACGACCTCGGAGGCCCAGGCAACCCTTGGGTCGCCGCAGGGCTCATCGCCGGAATGCCGGTCGATGTGGCCATTGGCCATCCATGGCTCAGGCTGTATCCGTCGCAGCCAGTCCGCCATGCTCGGGATGCGGCCCTGGCAGTCTTCACGGACATGCTGCTCGCCGATCCAGCGCACGGGGATGTCCCGACCCGCGCTATTGGTCAGGGTCAGGCCGAAGACACGTTCAGCATCGAACAGACCTTGGGTATGGTGGCGCAAGGCCCGGTGCGTGAAGAGCGCGAGGTGCTCTTTCGAGGCATCGAACCAGTCATGTATGGACTGATAGTCAGACGGCACCCCGCCGAATTTCCGGGCAGAGCTTTCAGCATGATGAAGCGGATGGGCCATCTCAAAGACCCTCGACATAGCTGTGCGAACATTCGACATAGCGGTCCGCGTGATCGAGGGTGATGCTGTCGTTGCGCAAGTCCCAGGTCAGCGTGCCGTAGCCGCCCTCGTTATTTTCGAACCCCGGGTGATGGTGATAGGCGAGCGACCAGGCGAAATCGCCAATCTCTGTGGCAAGCGCCTCCGGCAGTCGGACCTCTGCAGGCTGAACCTTCACATTCTCGACATTGCCGGAGTCGCCATAGCCTTCGTATTCGGCGGTGACCTCGTTGATGCCAAGCGCGCGCAATTGCGCGATCAGTTCCGCTCGGGTTGCCTTCAAGGTGGTTTCGCGCTCTGCACGCCACTGAGCCGCCATTGCGGCATAATCGATCTGGGGATTGGTCATGGGTCTGTCCTCTTATCTGAATTTGGGGGGCCGGGCGTGGCATTGGTCAGCGCACGGCCGGAAAGCGCAGACCGGCCAAATCCCGATCCGCGACGCCCGACCCAAAGCCCGCTTTGACTTTTCAGGCGGCTTGTTCTGCCGCTTTGGTGGTTCCCTGCCCAACGATCCGGGCCAGAATGCGGCCCGTGTCGATCCCGTCCCCATGCGGCAGGAACACCCGTAGCTGGAAGGCGATGATCTCGGTGAAGCAGCCGAGGGCCTTGAGGCCATCAATCATGCCCCTGTCCACGCCGCCCAACTCAAGGCGCATCTCGCCTGCGACCCGGCGACGGGTCAGGGTCAGACCCCGGCCCAGATCCACAGGTACGGTGGTGCCGAGGGCGGCGGTCAGCATATCCTCCGGTGTTTGGGGATTGGAGACGAGGAAGCGGGCGCGCAGCGCGGCCGCCCCTTCCTCACTCAGCGTGCGCCCGATCATGGCGGTCGCCCCGTCCGGCGTGACGCGGTAGATACGCTCATTGGTGGTCGGAATGTCCTTCCAGATCGGCAGCAGCAGCCCAGTCAGCAGGTAAAGCTTGGTCGTGGTGGTTTTTGGCAGGGATGCAGCCTCGGCATCCCAAAGTCCTGCAAACTCGGGCCTGCTGATCTCTTCCCAGGCCGAGGACTCGAACCGCGCCTCTTCGAGATAGCTCGACCCGTTTGGCCGCACCAACTTGCGCATCAGCGTAACGATGTCCGCATCATACATCTGCATGGGCCGCGCCGAGATGAGCGCCGCGCGACCGGAGGCGCGATTAACCATCGCCAGCTTGTCGGGATTGCGCGATATGGCGTCATCCGCCGACAGCACGTGGACCGGGTCCGTCACCTCGAGCCCGATGATCCGCGTCACGGCGCCAGATTTCGGGCAGGTCCAGAGATCCTCTGTGGAGACCTGTTCGATCTTTTCGCCGCGCAGGGTTTCCACGCCGAGATCGAGCGTGCCCGCCGCGCGCGCCCGTTCCGTCTGATCAGCGATCCGGCGCATGAACTCGGCAAAGAGCGCGTTCTGCATGTGGATGGGAAGGGCAAGCACCCGGTTGAGAAACCGCTGGATCGGCGGCAGCTCCTCGAGCAGCACCCCGTCCTTGTCGATCAGCCGCAGGGCTGTCCAGTCGGTGAAGCTCTCGTAGCTCATCGCCTCAGCGCGCCCGGCGGCAAGATCGGCGAAATACCCACGCAGCGCCGCCCGTGCGATCGGGCTTTCGAGATTGTCCTCCTCGCGGAACATGCCCTGCGAGCCGGTCTCGCGCTGACCCTTGGTCAAGGCCCCCAGCTGGTCGAGGCGCTTGGCTATAGTCGAGGTGAAACGCTTTTCGCCATGCACATCCGAGGTGCAGACCCGGAAGAACGGCGCGCTGACCTGGGCCGAACGATGCGTTCGGCCGAGCCCCTGGATGGCCGCATCTGCGCGCCAGCCGGGCTCCAGCAGGTAGTGACGCCGACGCTTCTGGTTCTTTGCTGTCTGCGCCGCATGATAGGACCGGCCCGTGCCACCCGCATCCGAGAAGATCAGGATATCCTTCTCTCCATCCATGAAGGCTTGGGTCTCGGAGGAATTGCTGCTGGCGGCGCGCTTCTCGATGAAGAGATGACCATCCTCGGCCTTGAGGGGCCGGATGGACCGGCCCGTGACCTCGGAGACAGCCTCTTCACCAAAGGCCCAGAGGATCTGATCGAGCGCCGAGGGGATCGGCGCCAGCGTCATCAACTCCATCATGGCCGCATCGCGCAGAGCGAGCGCCTCGCGCGAGACAACCAGTGCGCCGGTCTCATCCCGCAAGGGTTCCGCCACCATGTTACCGTCGATCTCCACGAGCTTTTGCGCGTGGATCGGGAAGGCTTGTTCGAGGTAGCCCAGCACATAGTCGCGCGGCGTCAAGGCCCCCTCGACCAGCTCGTCCTCCGGGTCCATTGTCTCAAGTCGGCGTTTCAGCAGGCTCTCACCCGTCGAGACCACCTGGATGACGCAGGCGTTGCCTGCCGCCAGATCGTCCTCGATGGCGCGGATGATGGTCGGCGCCTTCATGCCCATCAGGAGATGGTTGAAGAAGCGCTGTTTCGTGCTCTCGAAGCGGGATTTGGCCGAGGCGCGTGCGGCCGAGGCATTGGTCTCGCCAGAGGCGTCGTTGACGCCGGTCGCCGTCAGCGCGGCTTCGAGATTGTGGTGGATCGTCCGAAACGAAGCCGCGTATGCGTCGTAGATCTCGATCTGGGCCGGAGTGAGCGCGTGTTCGAGCACGTCATACTCCACCCCATCAAAGCTGAGGGCGCGGGCCGTGTAGAGGCCGAGCGTCTTGAGATCACGCGCGACCACCTCCATGGCAGCCACGCCGCCGGCTTCCATCGCAGAAACGAAGCTCTCGCGGCTTGGAAAGGGGTATTCCGGCCCCTGCCCCCAGAGCCCTAGCCGCGCGGCATAGGCCAGGTTGTGCACGCTCGTGGCACCCGTGGCCGAGATGTAGAAGACGCGGGCGCGGGGTGCTGCCAGTTGCAGACGCAGGCCCGCGAGGCCCTGCTGGGAGGGTTTGCCCCCCCTGCCCTGCTCAGACCCTGCGGCGTTCTGCATGGCATGGGCCTCGTCAAAAGCCAGCACGCCGTCGAAGTCTTCACCCATCCACTCAAACATCTGGCTCAGCCGCGTGGTGCCGCATTTGCCTGCCGAGCGCAGCGTGGCGTAAGTCACGAAGAGGATACCGTCGCCCATCGGAATGGTCTGGTCCGGTTTCCATTTGGAGAGCGGCTGAATGTCGGCGGGCGAGCCGCCAAGATCGGTCCAGTCGCGGATCGCGTCCTCGATAAGCGTGGCGGATTTGGAGACCCAGATCGCCTTCCTGCGCCCGGCCAGCCAGTTCACAAGGATGAGCCCTGCGCACTCCCGCCCTTTGCCGCAACCGGTGCCGTCGCCGAGGAAATAGCCGAGGCGATAGGCCCGTGCATTAGGGTCATCATCGGCGCGCGTCAGCTTGGTCTGGTCGTCATCGATGGTAAACCGACCGGGCAGATCGCGCCCATGGGCATCATGCGCCATGATGATGGTTTCCAGCTGCGCCTCGGAGAGATGTCCCTCCCCGATCAACCGTGCGGGCAGCCGCAAGTCATCACTGCCCATGTTTGAGGGCATGGGCGGGGCAACCGAGGCCATGGCGATGCTTTCAACGAGCGGCGTGGGATGTTCCTGCGCACCCGCAATCTCGATCCGCTGCGGCCGGTAGCGCGCATAGATGTCCGAGATGGGCGTGTTGTCGCGCGGAGTCTGAAGGCTCGTGAAACTGAGCGGACAGACGGCATTGGCCCGGGGTTTGGAAGCGGTGACAGGCGCAGCTGGGGTCTTGCGCGGGGCAGATGATAGAACGGTCCGCCGAACGTGAGGGATCGCCACTGCCTGTTGTACGGGGCGCATCTCGGGCCGGGTTGCGGCCACGGCGTCGACAAAAGGAAGGGCTTCATCCAGATCGCACACACTGGCGCGGATGAACTCGCCGTCCACCTGCACCTTGTCGAAGACCATGAGTTGGGTTTCGACAGAAGTGCCGAGCTTGCGATAAACCTGCCCCGGCATCGTCAACACTAGTCGCGGCGTAAGGGGGCCGCAGGCGCGGGACCAATGCGCGGCATCGCGTTCGGGCGTGAAGCCGAGCGGCATGATCGCAACCAGCCGCCCACCGGGTGCCAGGCGCTTCGCGGCCGCGATGAGATGTTTGGCGGCGATGTGCTTGTCGCGGGATCGGTCGACCGAAGAGGCGAAGGGCGGGTTCATCACCACGACATCGGGCAAGACCGGTGTCTGCAACAGATCGTCGATATTCTCGCCGTCATGGCTCGTCACCTCGCCGCCGAAGACCACGCGCAGGAGGCGCTGGCGAAAGGGGTCGATCTCGTTGAGCACAAGGGTGGCACCAGCTCGGGCGGCGAAACCGGCCAGGGCACCAGTGCCGGCGGATGGCTCCAGCACGGTCTCGCCCTTGCGGATCGCCGCGGCCCGTAAGACCAGCGCCGCGAATGGCAGCGGCGTGGAAAACTGCTGCAGCCGGATCTGCTGCTCGGAGCGGCGCGTTTCCGTCAGCAGCCGCGAGGCAAGCAGCCTTGCAGCGGCGATGTCACCTGCCACGCCGTCCCCACGCAGCAGCACCTGGACAGCCGCGGCCTGCATCAGGTCATATGCCATGCGCCAGTCCCAGGCACCGCCGGCATCGCTGCCATGAAACGTCTCGCGCATGCTGCGCGCGAGCGCGGAGCTGCGCAGGGGTTGGTGGTCGACCTCCGCGCCGATCTGCGCGAGGGCAGAGGCGAGGTTAGCGTCGGAGATTGAGGTAGCCAGGTTTGCCGGTTTGGGCTTGGTCATGGGGATTTTCCTTTGGTTCAGGGTCTGAGTTCCAAAGGACAAAAAGCCCGCTTTTGCTTTTCTAGGTGACGAGGTCAGACAGCGCTGACCTCCAAGGCTTGGTCAGGGCTTGGATTGGCCCTGGCGCTTCGCATCAATCAAAGCCTGCGCGGCCTGCATTACCTGAACCTGTGAAGTTCCAGCGCGCGCATCCTCAAGCGCGGCCTGTACCTGCGCGCGAAACCACGCGTCATACGAATTGACATCAGCCGCCACGGAAATGCTCCTCGAGACCGAAGTGCGGCTGTTCCTTACCCGTTGGGTCCATTGCGCTTTCTCCGACTATGCGATGGGTTGATGCTACATCACCCACAATGGTGCCGTAAACGTCAAGGCCGTAAGGTTCACAGCTAACCGGGCCACCTACCGATCGGGCGCCGCTTCAAGGGACGTCTCGAACCGCTTGTACGCCGCCGCAGCTTCTTCCAAGAGCGCGTCGAAATTGTCAGGTGGATTGCCATCTTCCAGCATCCCTTTGAACGTCGCATAAGCATCTGTCTTGCTGCCGTAGGCGCGCAGGGTCTTGTCGTCGTTCACCCATGCCACCACGATGACCTTCGCATCGCTGTTGAACCGGTAGAACAACCGATACTGCTGGAAGAATTTCGCCCGGAACCAGTGTTTGCGGTGATCGCCGAGTGTACTGCCTTGCCGGAACGCCGCGGCACCCGGATCCGCCGGTATGGCCTCGGTCACCAGCTTGAAGATGGCGGCCAGCCGTTTCGTCGGGTTTTTCTTGCGCCAGGTCTTTGGATCGCGTGCCTTACGCGCTTCAACCTCCTCAATCAGCCCTTCGAGCTGGTCCAGAAAGAGCGGATGCGCATAAATCGACCATCCGTTTACGACAAGGGGCGCTTTGGCGGGCACGCTATCGCCGGTCATTCATCCTCGGGCGATAGCGGCGCATCGAGATCGACCTCAACCTCTCCGACCAGTGCTGCAAGACGGTCATGCAAAGCCCCATCAAACGCCCGAATGCGATCCGGATGCGCCTTGATATCGGCCTCGACAAAATCGAGAAAGGCGCCGAGCGCGGGATCTTCCTCGTCGCTGCGCACGGGCTCGATATAGACCCTGCCACTCGGCTCGGTGCAGTAGCGAATCTGGTCGCCCTTGCCCAACTTGAGCTGTTTGCGCACACCCGCCGGCACGGTCGTCTGATACCGATCCGTGAGCTTCGAGACATCTTGTGCGAGGACTGTCATGGCAGTCTCCTAAAAGAAAAGGGTCTTTGCTACCCGCGACAGGTAATGCATTTGCATTGTCTTGTCAAGACAAGCCGCAGGATCTGCTGTCGCCGGGCAGGTCGATCAACGGTTCGGCGCAGGACCTAATTTCGCCCCGCGAGATACTCCGCCAGCACCGGGCTAGCAGAACCCTTCGCGGAGCTGAGCAGCTCCGAGCCCGCAAGCGAGGCTTTCGAAAGCCGTACGAGTCCACCGGTTTCCTCGATGCGGTAGCAGCGGCGCTTTTGCTGCCCCCTCTTGTAGTGCGTCGCGGTGACGATCTGGCAGGTGCTGCCATCGGTGAGCGTCACCGGTGCTGCGAGCTTGATCTTGTCGCCTTCCTCGTAGTCCGGGATCGCAGCCCAATCCCGGCAGCGCTGACGCCAGTCCTTGGCGTAGCTGTCCGGGTCTTTCAGGTCGGAGAGGAGATCGATCAGCCCAAGGGGCGCGCGCGACGCGTTCGGGCCAGCGCTTTCCTCCATGTCCTTGTAGCCCCAGCAGCCGTCATCGTATCGGGTGAGGAAGACAGCCCCGAACGTGATGGAGCCATCAACATCGGTCACATAGGTCGCGTCTTCGACAGCGGTGCCGTCGAGATTGGTGACCCTTGCCGCCGCATACCAGGTGGAGCCGACCTTGCAGGCCTTGATCAGTTCGGTTCTGCGCCTGTCGCCTTCGAAGGTACAAAGCCTGGTAATCTCCGCTTTCTCATCCGCGTAGGTTTTGACGCGGCCGTCGGTGTAGAAGAGCCAACCCATTTCAGAGTCCTTTCTCTCGTAGGGAAAATTGTTGTCGCCAATGTCCCGAGAGGGCCGCAGGCCCGGCAGGGTATTGGCGATGCTTGTTTGAGAAAGGGCGCGTTAAGCCGCCCTCCGGTCATCGAGTTCCATCAGCGCATCGAGCGGCACGCGGTAGGGCTGCATGGCGTCGAAATCCTCGCAATTGCCGCAGTTCTGCACGATCGCGAAGGTGTCGCAGGCATCCTTGAGGATGACACGGAAGGTACCGCCGAGGCCCGAGGGCACTTCGTAGGTCCCGCCGATGAGATAGTCCGAAGCCCGGCGCACGAAGACGCGGATGCTGTGGCCATCGGTGGCGAGCCGGATGGCCCCCCGCCCCCGGTCGATGAGCACCTGCACGTCATCCAGGATGTCGGTGTAGAACTGGCCGGTCAGATCGCGGAACGCCATGCGGCGCTGCGCCATCCAGTCGGTATCCCGAAACGGGTTCATGCCGTCGGCGAAGGCAAAGGACGGATCGGCCTGTTCGGTGGTGACGATGCGGGTGGTCGTGCCATCGATGCCGTTCGAGCGCAGATGCACACCATTGCCGACGATGAGGATCAGGGCGGGCCTGTCCACGGGCCCGTTCCAGTTGGGCAGGAAGGTTTTGCAGGCGCGCGCATGCGCGATCTGCGCCGCAACTGCGGAGGCAGAGAACTTGAGAATAGCCATGGGGATGTCTTTCCGTTGGGTGTGGGAGGGTCGACCCGCGCAGGAAATGCCTCGCGCGGGTCGTATGATGGCTCAGGCCGCTTGCGCGACCTCGCCGTCAGGGTCCGGGGTGTCCGCAGTGAGCTCCACCTCATCACAGGCGACACCGGCCGTCTGCATCATCGGCGGGCACCAGGCGGCCACGGCAGCGCGCTGTGCATCCGTCAGCGTGGCGAAGGGCTCGGCGAAGAGCTTGTCACAGAAGGCGACGATCTCTTTCTTGCTCGAAGAGGCCAGCGTCACAGCCTCCTGGGCCAGACCCAGTTCCTCGCCGAGGATCTTCAGCAGCCAGGCCTTCTTGAAGCGGTTGAAGAGCGCCGCGTTCGGCGTCCAGTGGGCGCGGATGTCCGGCATGATCTCGATCTCGAACGCATGCATCAGGCTGTCGCGCTGGCGGTCCCGCGCGAAGCAGGATTGCGTGGTGCTGGCGGTGGCATAGGCGACGAGCTTTGCCTTCTCCCCTGCCTGAAGAGCCCGAAACGCCGCGAACTGATCCGCGGGAGAACGGGCGTCATCAAGCCACGAGAGGTCCAGCGCATCATGCGCCGCCGCCACCTGCTCGAGCGAGGTTGCGTCGATCTCGTCTATCTTGGCGTGGTTGCGGTATTCCTTGCGGGCCTCGACCTTGATGGCCTGCGTAACGCTCACGCCGGTGCCCAGAACGTCACTGACCAGCTTGAAGAGCGTCAGATCGAGCGTGGCTTCCGGATGCAGCGCCATCGCGGCCCCAAGCGCCATGGCTCGCTCGGTCTTGAGATCCTCGGCCAGTGAGGCTGGATAAGTGATTTCGCCGGCGTCCGGGGCCTCCTCCCCGGTCGGGTTGGCCGAGGTGCCGCGCGCGCCCTCCTCTTTGACGGTGTCCTCGGGGCGCACGAGGCCCACATGGAGCGTGATCTGCCCGCCCGACCACGACGCGATCACCCCAGACCGCGCGAGGTCCTCGGCACTGTAGGCCTCCTGCAGGTCGCGGGCTTCCTCTTCCAGAGCGTCCACACGGTCGTAAAGCGCGTTGTAGGCACCGTCCTCGAGCCCCTCATTCTCCATCTCGAGCTGCAATTTCTCAAGCTCGGCGGTGATCTCATCGATGCGCTTCTGGGCAGCCTCATCCGGCTCGTTGGGGCCGGGATAGACGCGGCCGTAGTCGGCCATGGTCGCGTAATCATAGCGGACCATCGCATCGGCCCAGGCAAAGCCCAGCTTTATGCGAGCCTCTTCGGCGGCGGCACCGAGCTTCTCGAGCAAAATGGTCTCGACCAGCGCCGCATCCTCAAGCACGGAATGCTCTTCCAGAAGGTCAGCCGCGACAGCACCGCCACGCGCCTCGTAGTCTTCGCGCACGAAAGCCCCGATGTCGTCGCTGACCTGCACGCCGCGGGATTTGAGGGCCTGACGGACGGTATAGGCCTGCAGATAGCCACCGTCCTTGGTGAGCGCCTCGAAGACCTCGCACTGCGCCTCCTGGCTCGGGTGCTCGGCAAAGGCCTTCATCGTATCGAGCGTGATCACCTTGCCCCGGGCTGCGGCGCGGATGTCGGGGTGGATCAGGCCATAGCGCAACCGGCCTTTCACGGCCGCCACCGTGGTGCCGAAGGTCTTTGCGATGGTCTCGGGCGTCTGGCCGTCGACCTCCATCATCCGGGCGAAAGCCTCGAACTCGTCGATGGCATTCATCGGTGCCTGGGTGATGTTCTCGGCGAGCGACAGCGCCGTGGTGACGTCGCAGTCCTCAGGGACAAGGCGGCAGTCCACCTTGGTCTTCGCTGTGAACCCCTTGGTGGCCTTGTCGGCAACCAGCTCCTTCAGGGCTGCATGGCGCCGGCCACCGGCGAGGACAGCATATTTGCCGTCGATCTTCTGGACCAGGAGAGGCTGGAGCAGGCCCAGCACAGCGATGCTGGCCTTCAGATGCGCGATGTTCTCGGGGTCATAAGTTTCCGGCGCGTTGCTGCGTACATTGGCGGGATGCGGGACGAGATCGCCGATAGCAACGGTAAGGGGAGCAAAGCTTGTGGTCATGGGATATCCTTCCAGGAGGGTGAGGTGTGGCCCGCGCGCTCACGCGCGTGACCAATCCCCGGCTTCAGGGATCACAACGACAAAAGGCCCACTTTCCCTTTGAGGGGTCAGTGGGCCTTCATCGCCTGGGGTGTCAGGAGGGGGTGTCCCCTGCCCTTCTACCAGTCGCGCGCCAGCATGATGGTCAGCATGCGCATGGTGGTGGCAGGATTGTCCGGGGTCTCAGCCCCGTAGCGGAAATCCGAGTCTGCTTCATAGAGATCGATTTTCCAGAACACGGTTTCGCCGCGGACCTCGACCGCCCCGAAATCGTGCCAGCCTTCTGGGTCATTTTCAGGCTCGAACGTGGCAAACTCGCCGGTCGCCTTCACCGCCTCGGCCATGAAGCCGTCACCGGCCTCCATAAGCGAGCGGGTCACATGCATCCGGCCCTGGATAGGCTGCGCGGGCGGCACCCCGAGGCATGCGAGCTTGCGAAACGCGTCGTTCTGCGCCGCGATCACACTCGGATCAGGGCTGTCTGTCTGGGATTGAGCGGTGCTGGTCATGGGGCTGTCCTTTGAGAAGTTGAAACACCCTTCCCGAAGCCCGCTTTTCCTTTTCCGCCCGGCGGATGAATCGAGGCCGAAGGCGCCCTACCCTAACAGCCCTTTGGGTCGGTAATTCGGGTTGGGGATGGTCTCGACCCAGCCACCCTGTTCCTTGATGGTCTCGAGCGCTGCCGAGAGTGGATAGGCACCCTCGGACGCGCTCCACCAATAGGCACTGCGCTTGAAGGTGATAATCTTGCGGCGGCCACCTTCAGAGCAGGCCACTCGCAGCGTCTTGGGTTCCTTGCGTGACATGGGCGTCTCCGTTCTCCCTGTGGTCAGGCGGCCTCGGCGTCCGCCCCTGCCCTCCCCGCCTCCGACCGTGCGATCAGGTAGTCGCAGGCGCGCTGCGCGTCAGCGGCGTGCTTGAAGATGGCGCCCTTGTCCGAGCGCAGAACGCGCAGCCAATTGTAGAGGTAAGCGGCATTCATCTCGAGCGTATGGGCCGTAAAGCCGAGCGTCTGGCCAAGGAACACCGAGGTCAGCTCGGCGACGATCTCCTCACGGGCATAGGCCGTGTTGCCGAAGCGCGAGAGGCCGTAGTCGCGGTTCAGCCGATGGCGCGCCTTGGTGGCATGGGCGAGCTCATGCGCCC